>CAZLOQ010000092.1:0-23161 GCA_964561125.1 uncultured Chitinophaga sp. | reverse complement strand
GAAGTGGGAAGTGGGAAGTGGGAAGTGGGAAGTGGGAAGTGAGAAGTGAGAAGTGGCCATTGGCCATTCCCCATTCGCCATTCCCCATTCGCCATTCCCCATTCCCCATTCCCCATTCCCCATTCGCCATTCGCCATTCGCCATTCCCCATTCGCCATTCATTCATTCATTCCCAACGACCACCGTGTAATAGCCATGATTCTCAGCGCGGGAGTTTTCGTGGTCGTTGATTTGGAGCCAGAGTTCGGCGTTTGGGGGGAGATCGATGACGGAGTGGTTTCCGATGGGGATGCGTTTTGGGGGTTGGGTGGCATTGCGGGGGATGACGATGGCGGTGAGTTCTGCGAGGGGGCGATTGCGGGCGTAGTCGATGGTGATGCCGGCGGGGGTGGAGATCCAGGGGCGTGGCTGCTGGTGAACGGTGCACTGTCCGGTTGCGGCGAGGCGGAGGCGTGTGGCTGTCCGGGTGTGGATGCCGGAGGGTTGCCAGGAGCGATCGGCGTGGATTTGGAGGGTGATTTCGGGGGAGTTTGGGTGCCAGGTGGTCCAGGGGGGATTGAGTTCGGGGAAGGAGCGTTGCTGGTCGAAGTCTTCTTCGAGGGCATCGAGGAGGAGGAGCCAGAGGACTGCGAGTCGCTGGAGAGTGGGGGGATCGATCTCTGCGAAGGCGGTGTGAAACTGTTGACCGCTGCGGGCGTGGTTGACGGAGGCGAAGCGGGAGCGGAGCTGGGGGTGTGAATTGAGGAGCCAGACGAGGGCCCAGGCCTGGGCGTATTTGAGTTCAGAGAGGAATGTGTTGTCGGCGGGGTCGAGGACTGCGTTGAGTGTCTGTCCGGACTCGGCGGGGGCCAGTTCTTCGGGGGGGAAGCCGACGCGGCCGAAGGCTTGTTCTCTGAGTTGTGTGATGCGTCCCCAGCCTTCGAAGCCGTTGAGGGATTGGGGGAGGATTCCGAAGCGTGGCGGCTGGAGATCGCTGGCGGTGTGCGTGGCGAAGTATTCGGCGAGTCCTTCGGTGAACCACAGGGGCGGGATATCGCGCATGCCGGCTTCGCACATCATCCAGCAGTGAATGAATTCGTGGAGGAGGAGATGTCGGCGGTAGTAGCGGGAGGGCTGATTCCGCATCCAGAAGCGGTAGCCGAGGTGTCGTCCGTGGCGGATGATGAAGTGTTCGTCGGGAAGGAGGCCGGCCTGCTGGAAGCGTTCGGGGGCGTCCATGAGGAAACCGGTGACCTGAAACGGTCTGCCGTCGGCAGCGGGTTTGAGTGGCGGGAGGTTTGTTGCGAGGGTATTGAAGAGGTGATCGGCGAGTTGGGGGAGTCCATCGACATCGGCGGGAGGGGCATCGGTGACGAGGAGGAGGTGTCGGGACTGAAGGATTCTGAGACCGGCTGCTTCGAGGGCGGCGGTATCGAGGGGCGGGCGATCATCGGGGAGTCGCGTGGTGGCTGCGGTGGTGGTGGCCGCGGTCGGTTGCCGGGTTTGTGCGCTGGCTGTGGGGGGGGCCCAGACGGCCAGTGCGATCAGGGTGAGGGTGAGGGCGAGAGCGGCGTGTGTGCGGGGCGAGGGGCGTTCCATCAGAAGCGTTTATTCCGGCAGCGGCTGGTCTTTGGTTTCGGGAGCGAAGGGCAGGGCGATGAGGCCGAGCAGAAAGACGGAGCACATGGTGATCCCGGCCCAGCGGAAGCCATCGGCGCCTTCGTAGCCGCGTTCGGGAGAGAAGACTTTGGAGGTGAGGTTGGCGAGGAAGTAGGGGCCGATGGCGGCGACGAAGCGTCCGACGTTGTAGCAGAAGCTGGTTCCGGTGCTGCGAAGTCGGGTGGGGAAGAGTTCAGGGAAGTAGACGGCATAGCCACCGAAGATGGAGAGCTGGAAGAAGCCCATGAGCGGTGCCATCCAGTAGATATCTGCGGTGCCGGCGAATTTGCCGAGGTTCCAGTAGAGGTTGATGGTGGCGAGCATGGCACCGAGGAAGCAGATGGCGAAGGTGGCGCGTCGTCCGAGGACCTGGCTGACGTAGCTGTAGAGGAAGATGCCGAAGAAGGCACCGACGTTGGTCATGAGGAGTGTGATACCGGAGAGAAATTTGAGTTCGGCTTTGATCTGGTCAGGTGACATGCCCTGGGCTTCGAGAATGGGCGGGAAAACGCGGCGCTGGAGGTCGGGTGCGAAGAAGCCGATTCCCCAGAGACCGATGACGCCGGCGCAGGCGAGGAGGAGTCCGACGAGAGCGCGGTAGCGGAGGACGGGGTTGCCGAAGAGTTCGCTGTAGGAACCGAGCTGTTTGGCGACTCCGTCGGAGGCGGAAACGGCCTGCCAGCGTTCAGGTTCGCGGAGTCGGGAGCGGACGAGGAGTGAGAGCAGTGCGGGGGCCGTGCCGATAAGGAACATAACTTTCCAGCCGGTACCTGCCATCCCGATGAGTGCGGCGGTGATGTTACCGACGGCGGACAGGGCCTGGAGCAGTCCGAGGGCATGTGGCCGGGCGCGGGAGGGCATGACTTCGGCGACGAGGGCGACACCGACGGCAAATTCGCCACCGACGCCAAGTCCGGTGAGCAGTCGGAGGATGGCGAAGTCCCAGAAGTTTCGTGAGAAGGCGCTGAGGCCGGTGAAGATGGAGTACATGACGATGGTGACGAGCATTGTGCGAACGCGTCCCCAGCGGTCCCCGAGGACGCCGAAGAACAGTCCTCCAGTGGCCCAGCCGATGAGGAAGAAGGAGGTGGCGTAGCCGCCGTACTGGGCACGTTTGGCAGTGAGCTTTTCGGTGACGCGTTTTTCGGCGGCGTCTGCGGGTTCATCGGGTTTGGCGTTGGTGGTTCTGGCTGCCTGTGTTTCTTCGTCGGTGAGCGTGATCAGTTCTTCCATGGCCAGCGGGCGGGCGAGGGTAAAGAGTTGCTGGTCCATGGTATCGAAGAGCCAGCCGAGTGCAGCGACGACGAAGACGAACCAGTGGTAGCGGGTGAGTTCGCGGTACCACGGGCCGGAGCCGGAGGACGGGGTGTCATTGGAGCTGGCTGGGATATCGGCGTGCACGCAGGCGTCTCCGGGGCTTGGAGTGGCAGGATGAGGATTAAGTCGTTGGTGGAATGTGTCAGAAACCGGCGTCTGGTTCAACCAACCGGAGTCAACGGAATTCCCTTGTGACGGAATTTCACCTGTGACGAGCGGGGGCTGTTGTCCCTTGTCCCGCCGCGATAAACTGCGAGAATTGCGCAGCCCTGTTTGCAACGGGCGGGGTTTTGGCGTGTCACGCTGCTTTCACGACGGGTTGTCTATGACCGGTTCCAACACAGTCACCGCCTCCCGACGTCAACCCGTGCTCGGCCGGCACGTGCTCAATCTGCCCAACTTCATCACAGGCACACGACTGCTCCTTGCCTTTGCTCTGTTCGGACTGATTGCTGCTGGTCAATTCTGGATCACGTCGGCTTTGTTGTTTATTCTGGCGGCGTCTACTGATGCGCTGGACGGCTACTTTGCCCGTCGCAACGGTCAGATTACGGTGCTTGGCCGGATCCTTGATCCGTTTGTGGACAAGGTGATTGTGTGCGGCAGCTTCGTGTGTCTGCTGGAACACCAGGCCAGTCCGGATTCCGGCGTCCGCGCGTGGATGGTGATTATTATCATCGGTCGGGAAATGTTCGTTTCAAGTCTTCGCGGGATTCTGGAGAAGGAAGGCAAGGACTTTTCCGCCAGCTTCTCCGGGAAGCTGAAGATGACCCTGCAGTGTGTGGCGGTTTCTGTGAGTCTGTTTTCGATGTCGCCGCTGTTTGCGTGGGACTGGGTGCCCGCCCTGCGAATGCTGGTGCTGGCTCTGGCGGTACTGGTGACGCTCTGGAGCGGCGCGGTGTACGTGTCCCGGGGCTTTGCGCTGTTGCGTGACGACGGCGGCTGACGAGGGTTCCTGCCGGGTTGTGCCGATTGTACCGCGGCAGCAGTTTGTACCGCGGCAGCCGATTGTACCGCGGCAACCGTGCGAGATTGTGCCGGAGCAGCACAGCGTGTTGTGTCGGATGGCAAATCGTGACGTAGTTTGGTGCTGCCGGGGCGGCACGATTGCGCGGCTGCCCGCAACTGACAGAACACCGCGAGCAGACAGCACACCGTGGCCGACAGCAGGTTCGCAGGTGTGTGGGGGGGAGACGGCAGAATGAGCAGCCAGATTTCGACAGCGACCGATTCTGAGATTCCGGGTGGACAGCCGGCATGGCTGACCCACGGGATCACTGCAGTGGTGCTCCTGTGCTGCGGAATTCTGTTGTCCACACGCATGGTGGAGCCGGATTTGTGGGGGCATATTCAGTACGGCGAAGACTGGTTGTTCAGCGGTTCGCTGCCCCTCACGGCGACTCATACTTACACCGCTGAGGGCCATCCGTGGATCAACCACGAGAACCTGTTTGAGCTTTCCGTGGCTCTTGGTCAGCGGACGATCGGGGGTTACGGGCTGATGATTCTGAAGACGCTGGCGGGGCTGTTGCTGATGCTGGTGATCCTGCGGCGGTCAGTGCGACAGCGCGTACCGCTCGTGAGTGCGGCTGTGTGTCTGTTGCCTGTGGCGGCGTGTCTGGCGGAATTCTGGCTGATGCGGCCGCAGCTGTTCAGTTTTCTGCTGTTTGCAGCTCAGCTGCTGCTCACGGAGCGGGCGTTTGCGGGGTGGGAGGAGGGCAGGGCACCGCGGTACGGGCTGTTGTGGCTGTGCCTGCCACTGCTGGTGGTGTGGACGAATTCGCATGGCGGAGTGCTGGCGGGGCTGTGCGTGTTCCTTGCGCTGCTGGGGCTGCGTTCGATTGAGGCGTTTGTCAGGCGGCGTGCGGACGCGGTCCGTGTGGGACTGCATTTTGCGGGACTGGGCGGACTGGCAGTGGGGACGTTGTTTGTGAATCCGTACGGCTGGGAGCTCCCGTACTGGCTGGTGGTTTCGCTGAGTCAGCCGAGGCCGGAGGTATCTGAGTGGGCGGGGCTGCTGGATGGCGGACCGGCGGCGATTCTGTTTGTGATGCTGGCAGTAATGAGCGGATTTGCTGTGGCCTGCACGCGACTCCGGCGGGACTGGGTGGAGCTTGTGCTATTGGGAATTGTCGCGTTGCAGGCTCCCGGGCACATTCGGCATCTGGCGTTTTTTGCATTGATGTTTGGCCTGCGGCTGCCGGAGCATCTGGTGTCGGCCTGTGGTGCGGTGTTTGGCAAACGCGCCCCGCGACCGCTCAGCGGGCCCGGCGCGTGGGTGGTGCAGGCTGAAATGGGTCTGATTATGGCGGGTCTGCTGGGAGTGCTGGTGCATCGCCATGCGAAGTTTGGTGTGGAGCGGGCGGAGTATCCGGTTGACGCGGTTGAGTTCATGGACGAGCACGGGCTGCAGGGAAAGCTGGCTGCGACGTTTGACTGGGCTCAGTATTCGCTGGCGGCGCTTGCTCCGGCGACAACGCTGGGTTTTGACGGGCGTTATGACACGTGTTATCCGCAGCATGTTGTGGACATGCACTTTGACTTTCTGTTTGGCAGGGAGGGTGTCCGGCGACATCGGGGAGCGGATTCCGGTCCGATTGATCCTGAGCGGGTGCTGCGGGAGGGCCGTCCGGATCTGGTGCTGCTCAATCGTCGGAGCGATTTGCCGGCTGTGCAGCAGATGGCGGCGGAGGCTGAATGGTCTGTGCTGTATCAGGACGGGCTGTCGGTGCTGTATGGACGCCGTGAGGTGTTTGACGAGGCGGGGGGTGTCCGGCATTTCCCGGAAGCGTTGCGACGGATTTCCGACAGGCGTCCTGAGGGGACGGCAACGTGGCCGGGATTTCCGCGGCGGACGGGGCGGGACGCATTTTCTCCGGCGCGGGCTGAGGAGGTGCAGCGGGCCGGGGGGCAGGGTGCGGTGTTGAGAATGTCGAAGCGGCAGGGGTGAGTGGAGCGGTGTGCCGGGGGATGACGTCTTCGGGCTGATGCTGCGTCGGGAGTTGGCGGTTGGATCGCGCGGACCGGCATGTGCGTGGACGGCCACGTGCGTGCCAGCGGGGCAATACGATCATCCGTTGGGTGTCTGGTCCGGGGCGCGATGCTGGGGTCAGGAGGCCAGATACAGGCAGGCTGTAACGACGGACGTGAGTGCTGCGGCGAGGATCACGGCGCAGCCACCTGGGCGGGGCAATCCGAGTCGAATCAGTCGACCGATGGGGGATTCGTAGCCGAGGCGGCGTTTGATGGTTCGCTTTTTGTTGGGCCACCAGCGGAAGGGGGCCATGATTTTGTTGATACCGAGCGATTTGTTGAGTTGTTTTTTGGCGCGGGTGACGCCGAGCATGGTTTTGAGTGACGGGCGGCGATAGCGAAAGAATTTCACGTCTGAGTTTCTCCCTTGGGCAGGCACGGGGTGATTCCCGCAGGCAACCATAGCAGGCACGGGTTAAGAGGAAAAGCCACCAGTGCTCAGATTCAGCGGTCCGGTATCCGGGGTTTCGGTGTGTGGGCTGCTATGGGAATCGCAACGCCACCTGTATCGCTCCCGCTGCCGGGAAAAAACGGCTGAAACTGAGCCGGAAGGATTTCCGAAACCGAGAGGCTCGGGGGAGTCCGGGGGGTTGGTCTTGATTCCCGCCAGCCTGGCGTCTATTCCTGACGACTTATCCTCCGCGCTGGCTGCTCCACCCGTCTGCGCCTTTCCATGCTCCGATGGCGGCTTTCTTGTGCTGCAAAAATCGGGGCAACTGCCGTCTCAGCAACACTTTTACAGGGGCTCGGTGTGAATCTTCCCGATTTGCCTCCGCTGTTTGTCTATGGCTTTGTTTTGGTGGGGTTTGTCGTCACCAATCTGCTCCTGGCGCATCTTCTGGGTCCCAAAAAGAAGACGCCGGTGAAGGACATGCCCTATGAATCGGGGATGGACCCGGTTGGCGACGCTCGCCAGCCATTCGACGTGCGGTTCTACCTGGTTGCCATTTTGTTCCTTGTTTTCGACGTTGAACTGCTCTTTCTCTACCCATGGGCGGTAAGCGCCTATAGTGAGGGTGGCGTGCCTGTGCAGTTGCGGGACACGGTTTTTGCAATCATGTTGATCTTCATGTTCACGCTGGCCCTTGCCTGGGTGTATGCGTGGCGGAAAGGTGTATTCCGATGGCGGTAGGCCTGCCGGAAAATATCTTCATCACGCGGCTTGATGCCGCAGCCAACTGGGCGCGATCCAACAGTCTGTGGCCGATGCCGTTTGCCACAGCCTGCTGCGGAATCGAGCTCATGGCAACGGCTGCTTCGCGGCACGACCTGGCGCGATTCGGAGCAGAGGTGATGCGGTTCAGCCCGCGTCAGTGTGATCTGCTCATTGTGGCCGGTCGAGTGGTCATGAAGATGCTGCCTGTGCTCCAGCGCATCTGGCTGCAGATGCCGGAACCCAAATGGTGCATTTCCATGGGTGCCTGTGCCTGTTCCGGCGGTGTATTCGACACCTATGCTGTTGTGCAGGGTGTGGATCGGTTCATTCCCGTGGACATGTACGTTCCCGGGTGTCCTCCGCGTCCGGAACAGCTGCTGCAGGCGGTGATGGACATGCAGGCCAAGGTGCGTCGCACGGGAACGATCATGGGTCGGGAATTCAACATCCGTGACATGCCGGACGGTCCAACGCCGTTTGACCGTGAGGAGCGTCATCGCATCGAGGATGCGCAGTTTGTGCAGCTGGGAGAATTTGACGCATCAGCGGCTTCCGTGGGGCGTAAAGGAGTCTCCAGCAATGCCTGAGATCGCGCCTTTGCGGGCTCAGTTTTCCGCAGACATCACGGAATCCTCCTTCCGGGACAATCGTCGTTTCGACGTTCCGGCCGCAGTCGTCTTTGAAGTGCTCACCAGCCTCAAGGATGATCACGGCTTCAATATGCTCATCGACCTCACGGCGGTGGACTGGCTGGAGTACGAGGGGGCGACGGACCGGTTCAGTGTGGTTTACATGCTGCTGAACATGGACTCCGGTGAACGACTCATCGTCCGCACACCGGTCAACCTGCCGAATCCGGAACTCCCGTCTGTGTATTCGCTGTGGCGTGGAGCTGACTGGATGGAACGGGAAGTCTTTGACATGTTCGGCATTGTGTTCACCGGGCATCCCGACCTCCGACGAATACTCATGCCCGAAGAATTCGAAGCCTTTCCGCTCCGCAAGGACTACCCGCTGAAGGGACGCGGCGAGCGGCACAACTTCCCCGTGATTACTCGTTCCGGCAGCTGACCATCCCTTTTCTGTCCGGCGGCAATGTCCTCAAGTTCCCCGGCCAATTCCTCCGCTCCACCTCTGACAGTTCCGGCGGCCTCTCATGCCTCTGACTCCCGTTGACACCACCCCCACGGATGCTCCGGACCGCGAATACGTCTGGACTCTGAATTTCGGACCGCAGCACCCTGCGACGCACACCACCCTGCGTCTGGTGCTCACGCTGGACGGTGAGAAGGTCATCAACGCCGTTCCCTACATCGGTTACCTGCACAGTGGCTTCGAAAAGCTGGGCGAGCATCTGGACTTCAACCAGTACGTGACCATTGTCGACCGGATGAACTACCTGTCGCCGCTCGCCAATGAAATTGCCTGGCACCACACCGTTGAAAAGCTCCTGGGAATTGAGCTCACACCGCGCTGCCGCTATCTGCGAACCATCCTCGCAGAGCTCATGCGGATGCACGATCACCTGCTCAATCTGGGCACCACGGCGCTCGATCTGGGCGGCTTCACTGCGTTTCTGTATTTCTTCCAGCAGCGCGAGCACATTTATGACATTGTGGAGCTGGCATCAGGCCAGCGTTTCCACACCAGTTACACGCGCGTCGGCGGAGTGCTCTTCGACGTCAACGTCGACTGGGTCAACCGCGTGCGGAAGTTCGTTCGCGAATTTCCCCGCGTCTACGAAGAAGTCGATCGACTGCTCACCAAAAACCGCATTTTTGTGGACCGCACGAAGGGCATCGGGTATCTCAGTCGCGAAGACGCAATCAACCTGAGCGCTGTGGGGCCGGTGGCGCGAGCCAGTGGTATCGAGCGGGATCTGCGGCGGGATGAACCGTATCTGGCCTACGCGGACCTTGACTTCGACGTCATCTGTTCCCGCGGCGGTGACTGTTACGCCCGCTACCTCGTCCGCATGCAGGAGCTCCTTGAAAGTCTCAAAATCATCGAGCAGGCAGTCGAGAACATTCCGGGCGGCAGCGTGAACATCGGCGTCGAAAGTGATATGGTGCTCCCGGCCAAGCCCTCGGTCTACCGCAGCATCGAAGGGCTCATTCAGCACTTCGAAGTGATCATGCCGAATCGGGGTTACCCGGTGCCGCGTGAGCAGGTCTATGCGGCCACGGAATCACCCAACGGAGAACTCGGCTTCTTCATCGTCGGAAATGCTGAAACCCGGGCCTACCGCGCACGGACTCGCCCCCCGTCCTTCATTCATTTTTCCATGTTTCCGCATCTGATCCGCAACCACCAGCTCAGTGACGTGGTTGCGGTGCTGGGAAGCATCAATATCATCGCCGCAGAGCTTGACCGCTGACCGTGCACCCGGCCCTCGTGCCTTCCCTTCGGCCTTTCATCATCACCACAATCCGGCTGGCAGACCATGAGCGTCCTCACTGAAGAACTCCGTGAAAAAATCAAAGCGGAATTCCCCAAATACCCCAACAAGCGCGCCGTGACTCTGCCTGCACTGCACCTGGTCCACGACACCCTCCGCGCGGTGTCCCGGCAAGCCATCGTTGAGATCGCTGAGCTTCTGGAGCTGCATCCTTCCGAAGTGCACGACACGATGACGTTTTACAACTTCTTCAAGGAAGAAGACAACCCGCTTGGAAAACACCGCGTCTGGTTCTGCCGCAGCATTTCCTGTGCGCTCCGGGGTGGTGAAGAGCTGTTGGAATCCGTCTGTCACCGCTACGGAGTGCATCCCCAGCAAACCACGGCGGACGGGAAGTTCACGGTTGAGTTCGCCGAATGTCTGGGCGCCTGTGAAGGTGCACCGTGCATTCTTGTCAATGATGTCTGCCACATGGACATGACTCCAGAATCCACTTCCGCCCTCATTGATAAACTCTGATACCCATGCCAGCCTTCGAACCTGTTCTCTTCGCTCGTATTAACAAGCCCGACAGCACCTCGCTCAGGTCCTATCAGGCCGACGGCGGCTATTCGCGGCTGAAGGAATTCCTGAGCATGGCGCCGGGCGATGTGACCAACATCGTCAAGGACTCCGGGCTTCGCGGCAGAGGCGGCGCTGGCTTCCCGACAGGGCTCAAGTGGACCTTTCTGCCGAAGGACCATCCCGGCCCGATTTATCTGGCCATCAATGCCGACGAGAGCGAACCTGGTACGTTCAACAACCGCTATCTGATGGAAAAGGATCCGCACCAGCTGATTGAAGGGATCATACTGGCGTGTCATGCGATCCGTTCCAGTCGGGCGTATCTGTATCTGCGGTATGAGTATGGCACCAGCTACCGCACGCTGGATGCTGCGATTCGCGAATGTCATGCCGCCGGACTGCTTGGTAAGAACATCCTTGGAACCGGGGTCGATCTGGACATTGTCCTCCACCGCGGCGCTGGTGCTTACATTTGCGGTGAAGAAACCGGATTGATTGAAAGCCTGGAAGGCAAACGTGCCTGGCCCCGCATCAAGCCGCCTTTCCCGGCCATTGAAGGGCTCTTCCGCAAACCCACCATCGTCAACAACGTGGAAACGCTCTGCTGCGTGACTCACATTCTCTACCGCGGTACCGAATGGTTTAAGTCCATCGGAGTTCCTCCGGATCCGTCCAATCCGCGTGATCCCGGCAGCTTTGGTCCTAAGCTGTATTGTGTGAGTGGTCATGTGAATCGTCCATGCTGTGTGGAGCTTCCTCTGGGAGTCACCGCAGGGGAGCTCATTGAAGAGCATGCGGGGGGCGTGTGGAAGGGACGCAAAGCGAAGGCGGTTGTCCCCGGCGGCATCAGCATGGGTTTCCTGTCCGCAAGGGAGCTGGATACAAAGCTGGATTTTGCGGGCCCCGGCAAGGTGGGTTGCCTTGGGCTGGGAACAGCGGCTGTGGTTGTGGTGGACGATCACACCAGCATGGTGGACGTCCTGCATAACTGCTGTCGCTTTATGTCGCACGAATCCTGCGGGCAGTGCACACCGTGTCGTGAGGGCACCCACTGGATGACCAAAATCCTTGACCGTATCCGTTCGGGCAACGGCCGTTCTGAAGACCTGGATCTGTTGCTGGAGGTGGCCGGGTCAATGGGCATTATTCCCGGAACGACGATCTGCGGTTTGTCGGATGGTGCGGCATGGCCTGTGAAGAACGCGATCAACAAGTTTCGGCCTGAATTCGAAGACTACATCCGCTCCCGCAAATCCTCCATCACGTCCGCCCAGAAAATGATGGCAGCCCACTGATTCCTCTCCACATCGGCAGATTCATTTCCAGGACTCCCAATGGCCACGGTTCTTGTCAACGGCAAAGAAGTCGAAATCGGCGCCAACGAGCGGCTCAACTGCATCCAGGCGGCAGCCAAAGTCGGCGAAGAAATCCCCGCTTACTGCTGGCATCCGGAACTGTCCGTCGTCGCCAGCTGCCGCATGTGCCTGGTTGAGGTCGGAGACAAGAAGCCGGATGGCACCGTTGCCATGCAGCCGAAACTTGTACCCGGCTGTCAGACTCCTGTGAAGGACGGCACGGTCATCATCTCAGACAGCCCGAAGGTGCGTGAAGCCCGCAAGGCCACCCTTGAGTATCTGCTGCTCAACCATCCGCTCGACTGCCCGACCTGTGACCAGGCGGGCGAGTGTTATCTGCAGGACTACAGCTTCAATTACGGTCGTGGTTACAGCCGGCTGAACGAGCCCAAGAAC
Source organism: uncultured Chitinophaga sp. (assembly GCA_964561125.1). Taxonomy (GTDB): domain Bacteria; phylum Planctomycetota; class Planctomycetia; order Planctomycetales; family Planctomycetaceae; genus SXXK01. The sequence goes on along the minus strand of CAZLOQ010000092.1, from coordinate 11,304 downwards.
ATCAAGCCGGATAAGGAATACATCGGCGACCAGATCACTCTGTTCACTGACCGCTGCATCATGTGCACGCGTTGTGTGCGTTTCACGCGGGAGATCAGTGGTTCCGCGGAGCTGCAGGTTGTCAGCCGGGGATCACACGAAGAAATCGACATTTTCCCCGGCCACCCGGTGAATAATCCGCTCGCCGGCAACGTCGTGGACATCTGCCCGGTGGGTGCTCTCTGCAGCAAAGATTTCCTGTACCAGCAGCGTGTGTGGTGGCTCAAGAGCACCAACTCCGTTTGCCCCGGCTGCAGTACGGGTTGTTCGGTCACGGTTGACCAGAACGAAGATCGCGTCTATCGGCTCAAGCCGCGCCCCAATCCGCAGGCCCAGGGGCACTTTATGTGTGATGAAGGCCGCTTCGGCTGGAAGTACACGCACTCCGATCAGCGGCTCACGTCGCCGGAAATTCGTGTGAACGGGCAGGTTTCCAGCCGTGACTGGGATCAGACGCTGACCTCCGCCCGCAACGCTCTGAAAAAGGCCGCGGGCGGCCAGGGTAAACTCGCCGCAGTGCTCTCGCCCTGGATGACGGTCGAAGAAGCCTGGCTGCTCAGCAGCTACCTGAAATCGCTCACGCCTTCCGCCGTGCTCGCACTCGGCCCGGTCCGTATGACGGGTCAGGATGAGCATTTTCCGAAGGATGTGCATGGAAAGCCGCTGCAGCCGACGCGGTTCACGATCCGGGCTGAAAAGGCACCGAATCGTGCGGGCGTTCAGGCTGTGCTGAGTCATTTCACGGGCGAGGTGGTGCCGTTTGAAGAGCTGTTGCGGCTGTCTTCTGCGGGTCAGTTCAGTGCTGTGTACCTGGCTGGTGGTGACCCGGAGGGCTGGATTACAGAGCTGCAGGCGGAAGCCTTCAGCGATGTGGAGTCTGTGATTGTTCAGGACTTCCTGCCATCGCCGGTGCTCCAGCATGCCACGCATGTGCTGCCATCAGGCACGTTCGTTGAGCGGGAAGGCACTGTTGTCAATCACGGGGGACTGGCACAGCTCATCCGCCGTGCCGTCCGCGGTCCTGACGGCACTCGCCCCGACACTCGAATCCTCTGGGAACTCGCTGAACGCTCCGGTCTTCCGCAAACCGAAGTTCTGCGTCGTGAAGTTGCGGCAGCGATTGAGTCGCTTGCCGCGCTTGTCCAGCCCGAACTTCGCGATCTGGGCACACTGCTCAGTTCTGCACAGCCTGTGTCCGTTGCCACCTGAACATCCTCTGCTCCTCTGAAGTCTTTCCACAGCACTCTCTTCGGCTGTTTTTCATGGACTCACTGATTCCAACTCTGACCACGATTCTGCTCGTGGTCGCCTCAATCCCCGGGGTCTGCAACTACCTGATTCTGCTGGAGCGAAAGCTGTCTGCATGGATGCAGGACCGTGTCGGACCGAACCGTGTGGGACCTCTGGGGCTGTTGCAGCCTCTGGCTGACGGTGTGAAGCTGCTGTTGAAGGAAGAAGTGATCCCGGACCACGTCGATCGACTGCTCTTTCTGATGGCCCCGGGCATCTCTGTGTTCACCGCGCTGCTGGCGTTTGCGGTCGTTCCTTTTGGTCCTGTGGATGACCCGTCTGTGCCATGGTTTCTGCGATTCATCATCGCGCCTGGGATTGATATCGGGCTGGTGTTTATTTTTGCGGTGGGGAGTCTTGCGGTTTACGGCATTGTGCTGGGTGGCTGGGCTTCGAACAACAAGTACAGTGCCCTGGGTGCACTCCGCGCGAGTGCTCAGGTGGTGAGCTACGAAATTCCGCTGGGCATGTCGGTGCTTGGCATCGCGCTGCTCTCCGGGTCGCTCAACCTGGAAAACATCATGCACCAGCAGATCTCCGGCGGACTGCTCAGCTGGAACATCTGGTTTCAGCCCCTCGCGGCGCTCATGTTCTTCACGGCTTCTCTGGCGGAGGCCAATCGGCTTCCCTTCGACCTTGCCGAGTGCGAGCAGGAGCTGGTGGGTGGCTGGCATACGGAGTACAGTGCGCTGAAGTGGGCATTGTTCTTTCTTGGTGAATACACCCACATGATCACAATTAGTTTCCTGACGTCAATTCTGTTCTTTGGTGGCTGGCATTTCCCGGGCATTGCGGAAGCGGACAGCACCTACACGGGTGCCTGGATCGTGAAGCTTGGTGTGTTGGGTGTGAAGGCATTCCTGTTCATCTGGGTGATCATCATGCTTCGATGGACGATACCCAGATTCCGGTTTGACCAGTTGATGGAACTCGCCTGGCGCGTCATGATTCCTCTTTCGCTTGCCAACCTGCTGATGGTGATGTTCGTCCGGCACTTCAATGCTTCCGTGTGGTGGCTCCTTCCGGGTTCTTTGCTGTTATTTGCTGCCTGGGGTGCGATCAGTTCGTCGCTCCGGGATGCTGAACAGCGTTCCCGTCCGGGTTATGTGCGTCGCAAGGCCGTTCCGACAGATGCTCACCACAGCCATGGGCATGCATCCGCTCACTGACCTTTAAGATTCAACACCATTTTCCTTTCCCCCCAAAGGCCGCTCTGCGATGTCCGCAACAGCCCGTCAAAAAACCGTCCGCTGGGTTGAAGAACCCGAACTCGGTTTCTGGGAATCCACTTTTGTCCCTGCGATCCTGCAGGGGCTGAAGACAACGTTCAAACACGTCGTGGAACGCAAGACCGTCACGCAGCAGTTTCCGGAGGTCAAGCCGGAGCTGCCGCTGCACTACCGTGGCGTGCACCGGCTCAACCGGGACGAGCAGGACCGTGTGAAGTGCGTGGCGTGTATGATGTGTGCCACTGCATGTCCGGCCAACTGCATTTCGATCGAAGCCGAAAAAGCTCCTGCGGACTGGCCCGACCGCGATAAGTTTCCCAGGTCGTTTGTGCTGGACGAGCTCCGCTGCATCTACTGCGGGATGTGTGAAGAAGCCTGCCCTGTGGATGCGATCGAACTGACTCACATCTACGACCTCACCGGTGAATCCCGGTCTGATCTGCTCTACAACCGCGAAAAGCTGCTTGCGGTCTACGACCAGACGAAAAACGATCCTCGCGACCCCGTGCGAACCGGTCGTGGAGTACTCGGTCCGGCGGCTGAATTTCAGCAGCTTCCGGCACTTGGTCCGGCGACTGTGGTGCCTCAGGCGGACCGTTCTGCCAAATCTGCGACCGCGGGCGTAATTCGCACGACGGGGACGGAGGGGATGCCATGAATGTGTGGATTCAGCAGCACCCGCTGACATTTGCGGGGCTTTTGTTATGGGCACTGGGCCTTGTACTGCTCATGCCCAATCGGAGTGGTTCTTCGGGTAAAACATCCCCGGTGGCGCTCGGTCTGACCGGGCTCGGGCTGCTGGCGTTCCTTGCCGGGTTTGGCCGCACGGATGCGGCGCTGGTGCCCGAAGTTCTGTTCTGGATCTTTTCCTTAGGTGCTCTTGCCGGCGGCGTGCTCATGATTACCGCACGCAACCCGGTCTACGGAGCGCTCTGGTTTGCCATCACGACGCTTTGCACCTGTGGTCTGTTTCTCACGCAAAGTGCTCCATTCCTCGCTGCAGCCACTGTGATTGTGTACGCCGGTGCTGTGATCGTGACGTTCCTGTTCGTGATCATGCTGGCTCGTCAGAGCGGTTCTGCGGGCTATGACAAGAAATCGCAGAACGCGGTCGTGGCCTGTCTGGCAGCTTTTCTGCTCATTGGAGCGATCACAAAGACGCTCCAGACCACCGGTGTTGAGATTAGCCGGCCGGTGCTTGCGGCAGCTGAGGTGAAGTCAGCAGAAGAGGGCGTCGTTGTCAGCAGCCAGCCGCAGGGCAACACGCTGTCTCTGGAAATTTCTGCGGAGGGCATCCAAGCCCCGCCCGAGCCGGATCCGGTGCCTAATTTCCTGAGTAAGGTGGACGCGGAGACTCCGGTGGGTTCACTCCGCGGACTCGGTCGATCACTCTTTTCTGATTACCTCTTTGCAGTGGAGCTCGCCGGAACTCTGCTGCTGGTGGCCAGCATCGGCGCCATCGCCATTGCACCTCGGCGTGAGGAGGGAGCTCTGTGAATCCTGCGACTCCAATGACCCCTGAAGAACTGCGTACGCTCATGGTGGCTGCCGGACTGTTTGTCCTTGGTGCCATCGGCTTCGTCACTCGCCGCAATCTGATTCTGCTGGTGCTTTCTGCCGAGCTGATGCTTCACGGCGTGTCGCTCAGCCTGATCACCTTTGGCAAAATCCATCAGACGGCTGAGGGGCAGGCATTCACGATTTTCGTGCTCACGGTGGCTGCCTGTGAAGCCGGACTGGCTCTTTCGCTGGTGTTGTCTCTGTACCGTCAGGTGCACACACTGGATATCGGGCTCTGGACGGAGCTCCGCGAGCCCGATGTGCCGCAGCCGCCTGCAGATGACTCCGGCGATGGTTCCGTTCCGGAGCCAGCCTACGCTGGCATTCCAAAGCTCACACCAGCCGGCGTCGCGCCGCGGAGTGTTCCCGGGGAAACCGCTTCCACCAAAGTCTGAACTTTCTGTTCTTGATTCCTCCGTATTCACAGCAGCCCCCACAAGTCGGAAGCTGATCAATCATGTCCCAGGAACTCCTGCTTCCCCTGCTCTGGCTCATCCCGATTGCCCCGCTGCTTTCGGCTGTTGTCACAGCATTGCTCGGCCCCAAACTGCTCAAATACCGCAGCCATCTTCCCTGCTGGTCGGCGCTTGCAGTGTCATTTGCGTGTTCGCTGGGGGTGCTCTTTCTGCTCCCCGGAACCGCTCCTCCTGGAGCCGCTGAAACGGTGGCTGCAGCCGGAGAGAGTGCCGGCGGGGATTCAGTGTCGGACGAGGCAGGGGCTCGTCCTGCGGCCACTCCGATGCCGCAGCCTGTGCCGGGAGCCCCGGCTGGTATGGGTAACCCTGAATCGCTTGAGCAGTCCATTTCCCGCCTTGCAGCGCGTGCTGAGCAGAAGCAGCCGCGAGGCCCGGAGTATACGGCATTCGCGTTTGAATGGATGTCGGTTGGCAGCCTTGACGTGCATTTCGAGCTGCGTGTGGACAATATTTCGGCCATTATGCTGGCGATGGTGACTGGTGTCAGCCTGCTTGTGGCCCTGTTCGGATCGGGCTACATGCATCACGATCCCGGCTATCCGCGGTTCTTCGCGGCGGTTTCGATGTTTGTGTTTTCGATGTGCATGCTGGTGTTATCGAGCAATTTCGTGCTGCTGTTTGTGTTCTGGGAAATGGTGGGTTTGTGCAGTTACCTGCTGATCGGGTTCTGGTTTGGCAAGCCGTCTGCGGCTGCCGCGTCGAAAAAGGCGTTTGTGCTCAATCGGATCGGTGACTTCGGCCTGATCATGGCGATCTTTCTGATCTGGATTAACTTCGGGGCGATTGACTTTTTGAGTGTGCTGAACAGTGCCGAGCATATCGCCGGAGTGGAGGCCAGGAATCCCGGCGTGATCCAGCTGATCTGTTTCTGTCTGTTTCTGGGTGCGATGGGCAAATCAGCACAGTTTCCGCTGCAGGTCTGGCTGCCGGATGCGATGGAAGGCCCTACGCCTGTCAGTGCGTTGATTCACGCGGCGACGATGGTGACGGCGGGCGTCTACCTCGTGGCCCGCTGCACGCCGCTGTTTGTGATGGCTCCGCTGGTGCAGATGACAGTTTCGGGCATTGGTGCGACCACAGCAGCCATTGCGGCGCTGATCGCTCTGACTCAGACGGACCTCAAGCGAGTGCTTGCGTATTCCACGGTGAGTCAGCTGGGCTTTATGTTTATGGCTCTGGGCTGTGGTGCGGCGGGAGCGGAGGTGGTGACGCCTGCGGTGACGGCCGGGATGTTCCACCTGTTCACTCACGCCTATTTCAAAGCCCTGCTGTTTCTGGCCGCGGGCAGTGTGATGCATGCGATGGGTGATGTGATTGACATGCGGCGATTCAGCGGGCTTCGCCGAGCGCTTCCGATTACTCACTGGACGTTCCTGGTTGGTTCTGCGGCGCTAGCGGGAGTGCCGCTGCTGGCGGGCTTCTGGAGCAAGGACGAGATTCTCGCGGTGCTCATTCAGGCATCGCGGACGGGCGAGCACAGGCTGTTCTTCGGAACGATCCTGGTGATTGCCTGCGTGACTGCGATGCTGACAGCCTTCTACACCTTCCGGGCGTATTTCATGACGTTCTGCGGACCGGAGCGGTTTCCTGAAGAGGCCGGTCATCACCCGCACGAAGCGACGCCCATTATGGCATGGCCGCTCAGGATACTGGCGGTGGCCGCACTGCTGATCGGTCTGGCGGTGGGGCCGACGCACCTGTTCGGCGATTATCTGCAGAAGACTGTCGGGCTGACTCCCACAGAAGCTCACTTCCATCTTGACGTGATGGCATTGAGTGTGGTGCTGGCCACGGCGGGAATCGGCCTTGCGTGGATGTTGTATGTGGCTATGCCGAGAGTTCCGGGTGCCATTGCCAGGACGCTCAAGCCCTTCTATGTGCTGTCGCTGAACAAGCTGTTCCTTGACGAGATTTTCTATGGGATTGTTGTGTTGCCTCTGAAAGGCACAGCGTGGCTGTCCACGGTAATCGATCGGCGACTGATTGACGGATTGATCGATGGTGTGGGGCGGCTTCCGCTGCGAATCAGTAACCTGCTCAAGGGGACGCAGGCTGGTCCTGCGACGTCTTATGCCGGGATTATGTGGGCTGGTGCTGTTGCGGCCGTGATGATTGTTCTCAGTCTGCTCTGAATTAAACCTGCTGACCCTCCTCTGCCACTGGCGGAATCTCCATGCAAGCTCTTCTGTTCATCACTCTTGGCATCCCGGCGGTCACTGCCGTCCTGCTGATGCTTTTCCGTTCATCGATCAATACAGGCAATGCCCGCTGGATCGCAGTCTGCGGTGCCGGCCTTGCATTCGTCTGTTCGGTGCTGTTCTACGCGCGGTTCCAGGCCAGCGTTAACAGTTTTGAGCACGGCGGAACGCCTCTGCTGTCCAGTGCCAGCAGTCTCTCGGTGATTGCTCCGAAAGTCGAAACTGTGATCCCCTGGCTGCAGAACGGCCGGCTGCAGCTGAGTCTGTACTTTGGCGTTGACGGTATCAGCGTCGCATTGATCGCCCTGACGACGCTTTTGACGGTGTCTGCCATTCTGATCTCATGGGAATCGATTCAGACCAGGTCTTCTGAGTTCTATGCGTCCTTGCTGTTGCTGGAAACCGGATTGATCGGCGTGTTTTGTGCGTTCGATCTGGTGTTGTTTTATGTGTTTTTCGAGATGACTCTGATTCCCCTGTTTTTCCTGATTGCTGTCTGGGGTGGGCGGGACCGCAAATGGGCGGCTGTCAAGTTCTTCCTGTACACACTTGCCGGCAGCCTTGTGACGCTTTCCGGGCTGATCTGGCTGGTGCTCCACGTGGCTGCGGCCGGCCTGCCGAACCCGACCTCGCTACCTGCACTGCTTGCGTGGCTTCGTGAACATCCGTTGGAGCCTGGCGTACAGGAAGCATTGTTTATTGCGGTCTCGATGGGATTTCTGATTAAGGTGCCGGTATTTCCGTTCCACACGTGGCTGCCACTGGCCCACGTGGAAGCTCCGACAGCGGGCAGCGTGATTCTTGCCGGGGTGTTGCTGAAGCTTGGTACCTACGGCTTTTTGCGGATCTGCCTGCCGCTCTTCCCGGCGGCTTCCATCAGTATTGGTCTGCCTGTGGTCGGTTTGTTGTCTGTGATCGGGATTATTTACGGCTCGTTGTGTGCTCTCTGGCAGTCTGACATCAAGAAGCTGGTGGCGTACAGCTCAGTTGCGCACCTTGGTTTCTGTATGCTTGGCCTGTTTGCTTTGAACGCTGAAGGCATGACTGGCAGTGTTCTGCAGATGATCAATCACGGCTTGTCTACGGGGGCGTTGTTCATCCTTGTGGGTATGGTGTACGACCGTTACCACACTCGAGAGATGTCTGAGATGGGTGGTCTGGCGACAAAGCTGCCGCGCATCGGGGTGGGCATGGTGTTCATTTCAATGTCCAGCATAGGCCTTCCGGGGCTGAATGGTTTCGTCGGAGAATTTCTGTCTCTGGCCGGCATGTTCAAATCGAAGCCTCTGTATTCCGCACTGGGAACGACGGGTGTGATCCTTGGAGCCTGGTATCTGCTGACCGCTGTGCAGAAGGTTTTCTTCGGCAAACTTGTGGAACCGCCTCACGGGGATCACGAGGTGGAAGACATGTCTGCACGTGAATTTCTGGCATTGGCGCCTCTTGCGGCACTCTGCCTGTGGATCGGTTTGCGACCACAGCCGCTGATTGACCTGATTCAGCCCGAAATTCGGCCACTGGCACGTCTGCTTCACGAATCTGCTCCGAATCCACGGGATCGCGCGAACGCTGACGAGGCTGAAGCGGCTGCTGCCGCGATGGCTCGCCCGGGCGGTCTGACGATCACGCTTGCTGGTCCGCGCTGAGTTCACTTCCGTCTGCTTAACACTCCCACAGTTCCTCCTCTTGTCGAGACCGACCCGTGCCCGCATTTCAGGACCTCAATCAGGCAGCCGGACTGATCATTCCGGAGATTATTCTGATTGCGACAGTGTGCATCATGTTTCTTGCTGCACCGTTCCTTGTGTCGGAGTCGGGCCGTGCGGCAGCGGGACTGCGACATCGGTGGGGCATTCTGACCCTGCTGGCACTTGGCTGTGCCGCGCTTGCGTGGCTCCGCGCTCCGCTCGCCCCCGATTCGCTGGGGCCCTTCCAGCCCGATGCCTTTTCCTGGTATGTCCGCGGTGTGACTATTCTCACGGGCATGCTGCTCACGCTGGTGATCTGGGATCAGACGGAGGACGGGCATGCAGCGGAGACGTTTGCGTGTCTGCTGGCGATTCTGGCTGGTGCCAATTTCGTGGCGCTTGCCAATGATCTGGTGGGTTTGTTCCTGGGCCTGGAGATGGTCAGCATTCCAACTTACATCCTGTTGTACCTTGGTCGCAATGACTGGATGTCGCGGGAAGCAACGATCAAGTACTTTCTGCTCAGCGTCTTCTCTTCAGCGCTTGTGCTTTACGGACTCACGTGGATCTTCGGCCTCGCAGGCTCCACGAACTTTGTCGCGATTTCCACTCGTCTTGAAGCCATTGGCGGCCATCCGATGCTTCTGGTTGCCCTGGCGCTGATGCTTGCGGGAATCAGCTTCCGTCTGACGGCGGTGCCATTCCACTTCTATGCTCCGGACGTTTTTCAGGGTGTGGCTCCATCAGCATCTGCCATGCTTTCCTTCCTGCCGAAGCTGGTGGGGTTTGCGGCGATCCTGCAGATCTTCCCGTTGTGTCTGAGTGCTGCCGGAGGCACGGCGCAGCCTGCGGCATCGGCAACTCTGTTTTCAGCTCTCGCCATTCTCACGATGACCTTCGGCAACGTTATGGCGCTGCGTCAGAAGAACGTCCTGCGGCTGCTGGCATGGTCCAGCATTTCGCATGGTGGCTACATGCTCGTGGGGGTTGCACTTTCCGGAGCGGCGGTTTCCAGCGGTGCGGTTTCTGACGGCATCTCAGCACTGCTCTTCTACCTTCCGGTCTACGGCATCATGTCTATTGGAGTGTTCGCGGTGCTGAGTGCTGCCGGGGCTCGCCAGCCTCTGCGGTCTCTTGAAGACCTGCACGGGCTCAGCCAGACAAATCCCACCAGTGCGCTCATGCTGGCTGTGTGTGTGTTTGGTCTGAGCGGTCTGCCGCCGACGGGTGGTTTCCTTGGCAAGCTGAACCTTTTTGTGGCGGCGTGGAGTCAGGACGATTCGCGCAGCCGGTTGCTCGCCATCGTGCTTGCGGCCAATGCGGTCATTGCGGCGGCCTACTACCTGCGGATCATCGGTCTGATGTATTTTGAGCAGTCCAGAATGGTCCGCGAGGACGAGTCCCGGCCGGCTGCGACGGCTGCGGGTGTTCTTTGTGCGGCCGCTACGCTGGGTCTGTTTCTGAAGCCGCAGTGGCTCTGGGATGCCGCTGCCGCCGCCGCTGCAGCGCTCGCCGCCTGACAACCTTGCAGCCCGAATTGTATGCACATCGGCACTGCGGAAATCCTGGCAGCCCGGAACGCTCGTGCTCCGGTTGATCCATGGCGACCAGCCCATGTGCTTTCTGAACTTGAATTTTCGCGTCACCGGCAGCTTGAATCGGTGTCGACGGTGTTTCTGACCGGCCGTGAGTGTGTGTTTCACTGCCTGATGTGTGACCTCTGGAAGCATACGACCACCAGCAGCACTCCGGTGGGAGCCATCCCGGCACAGCTTGATCTTGCGCTTGCTCAGCTTCCGGCTGCTCGGCATGTGAAGCTGTACAACAGCAGTAATTTCTTTGACGAACACGCGATACCGCGAGCTGACTGGCCCGCGATTGCGGCTCGCGTGGGGCGGTTTGATACGGTGATTGTGGAGAACCATCCTCGGCTGGTGAGCGAGCGGTGTGATGAGTTCCAGCAGCTCTGCGGGACTCAGCTTGAAGTGGCACTGGGACTGGAGACTTCGCACGCCGCCACCCTGGCAACGCTCAATAAGCGGATGACCGTTCGTGACTTTGAGCAGGCCTGTGGTCTGTTGCAGCGGCAGCGGATACTGATTCGCGTCTTTGTGCTGCTGAAGCCGCCTGATACGACGGAGGAGGAGGGAGTTGAGCGGGCTCTTGAATCGCTGCGTCTGGCGTTTGATTGTGGCGCGGACGTGTGTTCCGTGATTGGGGTCCGGGCCGGCAACGGCATGATGGACCAGCTGCAGTCGGCTGGTCGCTTTGCGCCCCCGCGACTTTCGTCACTGATCAGAGTGCTGGAAACGGCTCTTTCGTGGAAGCGTGGTCGCGTTTTTGCGGATTTGTGGGATGCAGCCCGTTTTGCGGATTCGTGCGATTCGGCTGAGCTTCAGATCGCGCATTTACAGCGGCTGAATCACACGCAGGAGTCAGGTGTGAGTTTCGTGTCGGAGGGGTGCTGCAAGTGATTGCAGGTTGTCGTTGTACCGGGTGCGAAGTTCGTCTCCCGGGGTGAGTGGCTGCCGGAGTACCTCCTGACAGGCCATGATTCGGCCAATGCGTTCTCCCTGTTGACGTCCTTCCTGACGTCCGACGGGCTAGCCAGTAAACCTTTCGCTCCGACGGGACGAGCCCGTCGGGGGCTGCGGGGGTGTTGGTGGCGTGGTGTAGCTGCGAACCTTTCGCTCCGACGGGACGAGTCCGTCGGGGGCTGCGGGGGTGTTGGTGGCGTGGTGTAGCTGTGAACCTTTCGCTCCGACGGGACGAGCCCGTCGGGGGCTGCGGGGGTGTTGGCGGCGTGGTGTAGCTGGGAACCTTG
>CAZLOQ010000091.1:0-23172 GCA_964561125.1 uncultured Chitinophaga sp. | reverse complement strand
CTCGGCGGGCCGAACGGGGGGCGGCAGAATTGGTGCGACCCGTGCGATTGCTGGCGTCGTTGTCTTCGTCTGAACCGAACAACTCGCCGGGGTGATCGTCATTCTGTCGCGAGCCCATGGGAGCGATTTCCCGGAAGGTAAAGTTTCGAGGTATAGCGGCAACTCTGCTCCGGGGCGTTTATTAATCACTTACGCCGTCAGGAACCTGCGTCATGGCAGCACCGCTGGAATCGACAAATCCAAAGGCTGCATCCCTGCTGCTGGAAAAGGGCGCTCAGGCCTGACTGGAACTGGTTATCGTTTCAGGGCGACTGTAGCAGCGGCGATGTTCTGCCGTCGTTTGAAAAAACACCCACTGCGCTGGCCCGCAGGGTTGGCAGCACCCGACTCCCGCAAATCAGGAATCGGGGTTTTCCGATGTACGGTCGGGACGGCGGGATATGATCGCCCCGAAAAAGCCGATAAGCTCCCGGACCACGGGCAGCCTGCACGGATTGATGTCAGCCGTCTGCGCCAACACTGATTTCTGGACACTACGTCACGTGAATGTGCCTGCCAAAAACTTTGCGACGCAGCGATTGTCATCGGTATCCTTCTCCGGTTACCTGCTGATGACTTTGCTGACAGCGGTGAACGATAGTCTGTTTCGCTGGCTGGCAGTGCCGATCGCGCGCGCTCAAAGTGTGCGTCAGTTTGGCTGGACCGAAGAGACAGCAGAATCAATCGTCAGCTCGCTCGGGCTGGGCGCCTTCATGCTGCCATTTGTACTGTTCGCCCCGTGGGCCGGCTGGATGTCCGATCGCTTCAGCAAACGCTCTTCGATTATCTGGCTGAAACTGGCAGAGATTCTGCTGGTAACGCTGGGCGTGCTGGCGGTTGGCGCTGGCAGTATCCCGCTGATGTTTCTGGTGCTCTTCCTGATTGGCGCCCAGGCAACACTGATTGGCACGGCCAAGCTGGGAATCATCCCGGAGATTGTACGCAAAACCGATCTGTCTGCGGCCAACGGCTGGTCAGGGCTCGCAACGCTGGTGGGCGCGATTGTTGGCACAGTTGCCGGCTACGCCCTGTCAGATATCACGCTTCGGAATCAGCAACTGGGCCTGCAGTTGTCGGCCGTTGCGATGATCGGAACAGCCGGTCTGGGAGTATTGGGGGCATGGGTGACGCAACAAGTGCGTGCGGCCAGTCCGGGTTTGCCATTTCAATGGAACATCGCAGCCGATTCGTGGCGCGACATTCGCATCATCCTCCGGGACCGCGCTGTGCTGCGGGTGACTTTCGGTGTGATTTTTTTCTGGGGCCTTGCAGCGATGGCCCAGCTCACGATCGACATTTTCGTCCGCCGGGAGCTCGCGGATAACCTCGCACAGGCAAACCCCAGTCCGTTTATGGCGCTGCTCGTGCTTGGCGTGGGCGCCGGAAGTTTACTTGCAGGCTGGTGGTCCAGCGGTCGCGTCGAACTGGGGATGGTTCCCTTCGGTGCACTGCTCATGGGGCTCGCCTGTATCCTCCTGTTCTACTCCGGTGATTCCCCTGCAGGCACCGGTTTGCTGCTGGTCTTTATTGGTCTGGGCGGTGGCCTGTTCAACGTACCGTTGCAGGCGTGGCTTCAGGAACGAGTACCGCATCGGCAGCTGGGTGCAGTGCTGGCGGCCTGCCAGCAGTTGACGGCCATCGGGATGCTGCTGGTCTCCGGCCTCTTCTGGCTGATGCGCGGCCCTCTGCAGCTCAGTGGATCCCAGATCTTCCTGTTTTCCGGTCTGATGATCTTTCCAATTGTCATCTACGCCGTTTGTATCCTCCCTCAGGCCACCATTCGCTTCTTCGTCTGGCTGCTCAGCCGCTTTGTCTACCGCGTGCGCACCTACGGCATTGACAACATCCCTGAACACGGCCCCGGATTGCTCGTGGCAAACCATGTCTCTTGGATTGACGGTGTCCTGATTCTGCTTGCCAGCTCTCGTCCGATTCGCATGATCGCCTACGCCGACTACGTGCAGGGCCGACTCCTCGGAGCACTCGCAAAGCTCTTCGGAATTATTCCGATTCGCAGCGGAGACGGTCCGCGGGCACTCATCCGCTCCCTGTCAACCGCGGCGACAGCCCTGCAGAATGGTGAACTGGTGTGCATCTTTGCCGAAGGCGCGATTACGCGAACCGGGCAGATGATGAAGTTTGAACGCGGAATGCTGCGGATCCTTCGCGACGCTCCCGCGCCCATCATTCCCGTCTGCCTTGATGAGCTTTGGGGCAGCATTTTCAGCTACGAAGGTGGCCGTTTTCTCTGGAAGAAACCTCGTCACTGGCCTTATCCTGTCTCCATTTCCTTCGGCAGTCCCATCGCTGGTGTGCAGGATGTGGACATGATTCGCCACTCAGTGCTTGAACTGCATGCCCAGTCTCTGCTCCTTCGAAAGGAACGCTCCATGATTCCGGCACTCCGTCTGATTCGTCAGTGTCGACTGGCCTGGAAGCGACCCAAAGTCGCAGATTCTTCCGGCACCAGCCTGACCGGCGGCAGACTGCTCATGGCCGCACTCGCTTTCCGCCGACTGCTGTCCCAGCGAGTGCTCACGCCCGGCACCCCGCACGTGGGCGTGCTGGTCCCTCCGTCGGTTGGCGGCGTGCTGGCCAATACCTCGCTCGCTCTGGCCGGTCGCGTCGCCGTCAATCTGAACTACACCCTCAGCGACGAACTCCTGAACTACTGCATCCGTGAAGCCGGTATCCGCCAGGTGATTACCAGTCGCGCTTTCATCGAAAAAAAGCCCGTTCAGCTGACTGCGGAACTGGTGTTCCTTGAGGATCTGAAACAGCAGATCAGCGGCGTCGACAAAGCTGTGGCATTCGTTCAGGGAGCACTCACGCCGCTGCGGATCCTCGCCCGCATCCTCCGTCTGAATCGCGTCCGCGCCGATGACCTGCTGACCATCATCTTCACATCCGGCTCCACAGGGGAGCCCAAAGGAGTGATGCTGTCACAGAATAACATCGCCTCCAACCTCGATGCCGTCAACCAGCTGCTCCGCCTGCGCACTGAAGACGTCCTCCTCGGAGTGCTGCCGTTTTTCCATTCCTTCGGTTACACCGTGACCATGTGGCTCCCGCTGTGTACCGAGCCCGCCGGGGTCTATCACTTCAATCCGCTCGATGCACGCACCATCGGCACGCTGACGCAGAAACACAGCTGCACCATTATCGCGGCCACCCCCACCTTCCTCCGCAATTACCTCAAACGCTGCACCGTTGAAGAAATGAAAACCATGAACCTCGTCATCGTCGGTGCTGAAAAAATGCCCGACGATCTGCGGGATGCGTTCCTTGAAAAATTCGGCTTCGAACCCATCGAAGGTTACGGAACGACCGAAATGTCACCGGTCGCCTCCTTTAATGTGCCCCCTTCCCGGATAGACAAAGATGCCGATCCGGTTTCCGGAGTGCGGCACGGAACTGTGGGACGGGCGATTCCCGGAGTCGCCGCGGCCGTCTTCAATCCCGATACCGGGGCAAAACTCGGCGTGAATCAGGAGGGCCTCCTCAAGATCAAAGGCCCCAATATCATGCTCGGATATCTCAACCAGCCCGACAAAACCAGGGAACTCATCAGCGACGGGTGGTACAACAGCGGAGATATGGCGGTCATCGACGAAGACGGCTTCATTCGCATCACGGGCCGCATGAGTCGTTTTTCCAAAATCGGCGGCGAAATGGTCCCGCATATCCTCGTCGAACAGGAAATCGCCAAAGTCCTCGAAGAAGACGCCGGAGAAGACGGTGGCATTCAGTGTGCAGTGACCTCTGTTGCCGACCCGCGCAAAGGTGAACGTCTCGTGGTGCTCCATAAACCCATGCGCAAGACCGTCCGCGAAATCACTGACCGTCTCCAGTCCGCAGGACTCCCCAACCTCTTTATCCCCTCCGCCGAAGGCTTTGTTGAGGTTGATCAGATCCCGCTGCTCGGCACCGGCAAACTGGATCTCCGCGGCATCAAAACTCTCGCCGAACAAAAAATGAAGGAACGTGGCTGATATGAAATTCGCCCTCGTGATCCCCGACGGCGCTGCAGATGAGCCTCAGGCCGAACTCGGCAACCGCACACCGCTCGAAGCCGCACGGATCCCGAACATGGACGAAGTCGCCAGACTCGGACAGGTCGGACGCACCAACAACGTCCCCGTTTCACTGCCCTCCGGGAGTGATGTGGGAACCATGAGCCTCTTCGGGTACAGCCCGCTCCGCTTCCATTCCGGTCGCGCACCGCTCGAAGCCGCAGCTCAGGGCATCCAGCTGCAACAGGGTGACTGGGCCGTCCGCTGCAATCTGGTAAACGTCGCAGATGATCGCATGGTCAGCTTCACTGCCGGACAGTACCCCAGCACTTCCGCCCGACAACTGCTCGAAATCCTTCAACACGATCAATGCGGCGATGTGCATTGGAAGTTCTATCCGGGAGTCAGCTATCGCAATCTGCTGATTTATCGCTCCCGCGGAAACCCCGCTCCCTTCACACCCGAGACCAGTACCACGCCGCCGCACGACATCACCGACCAGCCCGTCACTCCACATCTCCCCACCGGACCCGGCAGCGATCTCCTCCTGCAACTCATGCAGCACAGCCGCGAACTCTTCAACTCCGCTCCCCCCAACCTCGAACGCGTCGCCGCAGGACTGCTCCCGGCCACCCAGATCTGGCTCTGGGGCCTCGGCAGCCGCCCCAGCCTCGTACCCTTCGCCGAACGCTTCGGACTCCGCAGCGCCGTCATCACCGCCGTTGACCTGCTCCGCGGCATCGGTCGACTGCTCGGCTGGCAAATCATCGACGTCCCCGGAGCCACCGGCTACCTCGACACCGATTACGCCGCCAAAGGCCGCTATGCCATCGAAACACTCGCCCGACCGGACGTTGACTTCATCGTCGTGCATGTCGAAGCCACCGACGAAGCCTCACACGAAGGCAGCGTACGCGAAAAAGTCCATGCTCTCGAAGAAATCGACAGCAAAATCGTCGGCCCCCTCCACACATGGCTCAAAGCCCAGGGCGATTACCGACTGCTCATCTGTCCCGATCACCCCACTTTTCTTCGCACCCGAACGCACAGTCATGGTGACTGTCCGTTCACTTGGTGCGGAAATGGTATTTACCCGGCAGGGTTTGCGGCCTATGGTGAAACCGAATCCGCTCGCTCCACGCTCCACTTCCCGGATGGCTGGGACCTGATGGAGCATTTCACCGGAAACAGACCTCTCACCAGCCTCCTGTGAGCGTCCGCAGAGCTGCTCCAGCCCCCCAAACTGGAAAAAATCCGCCAGATCCCCGTCATTACCCGCTGAATTCAGCAGGTTTGATCGTTAATTCCCCGCCAAAACCATCGATTTTACCCGGTTCCGACGGTCTCTTTCTGGACTCCATACACGCAACCTGTCATGCTAAGCGGTTTCCTGTGCAGAAGGACACAATTCATACCCGGAATCCGTGGTGTCTCCCTGATCTGGTGAGCCTTATGTCCGTAGACATCCGCAGCATGATCACAATTGCCGGCATCCGCAGCCACCGCCTCCCTGCGATTGCCAGCCTCGTTCTCCTGCTGCTCCTCAGTGCCGTCGCATTCCCCCGGAATGCTGCTGCTGCCCCCCAGGACCCGACAGCCGCCGGTGACGTCACGCCCGTCCCTGCCGACTGCCTCCAGCAGATGCTCAACGAACAGAAAAAAACCCGCGAACTGCGCGACCTGCGTAATCCGCTCCCACACCCCGACAAAGACACCGCGACCCGCCAGCGCCGCGAATACCTCAAACTGCTTACCGATGGCTACAACGCCGCGGCTGACGCAAAAACTGTCCAGGATCAACTCAGCTACACGCTCCTGCGGGCCACCGAAGCTGACTTCGTCTCCAGCCCCTCCAACGTCCAGCAACTGCTGAAGGAACTTGAATCTGACATCCAGCGGGCTGGCAGCAACATCGGCAACCCTGCCAACCAACTGGCAGCCCGAAAAAAATTCTGCACAGACATCCTCGCGGTCGCCAGACCACTGCTCGCCAACAGCCTCGATGCCCGCATTACCGGCATCTCCATCATCAAACTGCTCCACGAAGTCAAAGCGGTTCAGGGTGGGGCTCTCGCAAAAATTCACCCTGATGCTCTCACCACTCTCATCGACGTCCTCGCGGCCGCCGACCAGCCAGACTCCGTCAAGGTCTTCGCCGCCGGTGCCCTCCGCCACGTCCTGCGAAACTGCGATCTCATCGAAACCGAACAGTTCCGCGTCTGTGACGCCATTGCCACAGAACTCGCCCGCCGGTGCACTCAGCCTGCCTACCAGCAAACGCTGCTCGAAGCTCTCTTCGATATTCGACGCCCGCGTCGCACTGTCGGACGTCCCGAACCCACTGTCATGAAGACCTTCGCCGCCGTTCTCGATGATCGCTCCCGCCCCATCGAAGTCCGCTGTCTCGCCGCCATGGGAATCGGTCGCGGCGTCTTCGACAACCAGATGCGCTTCGATCCCCTCGCCTGGAAAATCGCCCAACTCGCAGCCGATGCCTCCATCGCCTTCAACCGCGATCCCGGCAATGCCAAATGGCCCAGCTGCGGGGCCTCCCTGATCTTCGCCTTCCGACATGTCACCGAACCCGAATCCTCCGCCGCAACCCTCACCGATCGCAAGGGACTCCTCAATCGCTCCGGAAATACACCCTCCAAAACCATCGCCGAAGCCGCGCCGCTTGTCAAAGTCGTCGGCATCGGACTTATTCGCAATACCGACAGGCTCCCCATCGACCAACTCAAACCACTCGCCGAATGGCTCCAGACCGGCAAACCGCAAAGCCTCGTCTGGGACGACAATCTCCCTCCTCTGTCACCCTGACACACCGCCACCAGCCAAATCCACTCCGCACCCCAGCACGCACTCCCGCGCATGGCCGCGAACCCCGATAATCTGCTCCAACTCAACGACGTCGCTGTTGACGATACCTTCGCAGAAGCCTTCCCCATCCGCGCTGCAAGGCTCATCATCACCGCAGACTCCCCACGCTGGGCTCACACCGCCGCCACTGTATTCTGCGGAAATGCCACCAGCGTGATCGCCTGTGATGCCGAAGCCGCCATCGAACAAACGCTCGAACCAGACAGCACTCCGGATGCCCGTCCCGGAGTCTCCGTGCTGATCTTTGGTTTCTCTGTCACCGCACTCGCCGCAGCCCTTCAGAACCGTGTCGGCCAGTGTGTGCTCACCTGCCCCACCACAGCCTGCTACAGCGGACTCCCCGCGGACGCCTGTGCAAAAGATCGCCGTATTCGCGTCGGCGGTGCGCTGCGTTTCTTCGGAGACGGCTGGCAAAGCTCTCGTCGCATTGACAATACCCGCTTCTGGCGAATTCCCGTGATGGACGGAGAATTCGTCTGCGAAGACGAATTCGCCACCGTCTCCGCAGTCGCCGGCGGCAATCTGCTCATCTGCGGCGTCGATTCCAAGGCCACCCTCGCTGCTGCCGAACTCGCCGCCGACGCCGCACGCAGCCAGCCCGGCGTCGCCCTGCCGTTCCCCGGCGGCATCGTCCGCTCCGGCAGCAAAGTCGGTTCCCGCTACCCCAAGCTTCGCGCCAGCACCAATGAGGCATGGTGCCCCACGCTCCGCGGTCTCACCCCTTCTCTGCTCCCCGCTGACTGCAACGCCGTCTACGAAATCGTCATTGACGGACTCACCTTCAACGACGTTCAGCAGGCCATGCGCCGCGGACTTCATGCCGCCGCAGCTGCCCCCCGTATCCGCCTCATTTCAGCCGGCAACTATGGCGGAAAGCTGGGCAAGCATCACTTCCACCTGCGGGATCTGCTGTGACCACCCTCGGCAAAGTCTGGCTTGTCGGTGCCGGGCCCGGAGATCCCGGCCTGATCACCGTCCGCGGCGCTCAACTCCTCGCCGACGCCGACCTTGTCCTCTATGACGGACTCGTCAACCCACTCCTCCTCAAACTCGCCCGAGGCCACTGCGAACGCACCGCCCGGGTCCGCCGCGATGCTCAGTCCATTGTGCCCCAGGATGACATCAACGCACGCCTCATTCACGAAGCCCGACTCGGCAAGCGTGTCGTGCGACTCAAAGGTGGTGACCCCTATGTGTTCGGCCGCGGGAGCGAAGAAGCGGCGGCACTCCACCATGCCGGAATTCCCTTCGAAGTCGTGCCCGGGATCACCGCCGCCACCGCTGCTGCTGTCTACGCCGGAATCTCCTGCACGCACCGCGACATCGCCTCCGCCGTCGCCTTCGTGACCGGACACGAAGACCCCGCCCGGGAAGAAACCCGACTCGACTTCAACGCACTCGCCCGCTTCCCCGGAACTCTCGTCTTCTACATGGCACTCAGCCGCCTTCCTCACGTCTGCTCCTGTCTGCTGCAGGCAGGTCTCGCTCCGGAAACTCCGGCGGCCGTCGTCTGCCATGCTTCACTCCCCACCCAACAGGTCATCGAAGGCCGGCTCGATACCATCGCCGAACTCATCCGGCAGACTCCCCCCAAACCTCCCTCGCTCCTCATCCTCGGCGAATGCGTCCGCCAGCGAACCCTGCTCAGCTGGTTTGAACAACTCCCCCTCTTCGGCCTCTCCATCGGCATCACCAGGCCGGAAGATCAGTCTGCCGAAGCAACCGACCAGGTCGTGCGTCTGGGGGGCGAAGCGGTCTCCATGCCACTCATCGAAATCGCACCCGTCGATCCGCTCCAGGCCACCCGCATCCGCGACTGCATCCAGCAGCTGACCCGATATCAGTGGATCATCTGGACCAGCAGCAACGGGGTCAGCGAGTTCTTTCGGCATTTGCAGCTTGCAGGTCGTGATGCCCGTGCGCTGGCCGGGATTCAGCTGGCCTGCATCGGGGACGCAACCGCTCGCAGACTCCGCGACTTTGGTCTCAACGCTGATCTGGTTCCTCCCGTCTTCCACGCCGAATCACTCGCCGCCGAACTCATCCCCCGCACCACAGGCACCGCCCCTCTGCTCTGGGCATGCGCCAGCCGCGGTCGGGATGTACTCCGCGAACGGCTTCACACAGCCGGCCTCACGCTCGAACAACTCGTCGTCTACGAAAATCGCGACGTACCCGCCCTTCAACCGGACGTCCTCGAACGACTCCGCAGCGGAACCCTTCACTGGATCACACTCACCAGCCCGGCCGCTGCCCGCCGAATCGCCGAACTCCTTCTCGCTGCAGATCTCCGGCCCGCCAGCCTCAGCACTCGATTCGCCTCTATCAGTCCCCTCACCTCCGCGGCCGCCCGATCCGCCGGACTCGAGATCCACGCCGAAGCTGCCGTCGCGGAATGGCCGCAAATCCTCCATGCCATCGCCCTGACCTCTGCCCGGTGACCAGAACCCGCAGCCACTCAGAAAGCCTCTCCAATGTCCGCCGCACTGCTCAGTCTGCTGCTTGCACTGTTTATCCCCCAGGAACCGCCGAGGCCGTTTGGTGAAAATTGGCCGCGACTGGATGGAGACGCCACGGGCGAATGGTGGCAGCCGGCACCGGCAGAACGCGGGCCGCAGAAGAAAAAAGGTGTCCTGCTTCCTCCGCGTCTGCTCGTCCCCCGCAACGAAGTGCTCGCCTTCGCCCTCTACACCCATGATGCCGGGATCCTCAAGCTCACCGCCCAGCTGTATCCGCTCAAACCCGATGAACCACGCACCGTGCAGCTGGAATTCGCAGACGCCGATGGTCACTGGCAGAAAGTCGCCGAACAGCCTGTGGTCTATCCCGGCTGGACAGCGCATTTCCGCATCACCGGCTGGGATCGCTCCCGAGACGTGAACTATCGCGTGCGTCTGGGAGACTTGTCGGAATTCAACGGCCGAATCCGACGGGATCCGCTTGATAAACCGGAAATCGTCGTTGCAGTCATGTCCTGCAACTCCAGCCGCACTCCGGGCCCCCGCGAAACCATCGTGGAAAATCTCCGCAGCCAGGATCCGGATCTGCTGTTCTTTGCCGGTGACCAGAGCTATCACCACAGCCAGCACACGTTTGGCTGGCTGGAATGGGGACGGCAGTTTCGTGAGCTGTTGCGGGATCGTCCCGTCGTGGCCATTCCTGACGATCACGATGTCGGCCACCCCAATCTTTGGGGAGCTGCCGGTCGCCGTTCCCTCAAAGCCACCGGGTCAGACGGCGGATACTATTACCCTGCCGAATACGTGCGGATGGTGGAACGCTGCCAGACGTGGCATTTACCGGACCCGGTCGATCCCGAGCCAGTCGCGCAGGGCATCGGTGTGTACTTCACTCGATTGCGGGTCGGCGGAGTGGACTTTGCGATCCTGGAAGACCGCAAGTTCAAGAGCGGACCGGAAGGCACCATCCCCCAACTCGGGCCTCGCCCCGATCACATCACCGATCCGCAGTACGACAGAAACGCCATCGACCTGCCCGGCCTCGAACTGCTCGGTGAACGGCAGCTCCGCTTTCTTCGCTCATGGTCCGCAGACTGGCAGGGCGCCCAAATGAAGTGCGTGCTTTCCCAGACGGCGTTCTGCGGCGCCGTGCACCTGCACGGGTCACAGGATAACCGCCTGCTGGCGGACCTCGACTGCAACGGGTGGCCGCAGAGCGGTCGTCGGGCCGCACTGCGCGAACTTCGCCGCGCCTGGGCGCCGCATCTCTGCGGAGATCAGCATCTGGCCGTCGTCCTGCAGCATGGAATTGACCAGTTTGCAGATGGCCCGTTCGCATTCACCAGCCCCGCCATCGTCAACACCATCTACGGTCGCTGGTGGCACCCCGAAAATGAACAGCCCGGAGCCAATCCTGTCCCCGAAAGCCCGCTCCCCTGGACCGGTGATTACCTCGATGGACTCGGCAATCCCATGTCCATCCGCGCTTACGCCAACCCTCAGAATGTGCAGGATGAACAGCAGCGCGCGGACGGCTACGGGCTGGTTCGCTTCCGCCGCGCCGACCGCAGCATTCGCATGGAATGCTGGCCCAGGTTCAGCCGCGTGGAAGATGGTGACGCAGCCCAGTTCCCAGGCTGGCCAGTGACCATCAGCATGCAGCAGAACGATGGCCGACGGGAATTCGGACGACTGCCGGAACTACGGTTCAGCAACGCCGAAACCGCCGTTGTTCAGGTGATTTCCGAAGCCGACAACGACATCCTCTACACCATCCGCACGGCAGGCCCCGCGTTCCGACCACCTGTCTACGCTGCAGGTACTTACACCCTCCGCATCGGCCACGACCGCCCTGATGCGCTGACCCTCAAAGGACTGAATCCCGAAACCCAGGCACCGCCACTGGATATCAAACTTCCCTGACAGATCATTGACATCCCTGTAATTATCACCCAAACTATTACCAACTCGGAAACCTCCCCTGGTCACAGCACTCCCTGATCTTTCCGCGGGATTTGGACATGTCTGAAAAGATCCGCATTTCCTGCCCCCACTGTGGCGCGACACTCAAAATCGCGTCTGCACATGTCGGTCGTACAGCACCGTGTCCCGCCTGCCAAAAGCCGATCGCCATCCGGGATCCCGCTGCTGAACCCGCCCGCCCGCCGGACGCCCCGCAACAACGCCCGTCCACACCCAAAAGCTCGCCCCAACCGCGAACGCAGGCCTCCTCAAACGCCAGGCGTCCGCCGCTTGCCAGCCAGCCAACTCATCAGGAAGAATTCTCACAGGATGCCCGACGGATCCTCAATGCAGTCTCCATCGCACCGGACAAGTACGCCGTCGTCGAACCGTACCTCATGCAGTATGAACAACCCGTCGCAGTTGCCGTCCAGCGACAGTTTCCCTTCTCAATCTTTGCCGACATCGTTCTCGTGACCACGCATCGGCTCATGGTGTTCCGCCGGTTCTTCACGAAGGTCAGCATGTTCGATGTCAATTATGTGGACGTTCACGATGTCACCATCCAGCAGGGATTCTTTACAAGCTCGCTGTCGATCGTCAGTGCCGACCGTCGATCCTGCCTTGTCGACAGGCTGATCACCGAACAGGCGCTCCACGTTTACCGAGTCTGCCAGGACATCGAAACCAAAGCCCGAATCGCCCGCCGCCAGTTTGATCTGGAAGACAACCGATCCCGCACCACCACGATGCAGATCAACAACGTCGTCCCGCCACCCGGCACGTTCGTTCATCCACAGCAACCACCACTGCTGGGCAATCGCGGCATTTCTGAAGTCGGCGACGAAGAACGGGATCCGTATCGACTGGGTGAGTAAGTCGTAGCCTGTTTCCGCCTCCCCGATCCTCGTTGTCCACCCAGACGAAGCATTCTCTCTATGTTCGGCACCGCGCCCTCTGCTCAGGATCCAGTCAGCTGGAAGATTTCAACCGGAGTGCGGCAGGGTGGGCCGTTCAGTCGACAGCGATTGCGGGGGTTGGTTGACGCTGGACGGGTATCGCCCGGGGCATTCGTACGTGATGTCGAAGACCTGAGCGACTGGACAGAGGTACAGACGCTGGAATGGCTGGTTGTCGAACCTGAACTGCCTCATGTGCGGTGGTGTCCTGAATGCGATTCGCGGTTGCTCGTCGCGGACGAAGCCACCAAAAAAAATCGTCGGTGTCCTCAGTGCCGGGCGCCCGTCTTCTTTGTCGACTATCTGCACGCCGTCGAGGATCCGGATCTTTCTCCGCTGCCTCGTGAACCATGGGGAAAATTTGAATTATTTGCCCTTGCCGCAGCATCACTGGCGCTCTCAGGCGCGACGTTTGCCGTCGTTTCGCTCCTCTGGAACCCAGTCCTCAGTGTGCTCCTGACATTTCTCTTTCTGGTCGCCGGCGGTGTGCTCTTCAGCGTTACATTTCGTCACCGCGAAAATCTCAGCCAGTTTCTGACGCGGCAGCGGAAACTGGAGCAGCTGCTCAATGACCGCACCAGCCTGCTCCTTGATCGCACACAGCAACTCCGCGGTCTGCAGCGCAGTCTGGCTCACATTCGCGAACGCCTTGAATCTGATACCAGACGTGAATTTGACGATCAGCGCAGGGTGCTGAAACGGCAACTGGAATCCGCAGCCGACTCCGTCAACGCGGTGCATCGGATGGCGGAGCGTTTTCTGGATGAGACGCGCAAGTGGTGGACCTCAAAGCTGCGGTCAGACAACTATCAGGCCACAAAGGATCGGCTGCAGTCAGCCATTGAATTCTGCCGCCGCAACGGCTATTCGGTCCCCTCAAAGCTGGAACGGCAAATACTGAAACAGCTCCAGGCCGATTACGAAGAGGTGCTCCGACGAGAATCGCAGAGAGAGCAGCAGCAGAAGATCCGCGAGCAGATTCGCGAAGAAGCACGCGTCGCCAGGGAGTACAGCCGGGAACTGGAACGCGTGGAACGCGAGCGGCGAATGATTGAACAGGCCATCGCCGCGGCGATGAAAAAAGCCGGTGCGGAACATTCCACCGAAGTCGAAGCACTCCGCCAAAAGCTCGCTGAAGCCGAAGAGCGGGGACGCCGCACCAGGGCTCAGGCCGAACTCACTAAGGCCGGACACGTATATGTCATCTCGAATCTGGGCGCCTTCGGACAGCATATCTACAAAGTTGGCATGACCCGCAGACGTGATCCTGCCGATCGTGTGCGCGAGCTCGGTGATGCTTCAGTGCCCTTTCCCTTCGACGTTCATATGATGATCGCCTCCGACAACGCTCCAAAACTTGAAAATAACCTGCACCGTGCGCTGCATCGCTATCGAGTCAACAGGGTGAACTTTCGCAAGGAGTTTTTCCGGGTTGATCTCGAGGCCATTCGGCGGATTGTCGAAGCCAACCACGGTGTGGTTGAGTTTCAGGCGGAACCGGAGGCCGGCGAGTATCGCCAGACGCTGGGGATTTCAGATCAGGACTTCGAATATCTGGCCCAGGCCAACGCTGCCGCCGATCTGGACGATCCGCTCGAAGATGAGACGCTCGGAGATGAGACGCTTGAAGATGAGTCGC
The DNA here is from genome assembly GCA_964561125.1 of uncultured Chitinophaga sp. Classification (GTDB taxonomy): domain Bacteria; phylum Planctomycetota; class Planctomycetia; order Planctomycetales; family Planctomycetaceae; genus SXXK01. The sequence continues at coordinate 9,221 of CAZLOQ010000091.1, read as the reverse complement.
TTGAAGATGCCGGGGACGTGCTGGCGTAAGCAACAAGGCGGTGATTGAGCCGCAAGCTTCTGCCCGTGCCATGCTAAAGCGCGCAAAAGTCAGGTGCGTTTTCCGGGATCAGATGTCGCCGACTCAGCGATGGTGTCCTGGGCCACATATTTCCCCGGACCCGCACGCGTGAAATTCTCTCGACAAACGATAACCTCCGTCAAGGTCCACGGGAATGGACCTGATTCGGGACAGGCTCCCACCGTCCCACCACTCTCGCCTGCTTCCTTTTTCTCAAGGAGAATCGTAGTGAAGTTCCGTGCTCTGGTGATCCTGCTGGCCCTCACGACCGCGTCGGCTGTCGAGGCCAAAACCAAACTGCCCAACGTGTTTTCTGACCACATGGTGGTGCAGCAGAAAATGCCCATTCATGTCTGGGGCTGGACCAGTCCCGGACAGGACGTGACAGTCGAACTGGGTGGCCAGTCGGTCGCCGGAAAGGCAGACGCCACCGGTCGCTTCGATGTGTCGCTCCCGGCATTCGATGCCAGCAACACCCCGCATACACTCACCGTGAAGGCTGACGAGACCGTCACCATCAACGATGTGCTGGTGGGCGAAGTCTGGATTTGTTCCGGTCAGTCCAACATGCAGTGGTCAGTTAACGCCTCCAACGACCCTGACCTTGAAAAACTGGCAGCCAAATTCCCCAATATCCGCATGATCAATTTCCCTCAGGTTGGCACTCAGGAACCTATCGCCAGCCATGACGATCGTCGCTGGCTGGTCTGCAATCCCGAGAACCTCGGCGGCTTCTCTGCCGTGGGCTATTTCTTCGCCCGTCAGCTGCATCTGACCATTGATGTGCCGATCGGCATGATCAACAACGCCTGGGGCGGCTCCGCCTGCGAAGCCTGGGTCAACCGCGATGTGCTCAGGGCCAGCGAAAAATTCGCGCCGCTGCTGGCCCGCTGGGAAGCCATGGAAACGCGATTTGCAGAGCTCACCGCCAGTCCCGAACTCAACGACGACCAGAAAAAACAACTGGAAGGTCTGAAACGACAGATGTCCGGCAATGCTCGCCCCGCCAACATCTACAACGGCGTGCTCAAGTCGCACCTCGGCTACACCATTCGCGGAGCAATCTGGTACCAGGGCGAAAGCAACGCCAGCCGCGCGTATCAGTACCGTGACCTGTTCCCGACCATGATCTCCAACTGGCGTCAGGAATGGGGTCAGGGTGACTTCCCGTTCTACTGGGTGCAGCTGGCCGACTTCAAGGCTCAACAGGCAGAACCCGGCGAAAGCGACTGGGCGGAACTCCGCGAAGCCCAGACCATGACCATGTCCAGACTCAGCCACACCGGCGAAGCCGTCATTATTGATATCGGCGAAGGCAAGGACATTCACCCGAAAAACAAGGTCGACGTCGGTCGACGTCTGGCCCGCTGGGCACTCGCCAACGAATACGGCGTGAATATTCCCTTCCACAGTCCGCAGTATGCGTCCATGGAAAAGCAGGACGCGAAGATTGTGCTGAGTTTCAATCATGTGGATGGCGGCTGGCGTCCGTTCGACGTGCCGCAGCCTGTGGGCTTCGCAATTGCCGGTGAAGACCACAAGTTCGTCTGGGCCGATGCAAAGATTCTCCAGGACGGCCGCGTGGAAGTCTCCAGCAGCAAAGTGCCGAATCCGGTCGCCGTTCGCTACGGCTGGGCCGATAATCCCGTCTGCAACATGTTCAGCGGTGCTGGTCTGCCGCTGACCCCGTTCCGCACGGATGACTGGCCCGGTGTCACAATCAACAACAACTGAGCCGCATGCAGCTGCGGCAGCGGACGCAACGATGCGTCCGCTGCCGTTTTCTCCGGAGTGTTCCATGGAGTTTTCAAAGCACCACATCGCCTTTATCGGCGGCGGACAGATGGCCTCGGCACTCGCCGCAGGTTTCGTTCGCTCACTGCTCAGTCCCGCGCAGATTGCCGCCTGCGATCCCTCAGCCGAAGCCCGTGACCGGTTCCGGCAGGCCACCGGCGAAGCAGCCGTGGTGACGGCATCAATGTCCGCAGCCGTTCACTCGGCAACCGTCGTGATTCTGGCGGTCAAGCCTCAGATCATGCCCGACGCCCTCCGCGAACTGGCCCCCCTCCTGACTCACTCACCACTCGTGATTTCCGTGGCCGCAGGCATCACCCTCGCCCGAATGGCAGAATCACTGCCCGCCGGCACGCGACTCATTCGTGTGATGCCCAACACCCCCTGTCTCATCGGCCGGGGGGCCAGCGGTGCAGCAGCCGCAGCAACTGCCACACAGGATGACCTGCAGCTGGCCGACGCGCTCCTGACCACCGTCGGCAGCGTCTCATGGGTCTCCGAAGGTCTGCTGGATGCCGTGACAGGCCTTTCCGGAAGCGGTCCTGCATATGTCTTTCAGATCATCGAAGCGCTCAGTGATGGCGGTGTGAAGGTGGGCCTGCCGCGAGCGGTGGCCCTCAATCTGGCAGCCCGCACCGTAGCCGGTGCAGCCGAAATGGTGCTCGCAGGCAATCAGCACCCCGCAGCACTCAAGGATGCTGTTACCAGTCCCGGCGGCACCACCATCGCCGGACTGCATGCACTCGAATGCGGCGGGCTGCGGGCAGCCCTGATGAACGCAGTCGAAGCTGCAACACTCCGCTCCCGGGAACTGGGCCGCTGATCCATTTCTTCCCTCAGGTCAACCACAACATGGCTTCATCCGAATCGTTCCCCGTGCTTAATCCCGATCAGATCCGGCAGTGGATCGCTTCACAGATCCCGACTGCGGATTTCCGCGGGCGCCGCGTGCTGCTGATTGTTCCTGACAACACACGCACAGCACCCCTCCCGGTGCTCTTTCCCGCCCTGCGTCAGCAGCTCCGCCCCCATGTGCAGTCGCTGGATGTGCTCGTGGCCCTCGGCACACATCGGCCAATGCCGGATGCTGCCATCCGCAGAATGCTGGGAATCGCGGCCGACGATCCCTGCAGTGACGTGGGACTGTTCAATCATGCCTGGGACAACCCTGACGAACTGGTGCAGATCGGCATGCTGTCAAAGACAGACACCGAAGAACTTTCGTCAGGAGTGCTCTCACAGGAAGTGCCGGTGCAGATCAACCGCCGCATTCATGACTACGATGTGGCACTGATTGTGGGCCCGGTGTTTCCGCATGAAGTGGTTGGCTTCAGCGGCGGCAATAAATACTTCTTCCCGGGCATCTCCGGCCCGGATCTGCTCAATTTCTTCCACTGGCTGGGCGCGCTGATCACCAATGTCGGAATCATCGGCGTCCAGGACACTCCGGTCCGTCGTGTGGTTGACCGCGCCGCCCGCATGGTGCCGCTCGAACGCCGCTGCCTCGCCTTTGTCGTCGCTCCCGACGCAGCCCCGTACGGCCTGTTCTATGGCACGCCGGAAGAAGCATGGAAACAGGCGGCCGAACTTTCCGGACGCGTCCACATCAAACGCAAACCCCGTCCCTACAAACAGGTGCTCTCCTGCGCACCCCCGATGTATGACGAATTATGGGTCGCCGGCAAATGCATGTATAAGCTGGAACCTGTCGTGGCAGACGGCGGTGAACTGATTATCTATGCACCGCACATGAAGGAAATCTCCGTCACCCACGGACACAATATCGAACGTATCGGCTATCACGTGCGGGACTACTTTACGAAACAGTGGGACCGCTTCCGCGACGTTCCATGGGGAGTGCTTGCGCATTCCACGCATGTTCGCGGTACAGGCACGTTTGAAAACGGCGTCGAACGCCCGCGAGTGACCGTCACAGTCGCCTCACAGCTCTCAAAGGAAGTCTGCGAACGCATCAATCTCGCCTGGCGCGACCCCGCCAGCATCGACGTCGAATCCTTCGCCAACCGCGAAGATGAAGGCATCCTGCTCGTACGGAAGGCCGGAGAGCACCTGTATCGACTGGAAGAGGGTGTGAGCACGGCACTGCACTGACAGCCATGCACGCGGTGTCCGCCCGGGCTTCAGCTGCCTTCCAGCCGCGATCTGATTTCCCGACGGAAACCCGACAATGTTTCCCCTCAATACACTCCAGCTCCCCGAACTGCTGTCCGCCACGCCACTCGCAGAAACGCTCATCGCTGCCACAGTCACGAGCTGCAGACTGGATTCACGGCAAATCAGGCCGGGTGACCTGTTTCTGGCCTTTCACGGACAGCACCAGCACGGCATTGCTCATGCCGCGACTGCCGTTGCTGACGGGGCGGTTTGTGTAGTGACGGACCACTTGCCGCCGGATCCTGTCCCCCCGGAACTGGCCCGGCGAACGCTCCTCGTGCCCGATACCACCACAGCCCTGCAGCAGCTTTCCCGCTGGAATCGCCTGCAGTCGTCAGCTGCGGTCATCGGGATTACAGGAAGTGTCGGCAAAACGTCCACGCGTCAGCTCATTACGGCAGTGCTGCAAAGCCGACTGCGGGGCTGTCAGAGCCCTGCCAATTACAACAACGAACTGGGGGTCCCGCTGACCCTCACGCAGCTGTCCGCAACCGATCAATTCGCGGCCGTGGAAATGGGCGCCGGGCGAAGCGGCGATATTCACTTTCTTTGCGAACTCGCCCGGCCATCCGCCGCCGTGGTCACTCGCGTTGCCCCCTGTCACCTCGAATCCTTCGGCTCAATGGACGAAATTGCCCGGACCAAAGCGGAACTGCCGGCAAGCCTTACAGATTCCGGAGTCGCGTTTCTGAATGCGGATGACACGCGGGTGCGGCAGATGTCAACGCTCACGGCCGCGCGTGTGGTGTTCTTTGGCGAGCGGGCTGAGGGCAGCGCGCGGCTGAATGCCGTGACGGCCGCTGATGGAGTCTGCCGGTTTCTCTGCGGAGGAGATGCCTTCAGCTTTTCCGGTGGCCGCCAGCTGGTGCCCTGTGCCGCTGCCGCGATCGCCGTCGGTCGTGAATGGGGCCTGTCCACTGAAGACATTCGACACGGACTGCAGACCTTTCAGCCGGACGCGGGGCGGGGACGAGTGTTCCATGGAGAGCGCTGGACTTTGATCGATGAGACCTACAATTGCAGTCCCGCAAGCCTGGCTGCCAGTATTGCCGGGCTCGCTGACTGGCAGGGCTCGCGGCGAGTCCTTGTGGCAGGCGAAATGCTGGAACTGGGGCCCGGAGCCCCGGCCCTGCATCGTCAGACCGCTGAGCTGCTCGCAGGATCAGCGGTGAACCTCGCGATCTTTGTGGGTGGTCACGCCGAGCTGTGCCGTGCCGCTGCAGCAGAAGCCGGTTTTCCTGACGGCCAGCTTCACGCGTTCGCCGACGTGGCCACTCTTCTGGCTGCCCTTCCGGAACTGGTCAGAAAGGGCGATGTGCTGCTGGTGAAGGGATCGCGAGGACTGCAGATGGAACGAATCATCAGCCGACTTGTGCTATTCGACAGTGATTCGCACAGGGGTTCCGGCCGCGAGGACTGAGCCGTTTTCCAGAGTGGCCGTGGCAGTCACAGCAGGTACGTCACCGACCGCTGCATTTTCCGGAACAGCAACCGCAATCACTGCCACCGACTGATCGGCTGGAACAACCACGGGGGCTGCGGCAAATCCCTGCGGCAGACCATCCAGTCGCACACTGACGGGGCCGGTGAACAGCGGATGCCGCTGCACAGTGACGCTGACCATCGCGGAGGCCTTGCGAGCAGCTTTGGTGGGTTCGGCTGGTGGCACAAGCGTCACGGCACTGGCGACAGTGAATCGCAGTGGAGCGGTCCACGTGCGCGTTCCTGAGGCGGGTGCCAGCGGCTGCGGAACAAGGTCGGCTCCGATGATGGCATCAATGGATGAGACCTGCACATCGGCCGGCACACGAATGCTCAGAGAGACGACCGACTGCGAAATCGGCGCAAACTGAAATTCAGCGAGCGCGACGGCGGGTTTGAGCGGTGAATCGGGCTTGTTGGGATCTTCGCGGCGAGGTGGTTCGGTAGTGACCATTTCAAAGCGGGCAATGGCGGGAACCGCATCATGCAGCGGCAGCAGTCGCACCGGCAGGCTGGCCGTCGTGCCACGAAACAGGATCGGCGGTACACCGTCAGGAACGATCACGGCATCCACCGGGGCGGCGGGACCGGCAACGAGCGTCTCGCCAGGGAGCGTGAGCACATTGGTGGGGACGCCTTCCGCACCCACCAGCACGGAGGTCGTGAACGGAGCGTCTGAACCTTCGGCACGGGCTTCAATGCGGAGGCTCTCGCCCGGAGCAGCGTCGGCAGCAAGGGCGGAGGAACGCGTCACCATCAGCAGCACCTGCTGGTCCTGTTCAGCAGGAGCGATCACGTCCGGCACAACAATCACTCCGGAATTTGCCGGAGTGCTCAGACGAATGGCCCCTATGTAGCGGAACGATGGAGACTGGCGAATCACATTCAACCGCAGCGGAGCAGACCCGTTGGCCGGCAGCCGCACTCCGAAATCCGGAGTATCGAGAACAAATGCCTGGCGATCGCTTCGGGCAATCTGCAGACGATAAACATGGCCCGGTGAACCACGCTGATTCACATCCTGAATACGCACCTGCAGCTGCGCAACTCCGTCGGGCACGGCAAATGCAAAGGACGGGTCATTGAGTCCAGCTTCGCCATCGTTCTGAGCCACAAGAGCATCGCCGTTGTAGAGCAGCAGCCGGCTGCGCAGAGGAGAACCAAACTGCCGCGCAGCAATTGAAAAGTGCAGTGTTTGTTTGGGTGTTACTTTAATGTTGACGACGTCTGTTTCCTTTTCAGCCGCTATCCGACCACTGATGTGCAGCGCGGGAAACGGTGCGGCAGCGAAGGTGGCATCGAGCGGATCGGCAGCAAAGGTGCCTTCCGCAGGTTCCACCACATGCACGCCCGGTTCAACTCTGAGCGGCGGCAGCGGGAGCACCGCCGGGGTGGCGTTGCCCGCAAGACCACTCCCGGACTTGCGGATGGCGGCCGGCTGAGCTGACAGGGCGACGGCGTCCGCCGCCCGGACCTGCGTTTCAGCAGCCGCAAGGACTGGCGGGAAGGCAATCGCTGATGGAGGCAGATCGCCGAGGATCATCCGGAAACTGCTGCCGCCAGGAGCTTTAAACTGCAGGTCGTGCAGTTCGACGTAATACAAGCCTTCAGCGGGAATGACCACGGCCGTCCGCGCATCCCCCTGCAACTCATACTGCTGCCACTGAATCGCCAGTGGACCGCCGGACTGACTGCGAATTTCCAGCACCGGGTCCAGCAGAGAACCAATGCGCCGCGCTTCGACCTCGGCCACAATCTTTTGACCCGCCGCAGCTTTGAACCAGATGCGTTTTTGTTCGGTGCCACTGATCTGGCCCGCCGTGGAGACCGGAAACGTCGTCGCCGGAGCGGCCTCAGTGAACGTGCCGTCCGGTACCGTGGGCACTCGGTCGAAACTGATAATCGCCGGATTACTCACACCGCCGCTCGTCACGCAGCGGACCAGATAGCGTCCCGGAGCGACCGAGGGATCCACTGCTACGTCGAAGAGACCACGGTCGTTGTTGCTGCCTTCCACAGCCGTCGCCGTGATTCCGGGAATATCGGCCAGCAGCCGCGCCCCGGCAAGCCGGGTGCCGGTGAGCGTGATGCGAGTGGTTCGGCCGATTTCGGCGGAATGCGGATTAGTCTGAGCGATGCGGGGCTGGGATGCGGGAGGTTCTGCGAGTCCCTGTTCTGCTTTGATTTCAGCCGCAGCAGTTCCCGCAGCTTCGGCAAACAATGCGGCAGCATCCGCATCGGTCAACGCTTCAGCGAAGACACAGATGTCGTCACAGAACAAACGCGTGAATTCGCCGTCCGGGTGGCTGGAACCAATGGTCAGCGGAGTTTCGCTGACGCAGCGGGCGAGCGATGTGTCGGTGAGCCAGCAGACTGCACCTTCGATAAACCCGCCACTCGCCTTCACAGGTGCCAGCGGAACGCCGTTGATGAACAGCCGCACACGAATGTCGTCGGCATCCGCATCCGCGTCCGCCCCCGGAGCGTCCGCCTGATCGAAAGCAGCCGACAAATGCACACGACGACGATAGCCGAGAGCGGCCTTCACACTGTAGTTGGCCACCTTGTAACCAGACCCGTCGTGAACGTACAGCTGGAAGTTATCGGTGGACGGCTGAAAGTTGATGCCGTAGTTGGTGGGTGAACCATTGTTGCCGTTGCGCTTGGCAAAAAGACCGTGAAAGTCGCCATCGCTGAGCGGATGCAGACTGGCAAAAAAACCACTGATGGTGACCGCATCCGGGCGACTGGTGTCCCCCTTGCCGTCAATACTGATCAACTGGCGGGATGCAGGCTCCAGCAACAGGCTGCGTCCCTCGCCGCCGGGGATAAACACATTGGTGCTTCTGGTAGCGGACGCTGGCAGTGTGACCGTGTCAGCCCCCTTGCCGACAGTTGCCGTATCAACAGGATTTCCGGAACCTTCATCCAGCCGCAGCCGAACAACCGCTCGGTCACGAATTTCAGCAGCAAACCCGGCAGAAAGGAAACTGGTGCCAGTAAAACAGAGCAGGGCCGCAGTCAGCAGGAACCGCGGTTGGGGCAGGACGGACATGACATGTTCCGAGCGTGGGAATGTGAAATGGAGCGCGGATCTCTATGGTGGCAGGTAGACCGGGCGGGAGCAAGCGACGAAGGGTGATTCCGCCGGGAAATTCGCATGGCAAGCCGATTCAGAGCCATTTGTCAGATTCAACCACAGCGGTCAGATGCACGTGCAATGCCAACGGCCCGGTCCTTTTTTCTGACCTCGTTTGCTCGATCGCCGCGGGACATTATTTGTGCCACGGGAGGGAATCGTATTTCCCGCCTGCCAAAATGGGTGACTGGATTCGCGGCAAACGCGAAGCCGCACAGAAGTGTTCCGAAACCGACGAGAAAGAAACGGCTTTTTCCAGGGCTCGGTAACTCCTGGTTGAGCTGTGCGGCCTGCCGGATTTGCAAAAGGTCTGTGATGAGAAAGAGCGTGAGGACGCAAGGCGCGTCTGCACGTATGCACCGACGCTCGTGCTTTGGATCCTGCAAAGACTGGAAGGTGGTCGCTCACTGAGTGCTGTCGTTCAGCAACTCCTCGCGCACCATCGCGGTCTGCTCCAGGTGAACCGTCGCGTCGAGGAACAGACACTCCGTTGCCGAGCGGTGGGTCAGTAGAATTGGTGCGACCGCTACTTCTGTTAAGCCCGCCAGGAACGCCACTTCCGATTCTCAGC
>CAZLOQ010000090.1:13612-23224 GCA_964561125.1 uncultured Chitinophaga sp. | reverse complement strand
CGCCCGGCTCACCAGCATGCCTGACATCCATAACAACGCCGGCGACACAGCGGACAGCACTGTCAATCCCAACAGCACTTCTGTGCGCGCAAAGTGCATCTCATTGTAAAGTCGGGTGACCGCCGGCTCCGGAGACAGGGGCCGCAAAATGCTGGTACTTGTCACGTCCCAAAAGCTCCACTGCGTCAGCAGCAGCAGCGCCCCCAGCCAGCGAACATCGACCAGTCGCCACACAATTCCTGCCGCGGCTCCTCGAACACCCCCGCTCGGACTCCGACGCAACTGTTCCGCGCTGAACACTGATTCGCTGCTGACTTGCTTCGCCAGCAACAGCTGCAGCGCGAAAGCTCGAGGAAGCAGCCCGAGCATTTGTCCCAGCACCATTGGCAGCCATGTGTCGTACAGCGGTCGCAACCACATTGTCTGAAACAGAGTCAGCAGTGTCAGCGAGATTGCCAGTGGCCCTGCGAGGCCTGGCAGCAGAGCGACGGCACACAATCCGCTGGCGCGCAAGGGAGTTCGCGACGGGGTTCTCAATTCACTGGTCAGCAGGCCACTGACTGCCAGTGCGGCCATCGCCACTGCTGCACTCACCGCTGTTGAGGTCAGTACCTGCGTGAGAGACTGTTGAAACAGCTGTGGCGTGCCGAGGAGCAGCTTCAGGCCGGAAATGGCGTCCGCTCCCATCCGCACAGCAGGAAATCCAATCAGGACGAGCACCGCGACCAGCCCGTAGGCAGCGGCCAGTACCTGTGTGCCCCGGGCCGACTGATGCTGTTCGCCCGCGGATGTCGGGGAAACCGCGCTGCGGATACTCCGGCGAAATGAGCCGATCACGAACAAGAGCGGGATCAGCAGCAGTAGTTCCACTGCCAGTGGACCTGCGACCATACCCAGCGACTCCGCCAGTGGCTGCTGTGCTGCGTGCGCATCGAACATCCATACCGTCCATGCCAGCGGATGCCGATCTATCTGCATCAGAGCTGCCGTTTCGAACTCCTGAAACACAATCAGTGCCATGACCGACCATGCTGCGAGCGGGGCAGGGAATACGTCGGTCAGCAGCAGACGCAGCCTCCCGGCCAGCCAGACTTTCCTGGGGAGGCCAGCGCGCAGCAGATCCCATGCATGGAGACTACTGGCGGCTGCGGGGTTTGTTGGCAGCAGCAGCAGCACAAGTGCGCCGGCAGACACAGCCCGCAGCAGCTGGAGAAACGCATACAGCCCTTCGGTGAATATGGCATTCGAGGCCGGGGCCAGCTCCGCGGCCCAGACTGTGGCCTGAATGCGGTAGTGGAATCCTGTGATCAGTTCAGGGATGAAGAAGGGCAGAACAGTCCCGGCGATCGTCCACAGGCGCCAGCGACTGCTGACTGCTCCCTCCCAAACGCGCTGCAACAGCAGAAGTGGCAACAGCGCGCAGGAGGCCACAATCACCGCCCGCAGGCTGCTGAAGAACAGAGTTTCGGCGGCTGTCGATTCGACCATGGCGTGATTATAGAGCAAAAACGAGCAGTGCGGCATGCATTCAGGGCAGGGATGCACACTTCAGTCCGAAGAATTCCACCGCTTCAGCTTGCCTGCAAGGCCGATAAGGAGGGAAGATTCTTTTCGTTCTTCCTCACCGCACCCGCTTCCCTGTGTTCCTGCCGGAAAGCAATCTGAATGTCCGGTTTCTATCAGGATTGGCCGGTCACGATCCTTGGCCTTGGTCGCTTCGGCGGCGGAGCGGCGGCCGCCCGCTTTCTTGCTGAACAGGGCGCGCGGGTGACCATCACCGACCTGAAAACGGCCAGCGACCTTGCTGATGTGCTCACCAGCCTCGAGGACCTGCCGCTCACCCGGCTCGAACTGGGATCACATCCTCCCGATGTTTTCACTGAGTGCCGGATGCTGGTTGTCAACCCCGCCGTACCCCCGGGGCACCCGGGCATTGAAGCCGCTCGTGCCCGCGGAGCTGACATCACCACTGAAATCGAGCTGTTTCTTCGTCATCAGCGCGGGCAGGTGATCGGAGTTACGGGAAGCAACGGCAAGTCCACCACGGCAGCGCTGATTCACCATCTGCTCACAGCTGCGGGCAACGCCTCATGGCTGGGCGGCAATATCGGCATCAGTCTGCTCCCACAGCTGACTGACATCGATCAGCGGCACTGGGTTGTGCTGGAGCTGAGCAGTTTCCAGCTTGAACTCCTGCGGCCGAGGAAATTTCGTCCGCAGATTGCCCTGCTCACCAGTTTCTCCCCCAATCACCTTGACTGGCACGGCACTCTCGAAGCTTATCGACTTGCCAAACAGTCTTTGTTCTCCTCACAGAACGCCACTGACTTCAGCATCGTTCCGATGCTTGCCACTGAACCGGCGAATTCCGGAAAGGAATGGCGCATTCGTGGTCGACGGCATGAATTCGGCATTGAGGATTCGGGTCTGGACGGGGCATTCTTCGAGGGCCGGACACTGATCCTGAGGACCAGCCATGGCCGGAGTGAAGACTGTCTGCCTCTTTCTGTCCCCCCACAGCTTCCCGGTGACCATAATCGCTGCAATCTTGCCGCCGCGGCGTGTGCTGCATGGCTGGCAGGAGCATCTCCGGCCGGATTTTCGAACGCACTGAAATCGTGGCGACCGCTCCCTCACCGCCTGCAATGTGTGGCCGAACGTGGCGGACGACAATTCTGGAATGATTCCATCGCCACCACTCCGGAATCCGCCATTGCTGCTCTGCAGCACGCTTCCGGCCACGCAATTCTGCTTGCCGGTGGCTTCGACAAAGGACAGGACCTCCGGCCACTCGCCGATGCCATCTGCAGACATGCCCGCGGTGTCGTCCTGATGGGCCAGACTGCGCCAGCGCTCCTGCAGCATCTGCAGAACTCCGCCTCCCGTGCTGCTCCAGCCGTCCGGATCGCCGCCGACTTTCCGGCGGCCTTTCGCCTGGCAGTTGAAATGAGCCAGCCAGGCGATATGGTGCTGCTCTCCCCAGGCTGCGCCAGTTACGGCTGGTTTCGCGACTATCGCGATCGCGGCGATCAATTCATCCGCATGGCCCAGGAATGGAGTCCGACCGCATGATCCATTTGCCCCCGAACTCATTTGCCCGATTGTTTTCCTGCCCGTCTCTCTTATTTCTTGCTGCCTCCATCCAGTTGGCCGGCTGCAGCGAACCCGCGGCGACCGAGGAAGCGGCCGACGTCGCTCGCCGCGCTGCGGTCCAGCAATCCACCACCGTCACCATCACTCCCGAAGATCTCAAACGTCAACTCAACTGCTGGCAGGCCGAATGTGTCATGCAGGGCAATGAGATTCGCGAAGTTTCCTTGTATCAGTCAGGGCTTCGCAGCATCGCGCCCCTCAAAGGACTCCCGCTGATCGCCCTCGACCTGGGAATGACAAAGGTTGACGACCTGACGCCTCTTGCCGGAATGCGGCTGCAGCGGCTTGATCTGGAAAACACGCCAGTCTCCGATATTTCGCTCCTGCGCGGTATGCCCCTGTCACTGCTCAAAATGCAGAACACCAAAGTGACCGATTTTTCGCCCCTTGAAGGACTCCCCCTCAATCAACTGAACCTCCTTGGATTGCCCGTCACGGATGATCACCTGCCCCTGCTGCAGAAAGCTCCCCTGCAGACACTCTGGCTCGCCGGAACCCTGGTCACGGACCTCTCCCCGCTGCCGCTGACCGAACTTGAAAGCCTCGATATCGCCCGTACCAAAGTCTCCAGTATCGCACCGCTCGCTGCAGCCACGCGGCTGAAACGTCTGAATATCGCAGAAACTTCTGTCACCGACCTGACACCGCTTGCTGCACTCCGGCTGCAGCGGATCACGCTGACTCCGGCTGCGATCACGGCCGGCATGGACGTGCTTCGCAGCATGCCCTCTCTGACTCAGATCCAGACTGACCTCAATGAACCTCTGGCAGCCGCGGATTTCTGGCAGCGATTTGATCTGGGACTCTACAAGCCCGACGCCGCTCAGTCGCCCGTCAGCGATTCCTCCACAGCTCCTCAGCCCTGATCCCCAATCGTTCCATATGCGGCTGTATCTCCGCCAGAAATCGCTTCGCGTCCACCGGATAGCCCTGAGTTGCCCGGAGTCCCGGGATGTGCCGCTGCCACCAGCAATTGAACTGGCGCATGAAGAGTTCCCGGAGGTATTTGGAGACCATCGAAGCCAACGCAGCCGGCAACAGCGCCTCTGCCTTTGTCCGAAAACAAAACTCCATGTTCCCCATGCGATATCGTGACCGCTCCCGTGACTCCTCCAGACGAAACACAAACTGGTCATCGAAGTGTACTCCGATCAGCTCGTCGTAGCGATTTCGTCCGCCGTGTTTGTCACACATCACGAGTGCCGGACCTGACGGATGGCGATTCCGCAGCCGACGGACCAGCCCCAGCGTTGCCGCGGATAACACCGCTCCCTTGGAATCCGTCTCGGCCACCAGACGATTAAACTCGGCCGGGAACACCACCCGGCTGCACACACCCAGAAACTCAATCCCCGCCTGCGAAAACCCTTCGCGCAGCTCTTCGACCCACTCTTCAATGTGTTCACGACTGGAATCTGCCGGGAGCTCTGCTGCTGCATCTCGATTCCAGGGCTCACCCTGATACATCTCTGCAAAGCCAGCTTCACACAAACCTGTTCCCAGCGACTGCAGTGTCTGCGGGTTCATTCCGAGGAGCCCGAGGAAGGCCAGCACCGGAACTTCCAGCGATTCAAGGCCAGCACCGGACTGATAAACGGCCTTTGAGTCTGCTATGAACAACCGATTATCCCCGGAACGCGGAGCATTGGTGAGCATTCGTTCCAGGGGTTTCCAAAGATCGTGAGCTGCGAGGTTTTTGCTGCAGCGCCACGCCGTAGCTGTGACCACCAGCGGGCCCAGATTCGGGCCATAACCCGCTTCGTCCGTGCCAATTACGAATTGCATCCGGAAACCCCGCAGCGAGAAAAAACGCCGGGAACAGTCTCTCAAGTCCTGCAAATCCCTGCGTATCGAGCCCGTCCGGCTTGCCGACAAGTGACGAGCACCAACAAAAACAGGTCACCAGCCATATGGCGGGCGACCTGTCAGCGGATGGAGGGGTGGCTAACCGGGTTCGAACCGGCGACTTCCAGAACCACAATCTGGCGCTCTAACCAACTGAGCTATAGCCACCATTGAGCGGGAGAATAATATCGCGAAGCTCTGAGGAGATCAAGTTGGGTCGAGCGACCGAGGCATTTTTTTTTGACGGATGCCGGCGCAGGTCAGGACGCAAGGGCATCAGCAACGTCGGTGCGGTAAGCGGTCATTGCCGGGAGGAAGCCGACGAGCACAGCGAGTCCGGCGAGGATGGGGAAGAGCCAGACTTCGAGTGAATAGAGAGCCCAGGGGTTGATGAGCAGTCCGGGCTAGCGGATGACCCACGGCGCGGTGGCGAAGGCGAGACCGTGTGGTGCAAGCCAGCCGGCCAGTCCGCCACCGCAGCAGAGCAGCGCGGATTCGGCGAGCACAATTCCGAAGACGTGGTGTCGGCCGGCACCGAGTGCCCTCATGATGCCAATTTCCCGGCGACGGTCGGACATGGAGTTGTAGATACTGACGAAGATACCGACGCCGGAAACGAGAATGATGATCACAGTGAGCACAACGAGGGCTTTCTGGACGTTTCCGATCAGGCCGCTCATCAGTCGCTGGATGGGGCGAACCGGGTTGACGGCCATCGCCTGGATGCCTTTTTTGAGTTCTGCGGAAAGGCTGATGGCGTCAAAGGGCGTTTCCGGTCGGGTGCGCACGAGAATGGCAGTGACTTCTTTCATGGCTTCCGGGCTGACCGGAGCAGGGAGTTCAGCGGGGTTGGGAGCTGCAGCCCGGCTGGCGATGGCTTCGCGGTACTGCTGGAGTTGCTGGAGCGAGCTGGCGAGTCGATCGGGGTCGGCGGAGTAGAAATCTCGCAGGCGTTTTTCAACTTCGTCGATGGGTTTTTCGTGTCCGGCGATTGCATAGAAACCCTGGAGATTGAGGAAGACAGTGCGATCGTTGGCGGTTCCGGTCGGGGCGAGCACAGCGACCACGGTGAATTTTTCGTCGTGCACGTCTTCGCTTTCGGCGCCGCCATGGACGATTGAAAAGGACGTGCCGAGGTCCCAGCGGTTTTCACGAGCGACAGCGGAGCCGATGATGGCGTCGAAGAGCTGACCGATTCGCTGGCCGCGGATCATAAATTTTTGACCGGGCATGTACTCGTTTTCAAAATATTCCGTGGTCGTCCCCACGATCGGGAAGTCGCCCTGTTCGGTGACGTCTCCGAAGGCGAGGGGGACAGCGGAGACGACGCGACGGTCTTTGCGAAGCTGTTCAAGGTAGGGGTAGGGCAGATTTTCGATGGGTGGCTGCATGCGATAGACGGCACTGAGTACGAGCTGCAGTTCGCTGCCTTTGGGGCCGACGATCAGATCATAGCCGACGCTGCGCTGCGTGAAGGCGCTGTTGACCGCACCGAAGATTACCAGCACGAGTACCATGAGCATCACGCCGAGGGCAATGCTGAGTGCGGTGAGTGACGAAGCGAGTCTTCGCTGACGCAGACTTTTCCAGGCGATGGTCAGCAGATTCATACGGTGTGCTCCTGTGGCTGACGACACAGTTCGGGGTGATTGAAGTCCTGCAGGCGATCGACCCGGCTGAAGAGTCCGGCGGCTTCGAGTGAGTGTGTGACCATGAGCAGTGACACGTTGTGTTCACGGCAGGTGCTGCGGATCAGGTCGAGAACTTTTTGTTGATTGGCGGGATCCACGTTGGCTGTTGGTTCGTCGGCCAGGAGGAGTACCGGGCGGTTGGCCAGCGATCTGGCCACGGCAACGCGCTGCTGTTCACCGACAGACAGCCTTTTGGGGGAGTGGTTGAGCCGGTGTCCGAGCCCGACAGTTTCGAGCAGTGTTCGAGCAAACGCTTTGTCCACTCCACGACCGCTGAAGGCCATACCCAGCAGTACATTTTCGAGGGCTGTGAAGGCCGGGAGCAGATTGAAGGTCTGGAAGACGATGCCGATTTTGGCCGCACGGTAACGATCGCGGACGACTTCCGGCATGGCCGCCAGGTCGCGTCCATCCACGACGACTCTGCCGGAATCAGGCGTCAGGATCCCGGCAATAATGTTAAGCAGTGTGGTTTTGCCACCGCCACTGGAACCCAGGAGTGCCGCCTGTTCTCCCTGGACGAGCGAATAACGTTCGATTCCAAGCACCGGCAGTCGCTCACCGCCCGGCTGAGCGTACGATTTGCGAATTTTTTCGAGCAGGAGTGACATGGGAGCCTCGGAAAGACGGAACCTGGAGATCTGCAGGGGAGTTTTAGCAGCGGTCGTGGCAGATTTCGACCGGGGACGGGGAGATTGCGGGAGTTGACAAGGGGTCAGCAGCGGACGCCCATTTCCCGGAGCACCGCGGACAGTCGCAGCAGCGGAAGTCCGATGATCGCCGTCTGATCACTGCACTCGATCCGCTCAAACAGCGAAATGCCTGCTCCCTCAATCCGGTAACTCCCGGCGCAGTCCAGTGGCTGGTCGCGCTCCACACAGGCTGATATCTCGGCCATGGTCACGTTTCTCATCCAGAGCATGGTTTCGTGCAGAAATTCCACGGTCCGCTCCGGGCCGCGGACGCAAACGGCAGTCAGCAGGCGGTGCTGCCGGCCCGAGAACATCGCCAGCTGTGCACGGGCGCGTTCGGCCGTAACAGGCTTGCCGAAGATCCGGCCGTCCAGATCCACCAGCTGATCTGAACCGATCACGACGCTCCCCGGAAAACGCTCGGCCACCCATTCCGCCTTGCGGCCGGCAAGTTCGACCGCAACAGCCTGCGGGGACAGACCAGAATGCTTGACCGCTTCTTCGTCGACCTGCGGGGAGCAGCTGCGGAAATCCGGAAGGATCCTTGCCAGCAATTCCTGCCGGTACCGCGAACTGCTGGCGAGCACAACCTGGCTTGACATGTCGTAATCCTCTGACCGTTTTCACGCGTAATTCTGACATTCAGCAGCGGCCTCCCGGAAAACCTTGCGTTGCGCGGCGATTTCTGCTGGTATGTGCCGGCGGCAATTCCTTTATCACAGCTTTCGATGCGCTGAAGAGCGGGCTGCCGAAGTCCGAAAACTAACGCGATGGAATTCGTTTGTCACGGCCGAACCGCCCCGGGCGAGTCGGATGCGCAGGAGCAGCGGGAATGTGTCCTTGGGAAGTGCAGACCGTATTTCGGCGGTGTCTTCTGCTGATTGCAGTCTGTGCGGTGCCTTGCGCCACCGATTGTCGCGCTCAGTCCGAGGCTGCTGCCGAAGCGGGTGGCGGGGGTGACAGCGAACCGATTGTGATCCTTTCAGACGGAAGCGGACGCGTTCCTGTTCGGGAAGTCTCACTCGCCGTCCAGCAGTCGTCTGATCCCCTGCATCGCCTTGTCTGGGACACGCGGGAAACGACACGGCGTCGACTGCTCTCCACAAAAGACCACACCCCGTGGCAGATCATGCACGGGCTGCTGGGGCTGCGGCAGGATCTGCTGTTGTCCCATAACGGACAGGTTGTAAACGCTCTGGAATGGATTCAGAGCGGTCCGAAGTTTCAGAACGAGTCGTGGTTTGAGAAGACAGTGCACGGCGGTCGAGCCCACCCCTACATCAAGCCCTACTGGTTCGAGGGGCATATCAATCAGTTCGTTGCCATGCTGGCTTCCTGCAACATGCCTCTGGACGCGAAGTTCGGCACGCCATCCGGCCCGATCACGATGCAGGACATGCTCAAAAATGCGCAGATGACAGTCAATGCCCGCGAAGAGGTCACCTGGACACTGTGGGCTCTGTGCACCTATCTGCCCTCGGACGCGCGCTGGGTAAACGCTGCCGGAGAAGAGTGGAGCATCGAAAAACTGGTGCAACTGGAAACGGCGAAGACCGTCGGTGGTCCCACATCACCCTGCGGAGGCACCCACGGATTGTTTGCCCTCGCCCGCGCAAGGAATGTCTACCTGCGAACCGGCCGGCCACTCCGCGGTGCCTGGTTTGCCGCAGATCAGAAGATCAGAAAGTACATCGAAACCGCTAAAGTCTATCGCAACTCCGACGGCAGCCTCTCGTCAGGATTCTTCAAGACCCGCGAATATAAGCAGGACTTCGACAAACGCATGGCGAGTCAGGGGCATCTGCTGGAGTTTCTGATGATGTCGGTCTCCCAGGAGGAACTCAAATCTGACTGGGTACGCCGCGCCGTCACCATGACGTGCAATGATCTGAACGCTAATCAGAACCAATACGCCAGCTGCTCACCCCTGTATCACGCGGCGAATGCCCTTTCCATTTACCTCGATCGAGTGGCTCAGGAAATGCCCCCGCGGGTGGCACAGAACAGCGACGATATGAGCAGCAGTCAGACCGCCAGGAAAATCAGGACGGCGCCGCCAAGGCCGCCGAAACCCGAAGGAGCCGGAGGCATTGCGCCGCCCGCACCGCCGGCCCAGAGAAACCTGCAGATCCCGCCCCCGTCCAACCTTCAGACAGTCCCGGTCGAAGCCCAAAGCAGGCCCGCTGCTCCCTTTGCTGCCGAGGCACAGTCCCCCGTGGTACCGCGAACCC
>CAZLOQ010000090.1:0-13512 GCA_964561125.1 uncultured Chitinophaga sp. | reverse complement strand
TCCTTCGCGCCTCCTGCACCCCCGAAGCCCCCCGCTGCCGCACCCGGGTCGCCGATCACCAACCCGCGGGGCGTTCCCGTGAAGTCGGTCTCGGCGAGTACCAGCACACCGGTATCGTCCCCACAGGCCGTTAACACGCCAGCACCAAAGAGCGCAGTTCCGCCTGCAGCGAAAACGTCAGTCGGACAGCCGTCCGCAGCGACATCCCCTGCGGTCCGTCAGACGCCTCAGCCGGCAACTCCGGTGCCGCCAGTACCGCCCCGGCCTGCCAGCGGAAAACCACAGCAGCACGGGCGTCGACGCAGCAGCAATGTCTCGAAGACGTCGGGCGAGCCTGATCCGGAGATTATCCTGCTGGACGATTTCCTTGGCTCGTCGCCCCCAACTCAGAGCAGCGAGCAGAAGCAGCCGTAATTGCCGGAAGAGCTGTTGCGGGGTATGTTTGAAACAGATTGCTTCTGCGGGGATAGGGCGACCGCGAATTTATTGGAGCTGAGCAGGCAGAGAACGAATGAATCTGGCGGGATTTCCGGCGTAGATGCCCGGTTGAGTGATGGGTTTGGTGACGACGCTGCCGGCTCCGATAACGGTATGGCTGCAGATGCTGACGGGAAGGATAGTGGCATTGGAGCCGATGGAGACGTGGTCACCGATGCATGTGGGCAGCCACTGCTCAGCCGTTTTGGCGGGGTGACCGTCGCTGAACAGGTCGTTGATAAACATCACCCCGTGACCGATGAAGCAATGAGCACCGATGGTGACAAGTTCACAGATGAAGGAGTGGGACTGGATGCGTGAGTGGTGTCCGATGCGGACCCCGCGCTGAATTTCGACGAAGGGGCCGACGAAGACACCCTCTTCGAGAAAGCATTCGTACAGGTTGGCGGGGTGGATGATGGTGACGTTTTCGCCACAGGTGACGTCACGGACGCGGGCATGGAGTTCGCGGGGACTGGGCATGTGTGCGGAAGGGCTTTCGGGTGCTCTGGGGTGGAGTGAGTTGTGGATCGTCAGACATGTTCTGGCGTGTGTGGAAGCAGCGATCGGGGGGGGGATTTGAGTTGGCAGGTCGAGCCGGTGTGCGGCATCTGTATCGCAGGTGGTCATGACGGGAATCAAAGTGTGATTCGTCCGCCCTGGGCTTTGATGCTGTGTTGGGCTGCTTCGAGAATGCGTACGATTCGCAGTCCGGATTCTCCATCACTGATCGGAGTTTCGCCGGTGAGGATGCAGTGTGTGAAGTGTCGGACCATTTCCTGGAGGGGTTCGGAGTGGGGCAGGTGGGGGCACCAGACATCACCGGTGCGGTAGCTGATGAGCGCACCGCGGCGGGATTCGAAGGACTCTTCAACGGAGATTCCGCGATCGTAGACGCGGATTTTTTCAGACGGTTCGAGGTCGTTGAAGACGATGCTTTTGCGACTGCCACCGACGATGAAGTGTCTGATTTTGACGGGGCTGAGCCAGTTGACATGGAAGGAGGCGAGCAGTCCGTTTCCGATATCCAGATTGAGGTAGGCGACATCCTCAATGGCGGAGGCTCCAGGGGTGTGGCAGGAGCCGAATGCGGAGAGGCTGCGTGGGAGCCGACCGACGAGATAGTCCATGATGGAGAGGTCATGCGGAGCGAGGTCCCAGACGACATTCACATCGTGCTGAAAGAGTCCGAGGTTAATGCGGACACTATCGATGAAGTACAGGTCTCCGATTTCGCCGTGATCGATGAGCTGGCGAATTTTGCGCACCGGGCTGCTGAACAAAAACGTGTGGTCCACCATCAGGATTCGTCCGGCCTGTCTGGCGGCATTCACCATCGCTTCGGCGTCGCGGACGCTGGAGGCCAGTGGTTTCTCAACGAGGACGTGTTTTCCGGCGGCGAGAGCAGCGAGGGCGAGCGGGGCATGAGTTCCGACGGGTGTCGCTATGGCAACGGCGTCGATGGATTCATCATTGAAGATCTGATCCGTGGATTCGACAGCCTGCACGGAGGGATATCCGGCAAGGACCTTGTCAAGTCGATCGCGATCACGATCACAGACCGCCTTGAGGCAGACGCCGGGGCAGGCATGGAAGTTGCGGATGAGGTTGGGGCCCCAGTAACCGGCGCCGATGACGGCGACATTCAGGGATTGCATTCGGGTGACTCCATGCGGGGGCAGAAGAATAAGCACTGCATCAGTGCGGTTCAGTCTGAAGATTCCGGAGAGCGCTTGACATCGTCGATAATGAAGCGAGGCCGTCCGCGAGCTTCGTCATATGTGCGCCAGAGGTATTCGCCGAGAATGCCGAGTGTGAGCAGAATGAGCCCCTGACCCGTCAGCAGAACGCTCATGATGGCGGCATAGCCAGTGCCGCTGGCAACGCGCCCCACAGCCCAGAGCAGCGTCAGAGTAATGGCAAATCCAAGTCCGCTGGCGGCCAGCATCAGTCCGATGACCGATACAGCGCGAATGGGGACGTAGCTGAAGGAAACAATGGAATCGATCAGGAGTTTGATTTTTCTGGAGAAGGTCCACTTACTTTTGCCGGAATGTCTGGCCTGTTTCACGTATTGGATAAAGCTTTGCCGGAAACCCATCCAGAGGATCATGGCAAGGACGCTGGTGTGCTTTTCCGGATAGCGGTTCACAGCGTCAATAACTTTGCGGCCGACCAGCAGGAAGTCGGCGCCCTTGGGGGGCATATTGGGAAGTCCTAACAACCGCATCAGACGGTAGTATGCATTGGCTGCGGTCAAAGTGAACCAGGATTCACCCAGCCTTTCCGTGCGGCAGGCCCAGACGACGTCGTATCCTGCTTCGAATTGCTCGACGAGTTGGGGGATGATTTCGGGCGGGTCCTGGAGATCGGCGGCCATGATGATGGCACAGTCACCAGTACAGTGCTGGAGTCCGGCGGCTACGGCGGCGTGGGAGCCAAAGTTTCTGGAGAAGCGAAGTGAAACGACATTTTGTGACTGCGAGACCCATGTGTCCGCGATGACAGCTGATTCGTCTGTGGAGCAGTCATTAACAAGTACGACTTCGCTGTCAGCAGTGGATCCACTGAGAACTTTTTCAAGTCGCTGCCTGAGTATCGGCAGGTTCGAGGCTTCGTTGAAGAAGAAGATGAGGATGGAAATTTTCAAGGGAAATTACGCTCGTGAGATTGAATTCAGGGCTGGAAGTCTTGCGTATCGTTTTCGAGGGATCGACGAATTGTCGCTGGAACCCCTGCCACAAGTGAATGCGGAGGAATCACGGTATTTTCAAGCACCACCGCTCCAGCGGCCACAACTGAATGATGTCCGATTTTCGCCCCCATGAGGATCACCGCGTTGGTGCCGATGAACACGTAATCGCCGATTTCAGTGGCAGCGTAATCAATTTGATTCACCGCCCGCTCACTGATGCAGCGCCGCACTGTGGAGTGTGACATGATTTTGGCACCGCTGGAGATGTCGCAGCCCTTACCGATCTTCAGTCCTCCGAGGCCATCAATCAGTGTGAAGGCTCCGATCCACGTCCCATCACCGATTTCCGGCTCACCGCAGATCCAGCAGTGAGCGTTGTAGCGATTCGGGGGCAGACCGTGATTGAATTCCATAGTCATTCGGGGATTACAGGATGAGATTCGGGGCTGAGTTTAAAGCAGACTAATGATCTTCGACTGATCCTCGTCACTCATGTCGGGAAACAATGGCAGCAGAAGAGACTGACTGCTTGCAGACTCTGAGCAGGGCAGCCGATTTGCTCCTGGCGCGTGCAGAAATGGTGCCTCTTTGTGGGCCACCATGATTCCCCTGCGCGTTGCAATTCCCTTCTCGAGCAATTTCTGCATCAGGTCGTTGCGGCTGATGGGCGCGTTGGGCTTCAGGGTCAGGGCATAGCTCTGAAAGTTACTTTCTGCCCAGTCGGGTTCGTGAGGAGGCTGGAGCCACGGGTGGCCCGCGAGGGCTTCTGTGTATCGGGCTGCCAGGAGTCTGCGGCGCTGCACGATCCAGTCGAGGCGTTTGAGCTGTTCGATGCCGATGGCGGCCTGCACATCGGTGAGGCGATAGTTGTAGCCCACTTCATCGTAGGTTTCGATGATGACTCTTGCTGCCCCGTGACGGGCCGTATCAGAGATGCTCATGGCATGCTGCCGGAGCGTTTTAAGTCTTGCGGCGTAAGCGGCGCTGTTGGTGGTGATGACACCACCATCGCCTGTCGTAATAATCTTTCGGGGATGGAGGCTGAAGCAGGCCAGTTCCGTGTGTCCGCCGACGGGGCGACCTTTGTATCGACTCCCGATGGCACAGGCGCAGTCTTCATAGATCTTCAGACTGTATTTGTCGCCGAGCGCCAGAAAGCGATCGATATCCGCGGGCATGCCGATCTGGTGGACGGGCATAATGGCTTTGGTACGCGGGGTGATGGCAGCTTCAGCCGCGTCCGGATCGAGATTAAACGTGCGGGGGTCCACATCGGCGAACACAGGAGTGGCTCCGGCGTGCACGATGGAGTTGGCGGTGGCGATATAGGACATCGAGGGACAGATAACTTCATCGCCGGGGCCGATGCCCAGAACCACGAGTGCAAGGTGCAGGGCAGTGGTGCAGTTGGATACAGCGACGGCGTGCTGTGTGCCGCAGTATGCGGCGAAGGCCGCTTCGAATTCAGCGACTTTAGGTCCCTGGGTAAGCCAGCCGCTGCGGACGACGGCCGCGGCGGCAAGGGCTTCTTCTTCACCCACAAAGGGGACCGTAATGGGAATTCGCGGAGCTGATCCGGACATGATTCAGGCCTTTTCGACGGTCCAGTTGCGGATGGCGATTTTCTGCAGGAGCCTGTCAGCAGGCCCCAGCCGGCGATAGTAGTCGACGGTCGCTTCGAGACCGGATGCGAAGGGCATAAGGGAATTAAGGGGGCAGAGGGATTTGAGGCGTGAGTTATCGACCCAGAGTCGGGGGACGTCGGCGGGGCGATCTTCCTGATATTCCACGGGAATTCGGCCGCAGGTGACGATTTCCGAGAGTCGGACGGCGAGTTCCCGCATGGTGATCTCTTCGCCGGTGCCGACGTTGATGGTGCGTCCTGCGACATCGTCGCGGCTGATGAAGTTGTGAAGGACGCGGGCCGTATCGCGAACATAGAAGAAGTCGCGGGTCACACTGCCATTGCCGAAGACGACAGGTGGCAGGCCGTTGAGCAGCCGGATGATGGAACGGGGAATCATTTCCCCGGCATCGCCCTCAAAGTGTGCGCGGGGGCCATAGTTATTAAAAATCCGGAAGACGGTGGCTGCGAGTGCGCCGGCTTCGTGGAAGGCGAGTGTGTAGTGTTCTCCGGCGAGTTTTGAGGCTCCGTAGACGGTAGTAGGGGCAGTGATGCTGGTTTCGCGGATGGGGAAGGTGTCGGTTTTTCCGTAGACTTCGGAGGTGGAGATGTAGAAGAAGCGGGGGACGCCGCAGAATTTCGCTGCTTCCAGAATTCGCAGGGTACCTTCCGCGTTGACGCGATGGTTTTCGAAGGGGTTGTGCAGTGAGTGTCTGACGCCGAGGCAGGCGAGGTGATAGATCACGTCTGCGCCGGCGCAGGCATTCAGGCAGTCTTCGGGGTTAAGGATATCCCCCTCGAGGAAGCGGAAGGCGTCTTTTTGCAGAGCGTCGGAGAGATTCCGGAGGCTGCCGTTGCGGAGGTTATCAATCCCCGTGACCCGATGCTCCTGCGAGAGCAGGTGATCGACGAGGTGTGAGCCGATGAATCCGGCGGCGCCGGTCACGAGGACGTTCATCGCGGGTAGAGCTCCGGTGTGGATCAGCAGAGGGCGCTGCGGACGGCGACCACGACCTGTTCCCGCTGCAGGGGCGTAAGTTCCGGGAACATGGGGAGTGAGACGCAGCGGGACATGATGGATTCGGTGACCGGGAACCGACCACGGGAGTACCCGAGGTGGCTGAAGGCGGGCTGGTACGGGATGGGGATCGGGTAATGAATTCCGGTGGCGACTCCAGCGCGTTCCAGAGTGCTGCGGAAGTGGTCGCGGTCCGGGACGAGCACAACGAACAGGTGCCAGACATGAGCTTCGGGGCTGGAGGCCGTCGGCAAAGTGAGTCCGGGCAGACCGCTGAGTTCCTGGAGATAGTATTCGGCGTGTTCGCGGCGAGCGGACGTCCAGCTGGGGAGGTGTTTGAGTTTGCGTTCGAGAACGAGTCCCTGCACGCCTTCCATGCGGGTGTTGTAGCCGATCTCTACGTGATTGTGGCGACCATGCTGGGCGTGATCGCGGAGGCAGCGGATGCGTTCTGCGACGGCGTCGGAGTTGGTGGTGACGGCTCCGGATTCTCCGAAGGCACCAAGATTTTTTCCGGGGTAGAAGCTGAAGCAGGCGGCGTCGCCGAGCGAGCCGACAGTGCGGCCGGCGTGTCGGGCACCATGGGCCTGGGCCGCATCTTCAATGAGCACGAGTTGATATTGATCGCAGATTCGGCGGAGTGCTGTGAGATCAGCGGCATGCCCATACAGGTGCACGGGCAGGATGGCTTTGGTGCGGGGGGTGATGGCGGCTTCAACGAGGCGGGGGTCGAGATTGCAGGAGTCGGCATCGATGTCGACGAACACCGGTGTCGCGCCCGTATAGGCGATGCCCCAGCTGGTGCTGATCCAGCTGTGGGGCGTCGTGATGACTTCATCGCCGGGTTTGATGTCAAGGGCGAGAAGCGCCATATGGATTGCGGTTGTGCCGTTGTTGAGTCCCACGCAGTGTCGAGCGCCGCAGAAGTCTGCAAAGGCTTTCTCGAAGGCGGCTACCGCCGGGCCGAGGATGAACTGGGCATCACGGACGAGTGCAGTGAAGTCGCTCTGCAGTTCGTTCCAGATGGCGGCGTTTTGTTGTTTCAGGTCGAGAAACGGAACGGACATGGGTTGACCCGCTGGGGCGGCGATTGAGTGGGAAAGACAAGGGCGAAGGAAGGCTGGCAGCGCAGACTTCGTACCTGAAAGCGGAGGGACTTTCAGGGGTGAAGCTGATGGAACGTGTATTTGCAGTTGGAATACATACGACAACCCAGGGCAGCAGTCAAAACAAAGCCTGCGCGGTCTTTGCAGATTGCTCAGACTGCGCAGGCGGATGGGATCAGCGTTCGGGCAGGGATGGATTTTGCGCGTTTGCCGTTCGTGCCGGATAGGCCGCGCAGGACCTGTATGTCGCGTAGTGCGATTGTGTCGTTTGTGTCAGTTCTGCATCGTTGGTGTGATTCTTCACGGATTCGCGGCGCCGGCATCGACGGCGATTGTGAATGGAACGAGCTCCGGTTCCCCCTCGATGTCGGCCATTCTGACGATGACGTTTTTAACGGTTCTGCCGTCTTCGAGTGGGCGGAACTGAAAGGTCATGACAGTGGGCTGCAGCGGTGGTTGTGAGTTCTTCTGCCCCTGGGGAATGCCGTTGAATGAGAAGGCGAAGGAGTTACCGGCAGCCCCACCGGTGGAACTCGCGCTTTTAGCTTCATGGAACCGGCCTGCGGAGTCCTCGACAGTGGCCTGCATAGCGAAGGCGGCCTGCATCATGGCCTGCATGCGATCGGGGATGGTGCGTGCTTTTTTTGTCAGTGTGGTGGGGGGGAAGGCGACAGTGATGCGGAGGCCTGCCGGCGTTTGTTCGGCTGATTGCAGGTGGAACTCTTCGCCGTCAACCTTCTGTTTTCCCGGTCTGGCACCTGGAAAAACCGCCTTCAGTTCGCGGCCCTGCTGGATCCTGAGTTGTCCGCGGATCTCTTTGAGCGGACGGTTGGGGTTCTGTTTGCGTTCGGCGTAGATGAAACGGGCGTCGGGGAACTGTTGTTCGAATTCCGGGTAGGATACCTGCATGGCGCCGGCGGGAGCGTTGGCAGTCTGTCCATCCTGTTCAACGAGCGTGGCACCCGGGGCGATGTCGACGATGAACCGCGTTTTGCGTTTGCCGGCTGCTTTTTCCGGGGTGATTTTCAGGGCAAGACCAAAGTTGGGGGATACGGGTTCGCCGTCGGCGGCTCCGAGACCGCCCCCGCCGGCAAAACCACCGCCGCCAGCGGCACCGGCAACCACTCCGCCGCCGCCACCACCGACCTGCCCGAATCCTCCCGGACCCGGATTGCCGCCGGGGAAGTTGAAGATCGCACTGTCCGCGAACTGCTGGACGTTGGTGTCGCCAAACATCGGCAGAGCAGGATCTCTGCGGAGGACAGGCACAGAGTCCATGTTTTTGACGTTGGCAGACCCGAGCAGTTCGATTTTGTGCCCGCCAGCGACTGTGGAACCGGTCAGATCATCGGGGGCTGCCGGGGCCAGGCCAGCGGTGGTGCTGGCGAGCACGGTGCTGGCTGGAGTGCCCGGGTCAGCCGGGGCGATGCAGGCGAAGAGCAGAGCAAGTGTGGCGGAGAGAAACGTCATGAGAAGGCTCCTGAAACGGCAGTTGGAAATTGAAGTGCGGGTGGACTTGAGCAGTTGTGGAACGGGGTTGGTCTGGGGGTGTTCGAGGTGTCTGAGGGATTGCTGGAGGAGTTCGGCAATGAGTGAAGCGGTTTGCGGCCGCTGATCCGGGAGTTTGGCCATGAGCAGCCGGATGAGCTGGAGGAACCAGTGTGGCAGTGGAGCCTGCGCTGGAGGAAGTTCGGGAGTTGGCTGATCGACGATTCGGCGCATGGCGGTCCATGGGGAATCGGCGTGGAAGGGGGGGACACCGGCCGCCATGGTCCAGAGTACGGAGCCGAGTGAGAAGAGGTCGGAGCGGGGATCGATGTGTTCGCCGCGGATTTGTTCGGGGGACATGAATTCGGGGGTTCCGGCGAGTTGTCCGGAGCGGGTGATGGCAGCGTTATCGGCAGCCCGGGCCAGTCCGAAGTCGGCGAGCCAGGCGCGATGGCCGCTGGCATCAAGAAGGATATTTGAGGGTTTGACGTCGCGGTGGATGATCCCGAGAGCGTGGGCAGCGGCGAGGGCTTTGGCGACGTGCAGGGCGATGCGGAGGATTTCGGGGAGCGGGAGTGGACCGTGGCTGGCGATGAACTGCTGGAGTGTTCCGCCGCGGACGTACTGGGTGACGAGATACGGGATACCGCGGAATTCGTCGATGGCGTGAATGGGGAGCACATGTTCGTTGACGACGGCGGCTGCGGCCTGGGCTTCGCGAAGGAAGCGGGCTCGAGCTGCGGGTGAAGTGGCGAGGTGCGGAAGGAGGATCTTTACGGCGACGAAGCGATTGAGCGCCGGATCGAGAGCTTTGAAGACCGCTCCCATCCCGCCCACACCAACCAGCCCGGCAATTTCCCACGGGCCGATGCGTCCGAGCATGCGGGGGTCATCGGTGGGCGCGAGAAGGGCGAGCAGGGCTGTCGGGGCCGTGGCCTCGGCGGTGGTTGTGTCGGGACTCGCTGGATCGGTGGCCGGTATACCAGGGGCTGGAGTGAGCGGGGAATCCGGGAATTGTTCTGCATCGCGGATGGCCTGGCTGACTTCTTCGAGGAACAGGGGGCCGCCGGCAGCGTTGTGGAGAGCGGACTGGCAGGCCTGGCAGCTGGAGAGGTGATTTTCGGCGAGGCTGAGCAGAGGTGCGGGGAGAAGATCTTCGAGCAGCTGGTGGATTTCCGCGGGAGTCAGGCAGCCGCCAGCGTGGGCAGCGGGGGAGGGGGCGGGGGCATGAATGTTCACGGATCGGCCTCCCAGAGATCGGAGAGCTGTTGGAGCTGTCGTTTGAGTCGGGCGAGCACTCGACTTCGCGCGGAGTAGACTGCTCCGTGGGAGCAGTTCCAGGCGGTGGCAGCCTGTTGGATGGAGAGTCCTTCGATGGTTGTCTGCCAGAACAGAGCCCACGTTCGGTTGGAGAATTCGGGCTGGATGGCGGCAGCGGCCGCGCGGATGCCTGCCTGACGAAGTTCAGAGGAGAGGCTGGTGCAGGGATCGTCGTTTGCGGGAAGTTGCTGGAGGCGTTGCAGGAGAGAGGATCCGCCGACAGCGGGATCATGTGGTCCGCGGCTGCCCGCATTGAGAATGGCGTTGCGGGCAACGCGTCCGAGCCAGTTGCGGAACCTGGGGCCCCCGGGCTGTGGCTGCCAGCGATGGATGGCTTTGAAGACGTTGAGAAAGACCTGCTGGGCAAGATCTTCCGAGGCTTCCGGGGACAGTTTGGCACGGCGGGCCATTTTGAGGATGACGGGACGGTAGACGGCTTCGAGTTGGCGCCAGGCCACTTCGTCACGCGGGTCTGCTGCCCGGCGAATGAGACTGAGATTGGTATTTGGCCAGTCGTTCATGGTTTGTTCCCGTGTGCGTTGAACTTCACACGTCCGTAAGCGAATTCTGTCAGGGAAATTGCAGAGATTCGCCGGGAATTGCGGGAATTCTGAGGTATAGGTTGTCCAGAGGGGCTTCCATCGAACAAATCTTCTCGATTTTTCCACGGGACTTGACCGGCGAGGACAAAGCGAGAATATCCGGCGACTCGTGGCTGAGTGGGATTGGGGTGAGAATCCGGTTGCGGGCAATTTTTTGGTCTGCAGCACCTCGAAGCCACTGAAGCACATCGAAGATTGCCCCTGTTTTTCACGATTTCTCAACAATCTGATTCACGCCTGTTCCCGCAGCCTGCAGCGAAAATGTCTGCCGGGCAGTCGGCATGGAGAGTTTATGACAGCACTTGTTTATGCAGTACCTCTGGCCGGACTGGTTGGTCTGGGGTTCAGCCTCTGGCAGTACCGCTGGATTGCCAGCCAGGATGCTGGTTCAGCCAACATGCAGCAGATCGCCAATCGGATTCGCAGTGGTGCGATGGCGTTTTTGAAGGCTGAGTATTCGGTGATGCTGGGATTTGTGCTGGTTGTGACGGGGCTGATGTACGTCTCGGGGCTGTCAGAGCGATCTCATCCGCTCACGGCACTTGCGTTTTTCTGTGGGGCATTGTTCTCTGGTTCAGCAGGTTTTTTCGGGATGCGGATCGCCACATTGGCGAACGTTCGCACAGCCAACGCGGCGCGCCGCGGACTGGCCCCTGCACTGCTCATCGCATTCGGCGGCGGCTCGGTGATGGGCATGACGGTGGTGGGTTTGGGAATTCTGGGAATGGGGCTGTTGTTCCTGCTGCTCACTTCGGTAGTGGGAGGTAGTGCGGCGGATATGCCGCGTTTGGTGAATGTGCTCACTGGCTTTTCTTTCGGAGCCTCATCGGTTGCATTGTTCGCGCGTCTTGGCGGCGGAATTTACACCAAAGCGGCAGACGTGGGGGCGGACCTTGTGGGAAAAGTGGAAGCCGGCATTCCCGAAGACCATCCGCTCAATCCGGCCACGATTGCCGACAACGTCGGTGACAACGTGGGGGACGTGGCGGGGATGGGAGCGGACCTGTTTGAAAGCTTCGTCGGGGCGATTCTTGGGGCGATGGTGCTCGGAGCTGTTTCCTGTACTCAGGCAGAGTTTTCCGGCCTCTACGGGGGTCTGAGTCCGGTATTGCTGCCGATGCTGCTGGGCGCCGCAGGGGTGCTGGCATCGGTGGTGGGCACGTTTTTCGTCCGTGGCGACGAAAACGTCAATCCCCAGAAAGCGCTCAACCGCGGCGAGCTGATTGCTGCGGCTGTGATGCTGATGGCCAGCTGGCTGATCATCAACGCGGTCCTGCCTGTCTCATGGACATCGCCTGAGGGAATCACAGTGACCCGGATGGGAGTTTTCTACGCCAGTCTGATTGGGCTGGGAGCGGGAATTGCCATAGGATTTGTGACGGAGTATTACACGGGATCAGGGCGGAAACCGGTGCGTGAGATTGTCGAGCAGTCGGTAACGGGTGCGGCCACCAACGTAATTGCCGGCATGGGCGTGGGAATGCTTTCCACGGCCATACCGATGCTGTTGATTGCCTTCAGCATTGTGGGTGCGTGGGAGCTGGCAGGTTTGTACGGGATTGCAATCGCGGCGGTGGGCATGCTGTCCAACACCGGCATTCAGCTGGCGGTGGACGCCTATGGGCCGATCGCGGATAACGCCGGCGGGATTGCGGAAATGAGCGGCCTGCCGTCCGAGGTGCGAGCGCGAACGGACCAGCTGGATGCAGTGGGCAACACCACGGCAGCCATCGGTAAGGGATTTGCAATCGGGTCTGCCGCACTGACTGCGCTGGCTTTGTTCAGTGCTTACATGGCCACAGCCGGGCTGAAAACAATCAATGTGGCCTCCCCGCCCGTGATGTGCGGACTGTTCATCGGCGCGATGCTCCCGTTTTTGTTTTCAGCGATGGCCATGCGTGCGGTGGGCCGCGCGGCAGCGAGCATGATTTCTGAGGTGCGGCGTCAGTTTCGTGAGATTCCCGCCTTGACGAAGGCTCTCGCGGTGTGTCAGAAGCACGGCCATGAGCCGGCCGAGACGTGGGATGCGGCCGACCAGAAGGTGCTTGCTGACGCGATGTCTGAGGTTGACTGCGAGCGGTGCATTGCAATTTCCACACAGGCATCGCTCCGGGAAATGGTTTTGCCTGGGGTGCTGGCAGTGATCGCACCGGTGCTTATCGGCTTCATCGGCGGCCCGCAGATGCTTGGCGGGCTGCTGGCCGGTGTGACGGTGAGCGGAGTGATGCTGGCAATTTTCCAGTCGAATTCCGGTGGTGCGTGGGACAACGCCAAGAAGATGATTGAAGGTGGAGTTACGGTCGGTGGCGTGGAATATCGCAAGGGCAGCAGTGCTCATGCAGCCGCTGTCGTGGGTGACACGGTGGGTGATCCGTTTAAAGACACGTCCGGCCCGTCGCTCAATATTCTGCTCAAGCTGGTGTCGGTGGCAGCCCTCGTGATGGCGCCGTGGCTGAGCGAAGCGGCAAGTGAGACTGGCGGAAGACAGGACGCTGCGCCCCAGGCAGCGGCCGCCGCAGAAGAGTGAGCCTGCGTGGAACGGGAGCCCGGTTTGCAAAACGCAGCCCGAGGCTTCCGGCCGAAGATTGTGTCAGTTCCAGTCAAACCTGAGCGCACTTTTCCGGCAGCAGGGATGCAGTTCTGGAATTTGTCGATTCCAGTGTTGCTGCCATGACGCAGGTTCCTGACGGCGTGAGTGCTTTCAAGACGCCCCGGAGCAGAGTTGCCGCTGTGCCCCGAAACTTGACCTTCCAGGAAAGCACTCTCAGGGGCTCTCGACAGAATGATGCCCCCCGGCGTTAGTTCGGTTCAAACGACGACACCGACGCCAGCAGTTGCACCGGTCGCACCAATTCTGCCGCCCCACCGCTCGGCTGCCCGAGGCACGGGGGACAGACCCTCGGAACGAATTGCAGCGGTGGAAGCGGCGTAGACGAAAACAACGGCGGCAGCAATCGTACCGGTCACACCAATTCTGCCGCCCCACCGCTCGGCTGCCCGAGGCACGGGGGACAGACCCTCGGAACGAATTGCAGCGGTGGAAGCGGCGTAGACGAAAACAACGGCGGCAGCAATCGTACCGGTCACACCAATTCTGCCGCCCCACCGCTCGGCGGCCGGTGGCTTGGGGGACAGACCCAATCCTGTTCGGCACAAACATTGCTGGTGGGCGGCGGATTTTG
>CAZLOQ010000089.1:13849-23371 GCA_964561125.1 uncultured Chitinophaga sp. | reverse complement strand
GAAATATGACGAGTATCTTTCTGCCGGCTACCCGATCGCCACTGGAGTGATCGAGGGTGCCTGCAGACATATTGTTAAGGATTGAATGGAACGCAGCGGTATGAAATGGACTGAACGAGCAGCTCAGGGTCTTCTGAACCTTCGATGCCTCAGAGTCTCCGGGCTTTGGGAGCAATTTCACAAGGAACGCTCAAAGAGCACCCCTGAAAGTCAACTTAGCAGCCAGCGCGAAACTCCGGTCACCTCCGGGGGACGAAGCCGTTGGTCCCGGCGGAAGGGCTTTGCCGGCGAAGTGCAGGTGCCTGACGCCCGGATTCACCTCACCTGAGACTTGCCCGCTTCGTCGCCAATCGTCATGCTTTTCACCGGAATTGCCGGAAAGTCGGTCAGGGAAGGTTCAAAGATCCACGAGAAAAACACGAGGGTTACTCTTCATGACAATTTCAGATGAATTACAGAAGCTGGCGGAACTGCGACGGAATGGCACGATTTCAGAGGATGAATTCGAGTTGGCGAAAAAGAGGGTTCTTGAAGGACCGCAGGAGGTCATCCCCTCTGCACAACTTGAAGAGCTCAGTGCCCGGACGGAATTCATGCAGCTGGACCGTGAATGGGAGCTGGATCGCGAGAACTATATGGTCCTGGGAAAATACGGGCGAAAGCACATACCCGGAAAGACAAGCAGTCTGTTCGGGGGAATCTTTATTGTCGCGTTTGGTATTTTGTGGACATCAATGGCAGCATCCATGACCGGATTCGGCGGTGCTGGTACTTTTGATCTTTTCCCGCTGTTTGGCGTGCTGTTTATTCTGTTCGGTGCGGGGATGAGCGTTCATGCGTTTCTGAAGGCTGGTCAGTACGAAGAGGCTCAACAGCGTTATCGGCAGCGACGTCAGGAAATTCAGGACAGGAATCGACCGCTGTAAAGGCCGTATGGCGGTTGCATCACCGTTCAGGTCTGCGAGATGTCAGGCGGTTGATTTTCTGCGCTGGAATCGTCGGAGCGTGCGGGTGGCGAAGACGCCGCCGAAGAGGGCCCCCAGAAGGTGCCCTTCCCAGAACACGTGGGTGCCGGCGGTGGGAAGCAGACCCCAGAAAAGGGTGCCGTAGAGGACAGTGACGAGCACAGCAGCAGTGATGGGGATGGGTCGACGTTCGTGAATACCGGCGGTGATCAGATAGGCGGCGATGGAATACAGGATCGGGCCGGCGCCAAGGTGGAGGCCGGGGCGACCGAGTCCCCAGATGAGTGCTCCGGCGCCGCTTTGCAGGCAGAGCAGGATCCGCCAGGGATTTGGTCGGGTGGTCCTCAGGATGAGCAGGAGGACTGTCAGCGGCACTGTATTTCCCAGCAGTTCGCTGAGATCACGATGCAGAAAAGGCATGGTGACAAGTCCGGCGAGTCCGCTGAGTGACCGCGGGACGAGTCCCCACTGGCGAAGATCGATCAGGAAGGAGCAGAGGAACACCAGCCAGATCAGGCCGATAAGCGTGAGGACGCCCCAGAGCTGATCAAACAGTTTTCGCACGGGTCCGGGCATGGCGGGATCCGGAATGGGGACGGAGAGGGAGAGGCAGCGGGGGCATCAGAGGGAATCGAGGAGTTCGAGGAGGAGGGTGATCTGATCGTCGCTGAGCGGGGTTTCCGGGTCATGGTGACCGGATTCGAGGACGTGTCGGAGCTGTGTGGCGCGACCATCATGAAACCACGGCCCACGCTGACTCACGCCGCGTAGAGACGGCGGGTTGAATTCGGTGACACCTTCTTCATCATGAATCCCCACATCAACAATCGCGGCGCTGGTGAGTGAAGCTCCGGCATGGCAGTTGCTGCAGCCGGCTGACTGGAAGACTTTCTGAGCATGACTGAGGCGAACCGGGTCGGGAGCGGATCCGCGGGCAAAGTGCAGCGAGGGGGGCGGGGTGGTGGAGCGGAGGAAGGCCGAGAGGGGTTCGACGGGCAGCTGTTCGGAGGGCAGGTGGGTCTGCATGGAGATGATCAGCGAGGTCTTGATCTGGTCTTCAAGGTGTGTTTTGCTGCCGGTCCACGCCCAGGGAGCGGTGTAGCCGGTGCCAAGGAGTGAGAGTACTTTCTTGGGGGCACCACGATCTTCGTCACCGAAGGTATCCGCAAGGAGTCCGTTGGTATGACCGTCTGTATGGCAGGAATGGCAGCTGAACCAGCCATCGAGTGACAGTGACGCGTCGTAGAAGAGTTGTTCCCCGGATTCTTCGGGAGTGAGTGGGCGGAGTGTTCCGAGCGGGACGGTGGCGATGACGGACGGGGCCGGGCCGGTGAGATCGAGGACTGTGAGGGAATCATCGAAGCGATTGGCGATCCACGCGCGCGACTGATCGGAATTCAGGCAGAGTGATTCCGGGCGTCGGCCGGCTGGCAGGCGTTCGAACGGGAGATGGCTGGCGGTGCGAAAGGCGATCTGGCTGGTGCCGGAAATGAGCAGGAGAGTGGTGTCGTTTGCAGTGACGAGCATGGCACCGGGATCACCGGAGCCGACGGACGGGGTGCCGAGGGGATATCGCTGGGGCGATGCGTAAGACGATCCGTCGTATTCGGGTTCGTCGTACGCATCGAGGCTGCCGTAGCTGCTGTTGGCGACGGGTTTGGCCTGGGGGGGGCCTGTGTATGCCGATGTGACATTTTCGGCGGGGGCGGGACGGAGGAGTGTCTGCAGGGGAAGGGAGTGCAGTCCGTTCTGCATCAGGACGCCCCAGAAGATGCGTTCGTAGGTGGTGAACGTGCGGCTGTCGAGTGTCTGGCAGGTGACGAGCAGGGAGCGGGTGCGGGGGTTGACGGCGAGTCCGCGGATGTTGTGTCCATGGATCGACTGGTGGCGGACGATGCTGCCACTGTCTGCGTCCACGACGCACAGCTGACCGCCGAAGTTATCGGCCACGACCAGCGTGTTCGGCGTTGCGTGGAGGATGCGGCGCGGCGCGAAGGGGAGGGGAATCGTGTGGGTTTGGCGGAATGTGCCTGAATCGTCGAGCCGGAGCAGTGTGAGCATTCGTGACCAGAGCGAGGTGACAGCGACGGCACGTTTGTCGGCAGAGACGGCCAGATCGACGGGATAGCGGGGCACGCTGATGGTTGCGACGGGTTCCAGCGAGCAGGTTCCGGCGGCATCGCGATGGAGTTTCAGGGAGTGCAGCGTGTGGCGTTGATGATCTGTGAAGAGCAGGTATTCGCCGCTGGATTCGACAGCGGAAGGTGACAGGCCGACATGGAATTCGCCGGCAGGCTGAAGGGATTGGGCATCGATGAGGGAGAGTGTACCGGTGCGGGAATTGGCCGTGACGACGAGCTGCTGGTGGAAAGTGACATCCACGGGTGTTCTGAGTGTCGGGACGGAGGGGTCGACGGCGGCGGGTGATTCGGGGGCAGGGTCAGTCGGTGGCGGAGAGGGGGAAGTGGAGCGGGCGCGGGCGGAGTGGGGGGCAACGAGGAGTGCGAGCGTAAGGAGAGCCGCGATCAGGGCTTTGGGGGCTGAGAGCGGTGGTTGTCTTCGCGGACGCATCGGAGTCTCCGGGCGGTGGCGGGAGGCGGGGGCATACTGAGCAGGAGTATCGAGCAGGTGTGTCGTGCCGGTGTGTTGATCGGGTGTGTGCGGGAATTCTTTGGCTGATGCTACCTGAAACCTTCGTTGGAGTGCGAGAAAAATCCGGGATGAAATGCGTTCAGGGGGCGGGAGGAGTTTGGGTGAGTCCGAAGAGTTGGGCGATTGTGCGGGCGATTTGTCCGAGTGCTTCGTCGGGCGGGAGTGCGATTTTGAGCACTCGTCGGCCATTTTCGTCGGTTTCTGCGGCATCTGTGAGTTGTTGCCGGATGCGGTTGACGACTTCGGCGGGGGGTGGTGTGACGGCTGGTGTGGGAGGGAGCATTTGTGCGAGGAAGCCGAAGGCAGCGGACAGGAGTTGTCCGCCGGCGGCAGCCATCTGATCTCGTTTTTCGGCAATTGCTGCCGTTTCGGCTTCGCGTTCGCGTTTCTGACTTTCGTCGGTACGGGCTTCGGGGACGGCGCCGAGGAGGACTTCGAGACGGGATTTGAGTTCTTCCATGCTGCTGCTGCCGAGTTTCACTTCGGTGACATCGGATTCGCTGTCGAGTGCAGCCATCGCCAGTTCCTTTTTCTGGCTGATGGTGGTGAGCATTTGTTCTTCGAGTGTTCCCTGGGTGACGAGGATGTAGACGTTGACGGGGCGTTTCTGTCCCATGCGGTGAGCGCGGGCGATTCGCTGTTCGAGGACGGCTGGGTTCCAGGGAAGGTCGACGTTGATGACGGTGTCGGCGGCCTGGAGGTTGAGTCCGGTGCTTCCGGCATTGGTGGAGAGAAAAACGCGGCAGTCGGGATTTGTCTGGAACTCGTGCACGAGCGGCTGGCGTTTTCCCTGAGGAATGCTGCCGTCCAGCCGTACGTAGTGAACACCGCGCTGATCGAGCAGTGGCTGGATCAGATCGAGCATGGAGGTCCATTCGCTGAAGAGCACAGCCTTGTGGTCACCATCGACGAAGAGCTGTTCGAACAGTTCATCGAGAGCCTGCAGTTTGGACGAGTATCCAGGTGCTTTTTTGTCAACGAGTGCGGTACTGTCGGCGGTCATGCGGCACATGAGGAGTGCCTGTCGGAGGCGCAGCAGATCCATTTCGGTGAGATATTTTTTGCGGACGATGGAGACGACGACGCGGAGGTGTGCGGCATGCAGGGTGGCCTGTTCGTCGGTTGGTGCGACGTGAAGGATTTCGGTGTTCCGCGGGGGGAGCTGTTTCATGACGAGGTCTTTGGTGCGGCGGAGGAGGACCGGCCGCAGTCGCTGGCGGAGTTCATCGAGGTGCTGATAGCCGAGAACAGCTCCTTTTTCGTCCTGAATGCGATAGCGATTAAAGAAGCGGAACGCGGGGCCCAGCTGCCGTCCATCGACGAACTGCATCACGGAGAAGAGTTCTTCCAGTCGATTCTCCATGGGTGTTCCGGAGAGCACGAGGGCGAAGCGGGAGCGGAGGCTTTTGATGGTCTGAGTGGTTTGTGCTTCCCAGTTGCGGATGCGCTGTCCTTCGTCGAGGATGATGAGATCCCAGCGATGCTGTTCGATGGCGAGGACATCCCTGAGCACCTGTTCGTAGTTGCAGATGGTGAAGAACGCGGGGCTGGCATACTGCTCGGGGCGATCCTTAGCGGACCCGGTGACAAGGCTTGCGGTGCGTGACGAGAATCTCGCAATTTCACTGAGCCACTGGGATTTGAGCGATGTGGGGCAGACGACGAGAACGCGGCTGATGCCGGCTTCGCGAGCGAGGAGTTCTGCGGTGCCGACGCCCTGAATGGTTTTGCCAAGGCCCATGTCATCGGCGAGGATGGCGCGACCGGCACCGGCTGCAAAGGCGACCCCGTCCAGCTGGTAGGGCAGGAGTTCGGTTTTGAGGAGGGTGGTTCGCAGGGGGTGTGAGGCGGGGTTCTGGCGAATTTCAGTGACGAGTGTCTGAATGCGCTGCTGGTGGAGCTGCTGCTGAATGAATTCTTCGGCATCGGGGTAGACGACGACGGGTTGTCCGAGTCGTTCGAGGCGATCGATGCGGCGGATAAGGTCACTCACGTTGGTGATGTCGGTGTTGCGCAGGGGGCCGATGATTTTTTCGACGGGTTCGCTGGTTCGATCAGGCCGCCGTCGATGGGATGCCCGTTCAGCAGCGCCAGTTCCACGCCGTAGCGGAGGTGGACGTTGGTGTCTTTCTGGCGGAGCTTTTTTTTGAGAGCATCGACACCGAGTCGGCGGCGAACTTTGATGAGGACATGCAGGATGTGTTTGCAGGTGCCGAGAGTGTTTTCGCGGTAATCGGGACAGTTGCAGTAGGATTCGCCGCGTTCGGTGCCGCGGAGTGCGACGCGCCAGGAGCGACCGCTGAGACGGCTGGTGACGAGGTAGTCGCACCAGGCGCTGGAGGGATCACCGTCGAGGACGCGGACTTCCATCTTTTCCTCGCGGGCGCGCTGTCCGCGTTCGCGGAGGGCGATGGCGGTGAGTTCTTCTTCGTTGAGTGGCTTGACGGGCTGTCGTTCGGGGGGCGGTGCGGCCAGTCCGAGGGCAATGCGGTTTTCCAGAATCACGGAGAGTGCGGCGCCCATATGTTCGCAGAGTGAGTGGCAGCCGGAGCAGAGCACTTGCAGGCGATCCCGGCGAGCGTCATTCACCCGCACGGTGACGGTGACATCGTCGCCGGGCAGTATCAGCTGAAAGTGGTCGCGAGTGAGCTGAGTTTGTTCCTGGAGGTCTGCGACCGGCAGTTTCCCGCCGGCGAAAAGTCGCTGGCGTCCTTCTTCGCGGCCTCCGAGAAGTTCGCAGGCCTGCAGGAATGTCAGGCGGGAAAGGCGGTCGTAGAGGGTGAGTTCGTTGAGTTTTCGTACGGTGACGGCCATAACCGGGATGCTCCGGGCGGTTCAGTCTGGAGAATGGGAGGGTTGTGTGGAGTTTAGCGTGGATGGACGTGGAATCCGAGGAATCGTGGCGAGTTTCGGCCGAGAGTTCTGCAACATGCGTTTGTTTCTTTTGAGTGACGAAGACGCCGCCGCGGGAACTGAGTTTGTCGGCGGACTGTCGTGTTCGGCAGGACCGGTGGATTCCACCATGGCAACGCCCTATTTCGCCCTGCATTCCGGTTCGCGGTGTTTTCACTGCCGCAGCCGATTGGTATGATTTTCCGGCGGACTTCCCACGGTCTTCTTCCCTCGAAAGTCAACGGGCATGGCTCAAAAAACATATCTGGCAGTGGATCTGGGTGCAGAGAGCGGTCGAGTGATGGCGGGTCAGTTTGACGGTCACCGTGTTTCACTGCAGGAGCTCCATCGTTTCGGCAACGGTCCGGTGCGTCTGGGGGGGACGCTCCGCTGGAATCTGATTGGCTTATGGACAGAGATTCAGAACGGCATGCGGAAGGCGGCGTCCGAACACGGTTCAGCGGTCACGTCGGTGGGTGTGGACACGTGGGGTGTCGACTTTGTGCTGATGAACCGCAATGATGAGTTGCTGGGGCAGCCGTGGAACTACCGTGATTCGCGCACTGAAGGCATGCTGGAACGAGCGTTTGCGAGGGTTTCGCGGGCAGAGATCTTTGCAGAGACAGGCCTGCAGTTTATGGAAATCAATTCGCTGTATCAGCTCATGGCCATGTGCTGGCGGGACCCGGAACTGGTCGCCCAGGCAGCTCGGTTTCTGATGATTCCGGACTTTTTTCACTGGTGTCTGAGCGGCAGCCGGGTAGTTGAGTTCACCAACGCCACGACCACGCAGATGCTCAGCGCGTCCTCACGCACATGGGCCACGGAGCTGCTGCGAAAACTGGACATTCCAATTGCCATGTTTCCGGAACTGGTCGCGCCCGGGACGCCGCTGGGAACTCTGCGGCGGGACGTTGCAGAGTCGACAGGTCTGAGCGGAGTGCAGGTGATCGCTCCGGCAACACACGATACGGGTTCGGCGGTGGCCGCTGTCCCCACAACGCTCACAGGGCGCCCCGAGTGGGCTTATCTCAGCAGCGGCACCTGGTCGCTTCTGGGCGTCGAAGTTGCCGACGCAGTGCTCACCGAACAGGCACTCAAATACAACGTCACCAACGAAGGCGGAATCGGCGGCACCTATCGACTGCTTAAGAATATCATGGGACTGTGGCTGGTGCAGCAGTGTCGTGTGGCGTTTGAACAGCGGGGAGTGCAGCTGGACTACTCGGAACTCACCCGCCGCGCCGCGGCCGCTCCAGCCTTCAGATCGCTGGTCAACCCCGACCGCCCGGAATTTCTGCGGCCTGAAGATATGACAGCGGCCATCGCCGCGGAGTGTCGTCGCACGGGGCAACCGGTGCCGGAGGATGAAGGGCAGTTCATTCGCTGTGCTCTGGAAAGTCTGGCACTGAAATACCGCATGGTGCTCGACTGGATGCAGGAACTCACAGGTGTCCGCGTGAAGGTGCTGCACGTGGTCGGCGGTGGCTCACGCAACGCACTGCTCAACCAGTTCACCGCTGACGCCTGCGGCATTCCGGTCATGGCCGGTCCGGTGGAAGCGACAGCTCTCGGGAATGTGCTCGTACAGGCGATGGCCGCCGGGGACCTGGGATCGTTGCAGGATATCCGTGAAGTTGTGCGGCAGTCTGAAAGCATCACCGAGTTTATTCCGTCCCGCAGCAGCGGCTGGGATGACGCATGGCACCGATTCCGACAGCTCCAGTAACGCACGCGGACTGCGGGGCAAAAAGACCACAGGCACGATTTCAGTTCTCATCACAACGCATTCACAAAGATTCTGTCACGGCACGCAATTCGAGGAAGACCCTTTTCTTATGGGCCTGTTTGATCGCTTAAAACGTGGTCTTGAAAAGACCAGACAAATCCTGCGAACCGACATTCGCGACCTGTTCCGTTCCGGAGAGATCCTCGACGAGAAGCTGCTGGGGGACTTCGAATCGCGCTTGATTCGCACTGATATGGGGGTAGCGGCTGCCGGCAGAATCATTTCCCGGCTGCGTCAGGACCACGGCGGGCGGACTGTGGACGTCGAGGCAGTCTGGAAGACCGTCCGCGAAGAACTCACATCGCTCCTGCGGGGGCAGAACGACATTCGCTGGGACCTGTCCAACCCGCTCTCACCGCTCGCACGCGCTGCAGCCGGTCCGACCGTCATCCTTGTGGCCGGCGTGAATGGTGTGGGCAAGACGACCTCCATCGCGAAGCTCACCAATCTGCTGCAGAAGCACGGTCGTCGGGTTGTTCTGGCGGCAGGAGATACGTTTCGAGCGGCCGCCGTGGAACAGCTCTCCATGTGGGCGCAGCGTCTGGGATGCACAATCGTGCGGAAGGAAAGCAATGCAGATCCGGCAGCAGTGGCTTATGAAGGAGCTCAGAAGGCCGTGGAAACTGCGGCCGACTATCTGATTGTGGACACCGCCGGTCGTCTGCAGACTCAGAAGAACCTGATGGATGAATTGACGAAGATTCGCCGGGTGATTCAAAAGGTCATTCCTGAGGCACCTCACGAAAGCCTGCTGGTGCTCGATGCCACCACCGGCCAGAACGGGCTCAGCCAGGCAAAGAGCTTTTCCACAGCAGTGCAGTGCACAGGTCTGGTACTGGCCAAGCTGGACGGGACTGCGAAAGGCGGAATCGCCGTGGCGATCCGGCAGGAACTGGGGATTCCGGTGAAGTACATCGGTGTGGGTGAACAGGTGGATGACCTGGAACTGTTTGATCCGGAGGGATTTGTGGAGGCGCTGTTCAGCCGGTGATTTCAGGGCTCAGGAGGCCTGCGTGGCTGGTGTATTTTCCGGAAGGTCGGGGCAGGCATGATTGAGGTCAGGTATACCGGTGATGCACTCTGGAGCAGAATTGAGCGTGCTGTGGAAAAGGTCAGGGATCGTCTTCGCAGGGTGACGCGGGCGCTGAATGCGGCACAAATTCCCTACGCCATCGTTGGCGGGAACGCCGTCCAGCACTGGGTGGCCCAGGTTGATGAATCTGT
>CAZLOQ010000089.1:0-13839 GCA_964561125.1 uncultured Chitinophaga sp. | reverse complement strand
AATCTGTAGTCCGGAATACTCAGGATGTCGACATCATTCTGAATAAAGCGGATCTGGCACGAGCGATTCCGGTGCTGGCTGAGGCAGGCTTCGTCTACCGACACACGGCCGGGATCACGATGTTTCTTGACGGTCCGGACGCGAAGGCTCGAGATGCAGTGCACGTACTCTTTGCCGGTCAGAAAGTTCGGGACGACTACCCGGCAGCTGTGCCCGGGATTGATGAGTACGCCATGATGGCCGACGCGCGTACTCTGCCACTTGATCGACTGGTGGCCATGAAACTGACGTCATTTCGGGACAAGGACCGGGTTCACATTCGCGACATGATCTCCATCGGGCTGATCGATTCTGCGTGGCCGGATCGATACGCGGGGTTGCTGCGGAGCCGCCTGCAGGAGCTTATTGACAACCCGGAAGGCTGACGTGCAGCACGCACGTTACGTGCAGGCCTGCGATCGTCGTCCCGGCAAATGTCAGGCGGACGCTTTGAACATCTGCGTATGGATCTGTCAGCAGCGACCACCCCCTACTCCCTCGAAATCATCTCATCCAGGTTCAGCAGCAGATTGGCGGTCATGGTCATGGCAGCGAGTTCGGGGGTCGGGAGTTCGGGGCGCGGGGTGGTGCCGACGGCGAGCAGTTTCTCGGCGTCGGCAGCGTTGGCACGGTAGTGTTCGAGGTGCTGGTTGTGGACGCGGAGGATGACGGCGAGTTCCTGTTCGGAGGGGCTGCGGGCGGTGCAGAGTTTGAAGCCGAGTGCCAGTTGTGTGGCGGAATCCGGTGCTGCAGCAAGCATCCGGGCTGCGAGCGAGCGAGCAGCTTCGACGTATTGTTCGTCGTTCATCAGCACGAGTGCCTGGAGCGGGGTATTGGTGCGCGCCCGGCGGGCGACGCAGGTTTCGCGTGAGGGAGCGTCGAAGGCCATGAGCGACGGCGGGGGCGCAGTGCGTTTCCAGAACGTATACAGGCTGCGGCGGAAGAGGGCGTCGCCGGAATCACGCTTGTAGTACTGCGTGGTGCTGCCGACAAAGGCAACGGCTTCCCAGATGCCTTCAGGCTGATACGGGCGGACGCTGCGACCACCGATTTGTTCGCGGAGCAGTCCGCTGACGGCCAGAGCACTGTCGCGGACGACTTCAGCGTCAAGCCGGAAGCGGGAACCACGTGCGACCAGTTCATTGGCCGGGTCGATCAGGAGCTGTTCCGGGGAAACATGCGATGACTGGCGGTAGGCAGCGGACATGAGCAGTTGTTTCATGAATCGCTTAACGTCCCAGCCGGAGGAGACGAAGTCAACCGCGAGCCAGTCGAGCAGTTCCGGGTGCGTTGGCCACTGGCCCTGGGAGCCGAAGTCTTCGGCTGTCTTGACGATGCCGGTCCCGAAGATCTGCTGCCAGAAGCGGTTGACGGTCACGCGTGCAGTGAGTGGATGTGCGGGGTCGGTGAGCCAGCGGGCGAGTCCGAGTCGATTGCGGGGGGCATCAGCGGGGAGCGGCGGAAAGATGGCGGGCACTCCGGGTTCGACCTTTTCGCCCTTGAGCGTGTATTCACCGCGTCGAAGCACGAAGGTTTCGCGTGGTGTGGGGAGGTCCTGCATGATCATCGAGACCGGTATGGCAGCGTCGACGTCACTGCGCTGTTTGGCGAGGTCGTCGATCTGTTTCTGGAGTGGTTCCAGCTGGACGCGGCTTTTGGCGTAGACAGCTTTGAGGAAGTGGGTGCGGATGGTTCGTGTTTGTTCGGGTGAGCGTTTGTCGGGGTCGACCTTGATGGCATCACGCACGGGTTGTGGTGTGGGGGAGTTGGCGAGTGCTTTGTCGTGGGCTTCCCAGGCCTGAAGCGATTCGAAGCTCTGCGAACCCTGGGGTGTTCTGGTGACACTGCCGGCATGGTCCCAGTAGACATGGCCACCGAATTGTGTGAAGGCCCAGCCGTTGAGCTGGGCGCCGGGTTTGAGTCCCACATGGGCGGCCGGGACTTCCAGCCGGACCCATTTTCCGGCTTCCGGGAGTGGTCCCATGGGGCGATGGTTTTCAGCGTCGCCGGAGCCAAAGGGAATTTTGTCGTCCCCCCACCACGCACGGTGCTCCCACGAACCATCGTTGAACTGAAGCATGATGGTCTGAGGCAGGTTGGCGGGATCCAGCCAGACCCAGGCGAAGAGTCGGTCACCTTCGCCGATTTTGAGC
Source organism: uncultured Chitinophaga sp. (assembly GCA_964561125.1). Classification (GTDB taxonomy): domain Bacteria; phylum Planctomycetota; class Planctomycetia; order Planctomycetales; family Planctomycetaceae; genus SXXK01. Next base: position 11,647 of record CAZLOQ010000089.1, on the reverse strand, counting down.
GGCGTGGCGGCGCCTGTAAAGAAGTGCTGGCTGAGCGCGGGAGCGATGCGGCGGGTGGATTTCGTGCCGCTGTAGACAGGGTGTTCGGGAGCTGAGACGAATTCCCAGGGACTGTCGCCCTGCAGCTGCGCGCCAGCGGGAGCTTCGTCGTCGATCCAGACAAAGTCCTGATGCTCGGCCGGAATCGTTTCTTCTGCAGGGCCAGGATCGGTGTAGGCGAACTGTTCGACAGCGGTGTCGAGCGACGTGCGGAGTGCAGTGATCTGCTGATCGAGCTCGGCAAGTTTTTGCGTTTGCTCGCTGGAGGGGACGCGGATGGTGGGCGGAGGGGAAAGTGCATTTCCGTCCATGGCGGCGTCAGCAGCAGCGTTATAGAAGGCATACAGCTGGTAAAACTCTTTCTGGGTGACCGGGTCAAACTTGTGATCGTGACACGCGGCGCAGCCGAGCGTCATACCCATGAAGATTGTGGACATGGTTTCGGTGCGGTCGACGGCATACCGCACCAGCACTTCTTCGTTGATGGAGCCCCCTTCGCTGGTGGTGACATTGCAGCGATTAAAACCGGTAGCAACCTGCTGGTCGAGCGTCGCGTTGGGGAGCAGGTCACCGGCCAGTTGTTCGATGGTGAATTCGCTGAACGGTTTGTTGGAGTTGAATGCCTGAATCACCCAGTCGCGGTACTTCCAGAGTGATCGTTCGTTGTCGAGGTGCAGTCCGTGGGTGTCACCGTAGCGGACAAGGTCCAGCCAGTAGCGTGCCATATGCTCGCCGTAGCGGGGTGAAGCGAGCAGTCGATCGATGGCACGTTCCCAGGCATCGGGAGCTGTGTCATTGAGGAAGGCATCGACTTCGTCGGGCGTGGGAGGCAGGCCGGTGAGGTCGAGCGTGGCGCGGCGGATCAGCGTTGTGCGATCGGCCTCCGGCGCAGGTCTCAGACCGGACCTGAGTGCGCTGGCGGAAAGAAAGTGATCGATCGGGTTACGCACCGCGACATCGGCGGGGACAGCAGGAATTTCCGGCCGCTCCGGACGAATGAAAGACCAGTGTCCGCGGTATTCGGCACCCTGATCGATCCAGTTCTTCAGAATTTCAACCTGCTGGGGTGTGGCGGCTTTGCCTGTCGAGGGAGGAGGCATCACGAGGTCAGCGTCAGCCGAGAGGAGTCGCTGGATGAGGGGGCTGTCAGCAGAGTTGCCCGGAATGATGGCAGCGTGCCCCGATTCCAGCATGGCACGGGCACCTTCTGCCGTGTCAAGTCGCAGACCCGCCTGACGTTCATTGACGTCGGGACCGTGGCAGCGAAAGCACAGGTCAGACAGCACCGGACGGACCTGGCGGTTGAAGTCCACAGGGTCGGCTGCAGACGCCGGCAGGCCAGCCAGCAGGACAACGCACAAACCACTGAGCTTGAGAAGGCTTGAAACAGCGGGCATGGCAGGCACCTGAACCTGGAGGGAGGGGCGGCGGAAGGGGGCGGGATGAAGGAGCGTGAAGAGACGATCGCCGCATGATCGCCGCGTGATCGCCGCATGCATCCTGGAGAATCTTCTGCGGAAGTCAAGACCCCGGTCCGGGTCTGGGAAACGTTCACAGGGAATCGCAGGATGGAGGTTGAAAAAACGGTTTCGGCCGCTGGTCACGGTAGCCTGGCTCGCTGTTTTTTGCCCACGGGTTCCAATACCGGGGTCTGGCACGTAATATGCTCCAGCTGAATGTGCCAGCGAAACCCCATCGGTCTTGCAAAACCTGCTGACGAAACAGGCACGGCAGCTCAAAGTTTCAGCAGACCGTTCAGGAATGAGTTTGGATGTCCGGGTCGGGCATCGCCTGAGGAGTTTCGCTGGAGGATCGTCTGCGACCGAGTATTTTCAGAGGTTTTCGGGAGATCAGGAGCTTCTGATCAGCAGTTAAGACCAGGAAGCTCCAGTGCTCAGTTGCGGACTACTTACCCATCGGGAGGAGTTTTCAGACAATGGCGAAGAAATCGAAATTGGAATACATCTGGCTGGACGGCAGCAAACCCACGCAGGTGTTGCGATCCAAGACCAAGATTGTGAAGGATTTCGGGGGGACGCTGGAAGAGTGTCCGGTGTGGTGCTTCGACGGCAGCTCGACCAATCAGGCTCCCGGCGGTTCCTCCGACTGTCTGCTCAAGCCGGTTGCGATCTTCACCGACCCCGGCCGTCAGGACGGGTTTCTGGTGATGTGTGAAGTGTTGAACCCGGACGGTTCCATTCACGATTCCAACGGTCGGGCGACGATTGACGACGACGATGCAGACTTCTGGTTCGGATTCGAGCAGGAATACTTCCTGTGGGATCGCGAAACCAATCTGCCGCTGGGCTTCCCGATTGGTGGCTACCCCGCCCCTCAGGGCCCCTATTACTGCTCTGTCGGTGCCAAGAACGCATTTGGTCGCGAGATCATCGAAGAGCATCTGGATCTGTGTCTGGCTGCTGGTCTGAATGTCGAGGGCATCAACGCTGAAGTGGCGACCGGACAGTGGGAATTTCAGGTGTTCGCCAAAGGTGCCCAGCGCGCCGGCGACGAAGTCTGGGTTGCTCGCTACCTGCTCGAACGCACCGCAGAAAAGTACAACGTCTGGATCAACTGGCACTGCAAGCCGCTCGGCGACACCGATTGGAACGGATCAGGCATGCACGCCAACTTCTCCAATACCGCGCTCCGAACCTGCGGCAGCCGCGAGACATACGAGAAGATCTGCAGTGCTTTCCAGCCGCGTATCAAGGAACATATTGCGGTTTATGGTGCTGACAACCACATGCGTCTGACCGGCAAGCACGAAACGCAGTCCATCGACAAGTTCAGCTTCGGTGTCTCTGACCGCGGTGCTTCCATCCGCATTCCGGTTGCAACGGTCACCAACGGCTGGAAAGGCTGGCTGGAAGATCGCCGTCCGGCATCGAATGCAGACCCCTACAAAGTGGCTGCTGAAATCATTCGCACTGTCAGGGCCGTGAAGATCTGAGCGGCTGCCGGCTACAGGAAATCGTTAACCAGGATCCAGTCGCCCCGTTCTTCGCATCAGCCCTGAAGGTGCGGCTGGGATCGGGAGTCACTGCTGATCGTTGGAGCAATCCTTCGGTCATCCTCCCGGGCTGTTCGGCCTCCCGCCGAACAGCCTTTTTTGTTTGGTTATCAGCGGAGTCTTCAGCGTCTGCGGAGGCGTTCAGCGGCGGCCCGAAATTCCTCCGGGGAGAGCTTTTCGTCCGCGTTGGTATCAGCGGCCTGAAACAGCCGATCGATGGCTTCAGGCTGATCGCGGAGCCGCGGGAATCGCGGTGCTGCCTGTTTGAGTTCTGCGGCGGTGACAAAGCCATCGCTGTCTGCATCACACATGCGAAACTGATCAGCAGAGCTGTCTGCCTGGCGACCGCGGCCGGTGATCTCCGGCAAAGAGGCTCCGAGTGCCGCGTAGGTTTCGACGTAGCCTATGAGCATCTCTTCGTGAGTTTGTTCGCCCCAGCGAACGGTTTGAGCGGGGTTGGGGTTGGAGGGATTGCTGCTGCTGTTGTCATAGACCGCAGTGACGGTGATTTCTGAGCCGCGGGGAAGCATGAGCGGCGAGGCGGGTTCATAGCGGAGCTGCCAGTTGAAGTCGTAGCGGGGGATGTCGAGCAGCGTGCTGTCGGATCCGTCGGGATTCTTGAGATCAAAGCGAAAGGCCTTGCCGCGGACGTGCATGTGTGCCATGAAGGCCAGCACGGGAATGTCAACCGGAACGGGGCGAGTGACTGATTCCGTGTGGCTGGAGGCATGGGGAGGAATATTGATTGAGGGCTTGGCGAGCGGAATGGTGCGGACAATGTATTGCGGCGGCTGATCGGCGAAGTGGAGTCCCAGCTTCAGCTGATCCTGTGTTTCCTGTCCGTTCGGCGTGTAGTGAATCTGAAAACGAATGCTGGCTTTGGGCGGCAGTTTTCTGGCGAAGCCTTCAGGGTAGATGTGTCCTGTGTTTCCGGGAACATACGCGGCCCAGTAGCCGCCGATACCATCCATACCGCGGGTCCGCGGGTCATCGCCGGGTTCTGAGACGTTGACGAGCACATGATGGACCACACTGCGGTCGGTGGGCTGAATTTCATAGCCCTGCACCCAGCGGTCCGCGTCGGCCGTCCATTCAACAAGAATATTCTGGTAGCCCATGACACCCGTGCTCTTGATGCGGATGGGTTTGGGAATCTGAATGACGGCGTCGGGTTCACCGAGCGACCACGACGAGTGGAACTGGCGGGCCAGCGGTGCGTCCGCGGCATTTCCTTCGGGACGACCATTATCGAGCCAGCTCAGCAGCAGCTGTTTGTCGGTGGCGGAGAGTGAGCGGTCGTTGGCCCAGCGACGATGCGTGTTTGATGCAGCACCCGAATCGGCAGCGAAATCCGGACTGGGAGCCGCAAACCATGGCGGCATGGATTGATCAGCGACCACCTGGCGAATCATGGCGGAGTGACCGGAGACCTGTTCGAGCGTTTCGAGGGGAAATGGACCGACGCCTCCGCTGCGGTGACATTCGAGGCAGTTCTGCTGGAGGATGCGTGAGATCTGTCGATGCCAGGTGACGGTGGGCGGGGCAGCCGACGGCTGCGGACTTTCGAAGTCGAGTACGCAGCCTGGAGCCGCTGTGGCGGCCACCGCGGGCGTCTGATTCTGCAGGGCGGCTGTGATGGCATCGACGAGAAATCGGCGCCGGGGTTGCTCGAGCGCAGAACCGATCCCGTACTGGTCATCGACCGCACCCTGATAGAGCACAGTGCGGGCTTTGTCGAGCAGGATGACGTCTGTGGTGGTTGTGGCCTGCATGTGCTGAGCGAAACTTTCGGCGTGGTCGACGGCATAGACAGCGTTTGGGTGCAGAGTGGCCTGAGCCCGCTGCATGGCCGAGGGCTCGTCGGACGGGACGCAGTTCACAAGGATGAAGGAGATGGGTTGATCAGCGAGGCTGCGGGTGAGTTCTGCGAGGCTGGGCAGGTATTTGCGGCTGAGCGGACAGCTGGTGCTGGTCATGGCCACCACGGTGAGCCCGGAGGTGCTGAAGGAAGACAGCCTGTGCGGCTTTCCGTCCAGATCGGTAAAGCTGAAATCGGCCACAAAGCGCCCGATGCTGCGGTCGGCCGGATGCACGGGCACAGCGGAACGCGCGGGGCCTGCAGGAGCCGAGTGAGCAGGAGGTGACGAAGCAGCGGCAATCGCCCGGTTACACGGGATATGCAGAGAGCCGCTGACAGCCAGCAGAAAAATGGCAGTGACGGCGAAGTGAAGATATTTCATAGCGGGGTCCGGGGGCGATGGGTTCTGAGATACCTGGGCTTTGGCTGGGGAGCGGCAACCGACTGGAAACTTACCGCGGCGTGACCGCGTTGATCCACGAGGAATTCGCTGGCGGGACAGAAATCTGAGATTTGATGATGAGAAGTTCATGAAGACAGTGTTGCAGAAATAGGTATTGTTGCCCATTTTGCAGCTGCGGAAGGGTAGAACAGGGGTTTTGCGGGGTGGTGCGGAGGTGAAATCTGCGGAACTTCGGCCGAAAACTTCTACGGTAAATGCCCTGCTGCTTTGCGAACGCCTCAGTCTTCGGCTATTCTTTTCAAGGCAAATTGTCCGGTTTTCAGAAATGAAACAGGCTGGAGCTTGATGTCAGACATGCCTCCGACCTGGATTTGAATGATTCGACGCGTCTGAATCATATGCCGCAACGGTTCTGACAGGACCACAGTGATGACCACGGATCCAACGCAACCAGAGTCCTCCGCTACCGACACGCCGGCCGTCGCTGCAGCCCCGGAAACGGCGTCAGAAACAACCATTCTGCAGCAGGCAGCCGAACTCCAGGCGGCGGCACTGGGCGATGCGCCGCCTGCAGCGGTGTCTATGGAAGGGTCCGGCGACGCCGAATCCGCGGCCGCGCGGATCCGCGAACGCATGACGTCCGCCACAGAATCGCTCCCGCAGCCCACCCAGTCAGAAACGGCTGCTCCTGCAAAGGAACCGCGTTCGGGAAAAATTGAAATCCCTGCCGCAGACGAACTGGAATCTGACCTGGTCGCTCAAATCGATGTTGCCCAGTCAACAGATACGTCGGTCCCGGTCGCCGTGGGCGGTGAAGAAGCCGCGGCGGCAGAGGGTGATGATACAGGGGCGGCCAAAGCTGTCGGTTCAGGATCAAAGGTCAAAGGAGTTGTTCAGGCGATTCACGGCGGCGAGGTCTTTCTGGATGCCGGGCTGCGTCAGAATGTTGTCCTGCAGCTCACTCAGTTCGCCGAAGGCAAACATCCGGCTGTGGGCGACACACTGGACATTATCATCGACGCTGAAGATGCAGACGGCCTGATCAAAGGACGCATCCCGCGGGCTCGGCATCGCGCCGGCGGTAACTGGGAAGCACTCGCAGCAGGCCAGGTCGTGGATTGCATGGTGACCGCTGTCAACAAAGGTGGTCTGCAGGTCTCCGTCAGTAATCTCCGTGGTTTTCTGCCGGCCAGTCAGGTCGAAATGGGCTTCGCCGGAAACCTCGAACAGTACGTCGGCCAGAAACTCACCGTCCAGATCACCGAGGTCAATCCCAAAAAGCGCAATCTCGTGGTCAGCCGTCGCGCACTCCTGCAGGCCGAACGAGCCGAAGGTGAAGGCGCCTTCTGGGCTCAGGTGGAAGTCGGCCAGTCCTACACAGGCACCGTCAAAACTCTGAAGGACTACGGTGCCTTCATCAATATCGGTCCGGTCGACGGTTTTCTGCACATTGGCGAAATCAGCTGGGCACGCATCAATCATCCCCGCGACATCCTCGCAGAAGGACAACAGCTGGAAGTCAAGATCCTCAAACTTGACCCCGAGAAAAAACGCATCAGCCTTGGCCTCAAACAACTCGCTCAAAACCCCTGGGCCAGCGCCGCAGAACGCTACACCACCGGTTCAGTCGTCAACGGCACCGTCACTCGCCTGGCAGAATTCGGCGCCTTTGTCGAACTGGAAGCCGGCCTCGAAGGCATGGTCCACATCAGCGAACTCGCCTGGCGCCGCGTCAGCAGCGTCGGCGAAATCCTCAAAGTGGGCGACAGTCGCGATTTTCACGTGGTCGAAGTCGACACCAAACGCAAACGCGTGTCGCTCTCCGTCAAAGCACTCGAAAAACGCCCCGAACCCCCACGCTCCGAAAAGTCTGCCGAAGAGCCCCAGGCTGCTCCCGATGAGCCACGCAGACCGCGAAATACCAATCTTCGCGGAGGCACCGGGATGGCCGGCGGCGGCCGCGGATTGTTCGGCAATCCCTCTGACTTCACCTGATCCGCCTCCTCCCCGTGACAGATCCGACACTCGCGGACTACCACATCCAGCAAACCCTGCCAGCCTCACCACACTGGCAGCTGCTGGATGCCGTTCGCCTCGTCGACGGCTCCCCCGAACGACTCACGGTGTTTTCCCCGGAACTCTCCCGCAACCCTGCATTCCGCCGCGCACTCAAAACCGACCGCACGATGCTGCTCATGCTCCAGCATCAGTCCGTCCGGAAAGTGCTCGGAACCGGCGAAACAACCGACGGTTCACTGTTTTTGCGGAGCGAACCCTGCGACTTCCCGTCGCTGCAGCAGCAGATCAAAAACGGCCGTCGGTTTGCCGCCGAAGACATCATCGAAATTGGCTGGCAGGTGTGCTCCGCACTCCGCCGCGCACACAATCTTGGACTCTCTCACGGACGCATTGCCGCTGACACCGTGCTCTGTTCAGAAACTCTCCAGGTGCTGCTGACCGACTTTGGATTTACACGCTGGCTCGAAGCCGCCCACGCTGACACTCCGGTCACCCACAGTCGTTCCACCGTCGCTTCCCCCGTATTGATGTCACGGCAACAGTCTGAACAGGACCTGAATGACCTTGCACGGCTCCTGCAACAGCTGCTGCAGGACGCCGGCAATCCGGCAATGTCCGATGCCGCCATTTCTGCCGGACTTCAAAGACTGCTCGGTCGCTGCCTCCAGCAATCAGCCGACCAGCGACCCACCACCGCCGGAGAATTTCAGGGCCGTCTCGGAGAACTTCTGATCAGTCCCGGCAGCGAACGCATGCCCGTCGTCGACGACAGAGACTCGCCTCCCCGTTCCAAACCGTCGATTCTGGATGAACTGTTTGAGTCCGCTCAGGCGACTCCGGCGAAACACCAGCGAACGTCTGCAGCGGCAGCTTCTGCCAGTCGCCTGCAGTTTCTGCCGCTTTTGGTCGCCATCGCTGTCCTTGTCGTTCTCACTGTCCTTGCCGTTCTGCTGTTCTGAACGGCGAAAGCAGCCGAACCGCATCTCAGAGCTCTCTCAAAATAGCCGCCTGACCGGAACTTGAGTCAATTTCCAATTTTCGCGTGCGCGCTTTGGACTTAAGGTTTCAGCCTCCCCTCGCCGGAAGGCGCTCTCGTCGCAGAACCCCGCGACAGCCTTCCGATCACTTGCCCCCCCGTCTTTCCTGTCGGTTTGAGGAAGGCTTCGATGAGTGTTCATTTTCGATCTCTGCTGCTGGCAATCGCCGCAGTCCTGCTCCCTGCCCAGTCCGCCTCGGCCTGCGGTGGCTGCCTCCTGCTGAGCCCTTTCCGCTGGCTGTTTGGCTGTGACCAGTACTCCGGCTGTCCACTCGCCACACCACACAACTGCAACCGCTTCATCGATGACTGGTTCGGTTACGGTTATCTGCGGAATCAACAGGGAACGCTCGGACACTACCCCGGGAACTGGTATCGCCAGGGACATGCGTGGCACAGACGCCAGTTCCAGCCCTACCCCGCCGTGACCGGTGCCTACGGCATGCCCCGTCCGGCCGTCATGCCCCAGCTGCTTCCCGGCGCCCCGATCTATAACCCCTGCTGGGATCCCTGCGGCGGAATGCTCCCGCAGACTCCCGTCGTGATGCAGCCGCCGCTGACCTTGCCCCAGCCGCAGTGGACAGCCCCCGTTCCTGTCATGGCCGGTCCAGTTATGGCCGGTCCAGTCTGGACCGGTGGCGACTGCTGCGATCCCTGCGGCGGAAGCAGCACCGTGATGTACAGCGCTCCCGCGCCAGTCCCCATGATCCATGATGGCTCTTCCGGCGGCGACTGCGGTTGCAGCGGCGGTCAGGGCGGTTCCTATGGAATGCCTCCTGCTGTTCCTCCCGCAGGCATGCTTCCCCATCAGCCCGTGTCCTGGCAGGCTGGTGGCTGGCAGAACGGTGGCTGGCAGATGTCACCGGCAGCCTACGGGAGCTACGCTGCTTACAGAGCTCCGCAGCCGGCTCCGTGGACACCAAATACTGCCTGGCAGCAGCATCAGTCTGCACAGATGACAGCGATTGCTGTCGCCTATGGACAGACCCCGGTCGCCCCGCAGCAGACGGCATGGATGAACCCGCAGCCCTATGCGACGCCACAGTATTCTGCCCAGTATCAGTACCCATCGCCGCAGTATCCGCAGCCGCAGTATCCGCAGCCACAGTATCCGCAGCCGCAGTACACGCAGCCGCAGTACACGCAGCCGCAGTATCCCCAGCCGCAGTATGCTCAGCCGCAGTATTCCGGGCAATTCGTCGCGGGACCATCTGTGGCTTCTCCGACACTGGTCACTCCATCGTCACCGGTTTCGATGGGATCGGCGCGGCTGCCGATACGACGCGTCAGCCTCGCTTCTCCGCCCCTGGGCGCAGCCGGGGCGAGAAACTATCCAAACGCCCTGCGATGAGCTCCCGATCCAAAGAGCTGCTTGTCGATCCGGCAGTTTCCGGCCAGGCTTCACCACCGCCGCTGTGAATTCCTTCTCGGCGGCGGTTTCCTGCCTGCGGACAGCCGCCCTGAGTCACCCCGGAAGGGGGCTCACTGATGAGCAGGATGACTTTGGAAGAAATCCCAGACGACATCGGTCGCCTTCAGCTTACTGGTGTTCCTGCCTACAAGAAATTCGGGAGCCTGGCTGATCCCGCCCGCCCAGTGATGTCCCAGCCCTTCAACGGTGATGAACAAAACCTCGGCGCCATCGCGACCTGAACCAAAGCGGCGGGTTTGGACACCATTTCTGGTTTCGTCGCTCACAGGCGAATCCGGACAGTTGAGCACCTTTGTCCACTTTTCGATGCTGTCGCTGACTGGTGGCTTGGGCTTACCTCCCTGATTGCCCCCGCCGAGGTTCAGTTTGGGAAACCCGCCCTCGAGGGGATTCAGTGAATCCGCGGTTCCTGTGATGTAACAGAGCGAAATTCCTCGTTTCAGTTGCGGTGTCCTGGTCCAGCAGGCTCCGGCGTTTGGAGCGATCGCTGCAACGCGATCGGAGAGCTCCGCGCCGACGCGAAAGGCCATCGAAGCTCCGTTGGAAAAGCCTGCAACGTACACACGACGATCGTCGATTCGGTAGTCCCTGGCGAGCCGATCGAAAACGGCGCTGATAAATGCCACATCGTCAATACTGCGTTCCGCGGCATGAAAGCGACCGGAACCATCGTTCCATGCCTGTGGATTCCTTCGCAGACTGGGCGGTTGCAGCGGATCCGGGCGAGTCGCTTCGGGATACGCAGCAATGAATGTCTCCACATCGGCCTTCTCAGACCACCCCGTCTCCCGCATTGAGTTCGCTGCAGTGCCCCCCATGCCATGCAGCATCAGCACCAGTGGCAAAGGCGTGTTTCCGTCGTAAGCCGGCGGTACGTGCACCAGAACAGAGCGTTCCAGCCCGCCGGACTGGATTGTCACCAGCCGGTGTCCCGGCGGTGTGACCTCCGTCGCGCCCTCATTTCTTCGAGCCGCAACGACGACAACAAGGTTGGGGATCAGCACAGCAGCTATCGCCGCTGAAAACAGCGATTCAGACAAATTACCGCCGTTTGCAAACAACGCTGGCAGTAGTACACACATAGCCAGCAGAGAGCAGTAACAGGACGTCTCCACAGAAAGAAAACCGAACGATGCCAAAACGAAAGCAGGTGACGAAAGCACAGCTAAGGACATTGACGACAGGCAAATCCACCTTGGCCACCGGGCTTTAATCTGATCGAGAAACTGCAAAGCGATCACAGCGCACACGACAGGCGACACTACTGACAGGATGATCGCAACAACATACATGCAATTCAAAACCTCGAAACGGCACTCTCTGATCTGAGCGATGCCCGGTTCTACTCTTTCGACCTCGGCATTTCAACGGTAACCGTTCACAGCAGCCTTACCGGGCAGGGAGCAACCCCGGGCCGGTGAATCACGCTCACAGGCTAGCCCGCGAACGTTGGCTTCAGACGGGGCAAGCCCGTCCGGGAGCGCTGGTTTCGTGGTGTTGCGGGGTAGCCGGCGACAGCGTTCACGCCACTCGGGCAAGCCGACTGGGGGCGAGTACCGCAGCCCCCGCCGGGCTCGTCCCGTCGGAGCTGAAGGTTCCCGGCTACCCCGCGCCACCACCGCCCCCGCAGCCCCCGCCGGGCTTGCCCCGTCGGAGCTCAAGGTTCGCAGCTACCCCACACCACCAACGCCCCCGCAGCCCCCGACGGGCTTGCCCCGTCGGAGCTGAAGGTTCGCAGCTAACCCGCGCCACCAACGCCCCTGCAGCCCCCGACGGGCTCGCCCCGTCGGAGCTAAAGGTTCGCAGCTACACCGCGTCGGCATCGCCTCTGCAGCCCCCGCCGGGCT
>CAZLOQ010000088.1:0-23459 GCA_964561125.1 uncultured Chitinophaga sp. | reverse complement strand
GGCGGTCAGCAAATTTCGTTTCCGCCGAAACTGCTGGCGGTGCCGGGATCGGCACCGGCGACTGCGGGGTTATTGGTGGCCGCGGCGTTTCGCATCCGGAATGGCGAGGGAACGGAATGTCCAATCCCGCAGGCTGATTTGGCGGGATTTGATTCACCCCAGCCGTCTTTGGGGTGAGCGGTGGCAGTTGTTACGCCCATCGAGATACTCCGTGAGGTGTTTGATTGCCCGATAGCCCGGATTTCTGGCGGGGATCGCAAATCGTGTTCCTGACTCGTATCATTTCGAACCAGCGTCATGTTCAAAGCAGCACTTCCCGGATTGACAGAGCGCACCAACAATGATCCCGCCATTTCGCGAGGATTGATATTTGCCCGAGGGATTACAACTCGCTGGTGAGTCGGAAATCATCCTTCGTTTCGGAAGTAGCACCTGCAAACGCAAAGTCCTTTCGGTGAGTCTGCTGCATTGGATCCAACTGTGCCGCTCCGTGGGTGCCAAACGGCTGTTCGTGGATGGTAGCTTCGTGACTTCCAAACCAGAGCCAGGGGACATCGATGCTGTTGTCTGGCTGAGCATAGACTTTGCAGATCGGGTGTGTCAGGGGCAGATAGCTGCGTTGGAACTCGATATGATGCTCACCACAAGGCAACCAGAAGAGATCTTTGCGGCGGAGGATCGTCTCGCAGATTTGCAGCGCGAACATCCTGTTGGCGAAAAGGGGTTCACAAAGGCAGGGATCCGCAAACTGATTGCCAGTCTCAACGAGGAGCTGGCGATTTTTGAGGGCAGTGAAGAAGCACGTGCTGCGTCAAGCGATCGCGTTGCCTCAGTTCCGTGATGTGGAGCGCACTGATCGCCGGGCGACAGGTCTGGCAGGGGGAGCGGAATCTTAATGACCTGCTGTCTCAGCGGCGTGATCCGGGGGGTTATGGGGTTCAAGGCGGGCGTCTTCCGGGTGCAGGCTGATCCAGCGGGTCCAGAATTCAGCAGGGCTTGTTTTTCGCCAGAGAGCGAGTGCTTTGCCGACATGCGAGTAGAAGGTGAAGTTCTGATCAATCTCCTGCTGCGGAGTCCGGCTGACGTTCCGGACCAGCCATTCAGCGGCTTTGAGAACCTGGTCGCGGGGCGGATGCAGATTTTCGGGTGCCAGTGCGAGCCATTCGAGGTGGTGACCGGTGGCAATGACTCGCTTTGATCCCTTTTCCTGGGGATCCGCGAGGCGGAAGCAGTCGGCCCCATCGACCCAGTTGCTGTTCCACGATCCATCGGGCCACTGGGAAGCGGTGATGCGGTCCCGGATGTCGGCGAGGTAAGCGGTGGAGGCAGTGACGGTGTCCGGGTGCAGCAGTTTGCCGGCGTGGTCTTCGTTCAGCCGCAGCATCAGCATGAGGGTGTAGATGCGATGGGTACCAAGACAGACACCTCCGCGTTTATGGCTGCGGATCAGTCGGCGGGCGAGCAGGTCGAGGGTGACGGCGCGTCCCTGAGCGGTGTGCCAGCCGGTGATTTCCGGACCGGCCAGCCAGAGCGTGAAGGCCATGGCGGACCATTCGGTTTCCCGTTCATCCGGACGGAAGTCGCGGAGAGCTTCCTGAAGTACATCCCGCAGCTGCAGTGAGCGAACGGTGGTAAACACGGGTGCGTTGAGCGGTAATCCGGCTTCTGTGAGTGCAGCGAGGGCGTGATCGTGATGAACGGACCCGGCAGCATCTTCTGAGAACCGGACATGCACACCGAGCCCGGTGTCCACGAGCAGTGGCGGGACGCGATGGTTCCAGGACTGGAGATGTTTTGCGGAATCGGTGAGGAAGGCGGCCAGATCGGGGCCGGAAATGGTGTCATCGGCACCAAACCGGATTTCGCTGCCCCAGGTGCGCAGGGCGTGTTCGATCAGATTCGGCCGCAGCTGACTCTGACTGAAGCGTGGGATGAGTTTCTTCAGGACAGCGGCCAGTTGTTCATCAGACACGATAGCCGGATCATCGTAGAGCGATGGAACGGGGCGGGGTGGCGGAATATCCGGGAGTGTTTCCAGCGGCCACGGCTGCCGGCGGACAGCGGCTGTCACGGCGGTACGATCGGCGGCAGCTGAGAGCGTCCATGCAGCCACTGCGATGCTGAGCGTAATCAGCTGTACGGTACCGACGAGTTTTGCGGACACGCGGCGTCCGGAGCCGGGCGCGGAGCGAGTAAACGATGCAGAACGGGAGTTGGACATGGTGTGGCCTGGATGTTCGTGAGGGAACTGCTGAACTGTTTCAGACGGGCTGCCTGCGGACGAAGATAATGGTCTGGCGGTCTTCATATGCGGCCTGCCAGTCTGCTGAATCCCGGATGCGTCTGATCAGAGCCGGCTGCCCCCGACGGCTGATCACTGCGAGGTTTACACCGTATTCATCGAACAGTCCGTTCCAGTCGGCGGGGCCGTGTGTGAGCCGCATATAGTCGTTCCAGACTTCTTCAGGAATGAGATGTGCGTGGATGTTCACGAGTGGTTTGAGGGGAGCGGGGCCGCGGTGCATCAGATAGCCGGACCACTCGGCGGGCACAAACGCAAGTCCCCGTGGGTGACTGGTCCGGGTCTTCAGCCACTCGACAGCAGCCACAGGTGTCTCCGCCGACACCAGCTGAGCCTCAGGCGGCAGTGTTCCGCGCAGCAGCCACCGGGAGAAGGGATTGAGTATCAGGCAGAGCCAGATGATGCCGAGGGAGGCAACTGTCCAGATCCATGCCGGAAGCTTTGTGGCTTCTGCAGTGTCCGCAGATTCTGTTTCGGGATCTGCTGCAGAGACTGCAGTGTCTGAGATGCGACGTGTGTGTCGCCGGTTAAGAAAGCGACGGACGACAGCAGCAAGGTGTACGCCGGCAATAAGTGCAGCAGCCGGCGTAAACCAGTTGAGCATGCGTGCGGACCATGCGGTCAGCAGAGCGGTGACGGTGAGTATCAGCAGTTCGGTGGTGCGTACGCGGCGGGGTGTCAGTCCCAGCAGCAGTGTGGTGCCAAGTGCCAGAGCAGCGAATCGCTGTCCTGCAGGCATGCGAAGTGTGAGCGGGTTCCATTCGAGCATGCTGGACATATTGGGATGACCGGCGACGCTGAAGACTTCGGCATAGGCTGCCATACCGAAGGGGTTAATGAGCACGGCGGCGGCGGACAGCTGGAGGAGCAGCAGGAGTCGGTGCAGTGTCGGGTCGGCAAATACAAGCCGAGGCGAGCGGGATGCGCGGAGCAGATCGCCGGCGCGACCGAGTACAGCAAGGCTCAGCAGCATCAGGCCGACGATAAACGAGCCATGCAGATTGGCCCACAGTGTAAACAGCAGCGGCACACCGACCCATGCAAGGCGAAAGCGGTGTGGTCGGGCGAGAATCCACGCGAGCAGCCCGCAGGCGAAGAGCAGTCCGAAGAGTTGCGGGCGAAGCACCCCCAGTTCATGCCTGTTGACAAACCAGCAGCTGACGGCTGCGAAGACGCCTGCCAGCCATGAACGACTGCAGCGTGTTGCCTGCAGTGAAATCAGGAGCAGGCTGGCGGCACCGAGCAGGGCGGAGAGGAACTGCAGACCGATGATGCCGGATTTCTGTTCGACGAGAGTGAGGATGAGTTGGGCGAGCCATGGCAGATTCACCATGCGAACGCCTTCGCCGAGGGTGAGCAGGGGTTCGGACCGGGCGATGCGGCCGGTCTGGAGCATCTGTCGGCCATAGTTGAGATGGTCCCAGACATCGCTGTGCCAGAGCGGGACTCGGGTCAGGCTCAGGAAAATCAGGCCGACAGTGGCGAGTACGAGGGGAGTGGCGGCGGTCCAGCAGAGCCATTTCGGCAGGCGTGAGGAGCTGGCGGCGTCGGCGGTGTCTTCCGGCGTTGTGACGGAAGCCGAATGCGGTGAATCAAGCAGCAGGGACATGCGACCATCCGAACCCGGACGACGGGCAAAGGTGCGAGGCTTGTGACGGGTCGGCAGGGAGTCCTGCCGAACACTTGGGGCAAGTCTAAGCGTCAGTCTGGCTTCAATCTGCCCGATTGCCGGCGAGGGGAGCGCAAAGGTGCGGGGCAGGGATGGTTGGCAGCGGATAGAAGCAATCTGCGGCTTTCGCGGCTTCCATGGATTCTGTGGCGTTGCTGCGTTCAGAGTTCGAGGAAATTGCGGAGCAGGTCGGTGCCTTTTTCGGTCAGGAAGCTTTCGGGGTGGAACTGGACACCATGGATGGGGTAGTGGCGGTGTCTGAGTCCCATGACTTCGAAGGGCTGGCCGGGATCTTCGACCCAGGCGGTGATTTCGAGGCAGTCCGGTACAGTTTCGCGGGGGACGATCAGGCTGTGGTAGCGGGTGGCCTGGAAGGGGTTGGGGAGTCCGGTGAAGACGCCCTGACCGGTGTGAGAAATCATGGATGTTTTGCCGTGCATCAGTCGGGAGGCGCGGACGACCTGGGCGCCGAAGACATCAGCCATGCACTGGTGTCCGAGGCAGACCCCGAGCACGGGAATGAGTTTTCCGAAGTGGGCGATGACACTGCAGGAAAGGCCGGCTTCCTTTGGGCTGCAGGGGCCGGGCGAGACGATAATGCGGCGGGGCTGGAGGTCTGCAATCTGGTCGATTGAGATCTGATCGTTGCGTTCCACGCGGATTTCGATGGACGGATCGATTTCGCCGATGCGCTGCACGAGGTTGAACGTGAAGGAATCGTAATTATCGAGCAGGAAGATCATGGGAATCGGCCCGGGGGGCAGTCTGGCAGTGGCTGTGCCGCAGACTGACGCCGTCTTGTGGCTCTGCCGGAACAGATGTTCTGAAGCATAGCAGGAACTGCGTCCACGCTGAACCATGGCCGATGCCGGAACGGCGATTTCCGGTGAATTCCGGTGCACTGTAACCTTCAGCTGGAGCCAGCGCCGGTTGCCAGCTCTGCGGCCCGTTTAGCGTGCTCGTGGGCCATTCTTTCGTCACCCAGCCCGAGGTAGGTCCGTTCGAGCAGCCGATGGACTTCGACCGAGCCGGCACGATTCCGGAGTGACTCGACGAGGTCCGCGAGCGCACTCTTGTAATTCTTCATGACGAGGTGAATTTCCCCGCGAGTGGCGAGACCGTCGCTGTTGCCGGGCACCAGTGCGAGTGTTTCATTGGCGTAGCGCAGGGCGGTTTCAGCATCCGCGGGACGGCCGCGAATGATGGTCAGAGCGAGGTTATTGAGGACCAGCGGGTTTCTTCCGGCGGCAGTGGAGTTGGCCTGTTCAAGCCAGAAGACAGCTTTTTCGTAGTTCTGCATCGCCCGTGCATGGTCGCCAAGCAGATTGAGTGCAATGACTCCGGACTGACCTTCCAGACGCAGTTTGCGGAGCGCTTCATCAGCGTACCTGGCAGACGGGTGGTTTGAGAGTGAGAGCCGCGACAGACGTTCAATCGCAGCGAAGGCGCTCCCGGTGATCTCCGCAGCCTCAACCGCCAGCGAAACAATGTCGTTGCCACTGACATCAGGAAACCGGAGTTGTTCAGGACTGGTGGCCTGCTTCGCCGCTTCAGAGGAGTATCCGGTGAGTTCATCGAATTTCATGATGCAGGCACGGCCATAGAGATCCATCACGGCCGTCTCTTCCCGGGCTGATCGGCCACCACTTTCCGCCCCGGTGAATTCCCGGATCATCAGCCGGACATCATCCGGGCGTTTGAGCAGGAGCATGGCTTCGGCGCGTTCGAGAATCGTCAGCAGATTGCCGGGATCTTCCACAAGACGTGCCGCGGAATCCTTCAGCAGGTCGAAGAGCAGTTTTCGGCCACCCTCTTCATCGCCGGCTCCAAGGAGCAACCGGGCCATGGTGAGTCGCAGCGTGGGATACTTCGGGATAGCGGGCCGCAGATTCTCTACGGCTTTAACCTTTTCGCCGGAAAGAAACAGCAGCTCGCTGAGGAACATTCGCGGTTCGCTGGCTTCCGGATCGGCATCCTGTTTCTGCTGCCAGTATTCAATGCCGGGCTGGAGCGGTTCTGCGGGAATTTCAGCGCCCAGTGAACGCAGCAGTGAAAGAGTTGTTATGCAGCTGGAATTTCCGGGTGAAACTCGCAGAGCATTCAGCACGATCGGCACACAGGCGTCACGATTCAGCACCGAACTGCGAAGCTGGCGGTCGACGGCCAGCAGGTCAAGATCCGTCAGAGCATCGCGCAGACGCGGGTCATCCTTCTGCAGCAGTCCGGAGAGAATGATTTCCCTCGCCTGGCTGTAGTTTTCGGTGAGCAGCAGAGCGTTGGCCAGATCCAGACGCAGATCGACCCGCGTGCGGTCCTGTTCAAGAAGCCGACTGAGCTCGGTGACAGCCTTTGCAGCCGCGGCTCCGGCATCGTCGCCCGGACGTTTCATCTGCCGCTTCAGCTGGGCCAGCTGCAGATTGAACTGCGGACGTTCCTTCGCTGCCTCTTCCAGGTGCAGCTCCGCCTGTCGTAATTCCTGACGGCTCAGATACAGAGCTGCCAGCATGGAATGGGCATCAACCTGTCGAGGGTCAGCATCGAGGACTTTCTTCAGCTGCTTTTCAATTTCATCACGCGACATGCTCAGCAGAGGCTCAGGACCTGTCGCCTGTTGCACCAGCCAGAGCCGGGCGACGGGATGTCCGATGGTGTTCTCAGGAGCCAGCCTGGCAATTTCGTATAACGCCTGCTCTTTGTCTCCACGCTCAAAAAAGTACAGTCCCAGACGCATCCGATATTCGGGCACTGAAGGACGCAGGCTGCAGAGAGCGCGCAGACAGGTTTCCTCAAGCTCCCGATTCTTCTCTTTGACAGCCTTGTCAAACCGGGCATGGTATTTCTGCAGCACTGGTTCAATTGAGGAATGCCGGACCCAGACGTAACAGCCCACCCCAAGGCCTGCCACCAGCAGGAACGGGATTGCGGCCAGCATTCGCCCGTAAGCCCGCGTCAACACCCACGACTCAATCATGCCGAACAGGAACTGCAGCAGATTCAATGGCCGCAATGTCAGCCATAGACCGGGGAGCACGCGATCCGGCATGCTCTGATCGTTCTGGAAATTCTGAGTGTCCTGATCAAATTCGCGTGTCACGTTGTTTCGCCCCACTCGCTGTCTGCTGAACAAATTACTGAATTCGACCTGACAGAATCTGTACGGCCTGAGCTGCTCCGGCTGTCACCATTAACGCTCCGGCCAGCACCACCATCCGCCGCGATACGCCGGGACGAAGCTTCACGGAATGCGCCGGATCCTCTTCCAGGGTGGCAATCCACTTATTCCATATCCGCGTCAGCGGGTTGCGGTATCGAGCGATAATGCCGGGGCGACGGAAGTCCGGTATCGGCGCCGACAACACCTCCAGAAAGGCATCGGCACTCAGCAGAATTCCAGCCGCAATAGCCAGACACACGTATCCCAGAATATCGTGGGGCAGACCGGTCGAGAGATCAAGACGCCGCCAGTCCCACACATAAATCACGCTCAGCACCCGGAACACATTCATCAGACCTGCAGTCGCCATCCCGCACAGCAGGAGCACCGCACTGTGCAGTACGGCCCGTCGCTTCATGCAGATCACCAGCGCGGCAATGAACAGAATTGTGAACAGCGACTTCACCCCGCTGCATGCTTCCGCCACAAGAAACGTCTTACCCGGAACGCTCAGCACATTGCCCTCACTGAAGTGCACCAGATTCACACGATGCCCAAGCCCGCTGGCAAACGCCGTCGTGCGGTTCTGAAGCCACTGAATCAACTGCGTATCCATTTCATTCGGCAGCCGCAGCGTGAGCAGTGGCAGCAGTGCCAGATAGACCAGCGACCGCCGATAACCTCGCTCCACTGACGCAAGACACCACGCCGCCAGACCCAGTTGCATCCCCAGAACGACCAGCCACGGCGATGGCTTGAACGTACCCGCTGTCAGACAGATCACGTCAGCCACCAGCAGCAGCCGGCAGAGAATTCCCCATTTTTCAGCACCCGGTGTTCGTCGCGTATGAAACAGCCACGCAAACATTCCGAGCGCAAAGGGAAAGAACTGGTAGTGCTCAAGTGTCCATGTGCGAATGTAGTGCGGAACTGCACATGGCAAATGGGCTGCCAGCAGTAATCCCATGGCCACCACTGTGGTCTGAGACCCCCGCGCGACTGCCTGTGGCTGTTCCGACTCCTCTGGATGACTCATCTGCTTGTTCCGTCCGGCTTCCGGGTTTTCATGATCACAGGATACCCGCCTGCACTCGCAGTGCGACGCGGGTATACCAGCTTTTATTGTCCGCCATGCCACCTCAGCCGGGGATACCTGCTGCCGCGATTCCGGCTGTTTTCGGGCTGCCGTTTGCCACCATGCCCCCCGATTCCGCACAGCCGGGCTTCGCCAAAAAATCCGCATAATCAGTTAAAATCCACACAATCACTAAAGCGGTGCCCGGCTGGCTCTGCTGAGCATCATGCATAAGGCTGCCAGCGTGTGATGATAGCGCCGCAGGCGTACGTGCGCATCCCGCTGACGAACCTGCTCCGCCGCCGTCTGCTGATGAACCTTCGATAACCCAGGCAGCTCCAGCCCCGCTTCACCCATTTCATACAGGGCCAGCTGCAGCTCATGCAGGTCCTCAGACTCCCGCCTGCGCTCGATCGCTGCCCGATGCTCCCGCATCGCATCCCGATGGCTTCCCAGCAACTCCAGCATCTCCCGCAGCTGCTGCTCCATCCGATCCGTTTCTGTTCTCCAGAAATCCACTTCATCACACCACAGATCACTCTCCGCCTTCCACACCAGATGATCCTGATGCATTTCACTGTGCAATGCTGTTGTCATCATTACTTCTCCTGCTGTTGTTGCTGTTTGAATTCCGGTACCTGAAGTTCACCGCCTCCGCTGCTCCCGCTCATTACTCGCCGCAGAATCTCCATTTCCCGCCGCTCCTGTTCACAGATCTCACTGACGAGTGCCCCCACTTCACCCACGGCCACATTCCAGCCATCGAACTCCTGAGTTCCTCTGCCAAGCCGCTGAATGAGCAGCGAAAGTCGCTCCAGCAACTCCCGATGCTCGTGGCCGCCTCCGGCTTCTGCTCCGGCCGGCTCCGCCTGCCCGTGAATCTGCAGCCGCTCCCCATACTGCTCCTCATTCTGAAAATGCCGCGCCAGCTCCGTCCGAAACCCCTCCAGCCTGCAGGCCAGCTCACCAAAACGCGGCATACCAATCTCGGACAGCTGATGAATCCATTCCTGGTGGCAACCCAGTCCGCGCATCAGCACCTGATGGTCGGCGAGGAGCCTCTCAGCCGACTGCTTCAGGTCCAGCCCCGGGGGCCTCCCCGCCGTTAAATCTGTCGTCGACATCGAAGATCACTCCGGAAGAGAACAAGTGGGTTACCCGGGAGTAGGCAGTGGGGGAGGAAGGGTGTTCGACGGACTGGAGGACTGCTGGATTCAGCGCAAAACGCAACCGGCGCATCCGTGTTCACAGCGACGGTACAGTGGCGTCTTCCGGCCACAGTTCGCGAATATGGCCGGGGAGTGCGTTGCGAATATTGCCCGCAACACCATCCAGTCCGCCTGTCTGTCGTGTGAGCACCCGGAACACAGCCGCCGCAATGCCCTCAGCATCCGCAGTCGGATCGTTACTGAAAGCCTCATTCAGCTGGTGCACAAAGTTCCAGCGGGAACGGTCAGGAATGGGCGTGGCGGCCGGTCGCCAGCCTTCGAAATAAATGCCGCGAATGAGCACCGGCAACTGCGCTGAAAGGTGCGCGTTTTCTTCTGCCGGCAAATGATCCCGTACCAGATGCAGCATCACTCGCAGAGCACGCAGCGCCTTGTGGCGATCCGTCCACTGCAGTTCCTGCATCACCTCATTCAGCCAGATGTGTGTGGTCTGAATCGTCCGATCAAAAACTTCCATTCCGGTTAAGCTCATAGTCCCTTGTCCTGCTGCATTCCACTGTTCATGGAATCGGTGATGAATGGCAACGAAGCACAAACTTCGTCGCTCGTTACAAACGGTTCGGAACGTCCGAACCCGATCCGGTGGTCCCCGGCTGCTGACGCTGTTGTCCGGGCTGGCGAGGCTCCAGCCCGGGGCGTCTGAATTTCCCTGTCCGCTGCTGATTCCGCAGCGCCTGCGATGCCATTTCCAGCAGCCGCTGCAGCTCGGGGTCCCCCCGCCTGGAAGGCAAAGCCGCTGTCAGACTTTCCACCGCTTCCGGCCACTGCCCCAGTGCAGCGTAAACTTCACCCTGTGTGGCCAGCAGATCCGGGTGCCGCGGCTGCTGCCGGAGCGCCGCTTCGATCAGCTCCAGCGCCTCTCCGGCCTGTGCTGCTTCCGCCCGTACCAGAGCGACCGCGAGATTATTGCGAATGGCGGCATCCGCTCCTCCGGATGCCGCATCTGCCTGACGCAGAAACAACACCGCATCCGCATATCGCTCGTCCTGCACCGCCATGACACCCAGCATCGAGTTGATTTCAGCTGCGAATCGCCCATTCGCACGGAGCTGGCAGAGCAGGTTGCGGGCGTCCGCGGCCGCGTCCGAATCCGCCCACCACAAGCTCGCAAGTCGCTCCAGCGCCGGCAGTACCGATGCCGGATCGTCAAATGCCGGTCGCAGCAGCTGCACGGGGTTCGGATGGTCAGCTTCCGCGGAAGTCCCGGCAGTGACCTGCCGGAGGCTTTCATCGAATGCTGCAAGACTGACTCGCGCGAGCAGCCTGCGGTCTGTCGTCTGTGCCCCGGTTTCTGCCCGCTCACCCGCCCGCACGTCCCCACGCTGCAGCAGCTGCAGAGCCGGCTGAGGCTGGTTCTGCACGAGCAGACATTCGGCCGCCAGCTGCCGTCCCGGATCCAGTTCCGGATTCCTCTGCAGTTCGCTCAGCAGTTGATCCACTGCAGCTTCCGCCTCCTGCAACCGCCCGCAGCGCTGCAGCAGTTCTGCATACTGCAGCCGCTGCCGGAGCAACTCACGTCCCTGCGCCCGCGATGATGATGGTGGTTCCGGAGGCTGGGGAACAAGACCCGCAAGGAGCTGCAGACGACAGGAAATCCACGCCGTCTGCCAGTCGTCAGGCTGCTCACTGCGTCGTTCCCGCAGCTGCTGCAGAGGCTTGCCAAGAAGATCCGCGGGAAATCGCAGACCACCGGCGACCAGCGTCTCCGCCAGCTCCAGTGCCTCAGCATACCACGGATCATGCGCCAGTGATTCCGCCAGCAGCGGCAGCACTGCATCGCCGTTCAGCGGGGACTGCTGCAGCAGCGAACGAGCCTGCAGCAGCCGCAGCGAAGACCACGCATTACGCATCGCCCGCGACAGTTCCCGTGTGCCGTTTACACCTCTTAAAATGCGTTCGCCCGCCGCGAAGTTGCCCTCCACCACATACACCTCACTCAGAGCAATCCGCAGTGCTTCGTTCTCTGGCGCCTTCTTCAACTGCTCTTCCAGCCTCCGTACTGCCTCCCTGATCACACGCTCTGTTCGCTCCCGCGGTCGCTGATGACGCAGCATCCACTGCAGCAGCCCCGGATACCGCAGCGGCTCAATCGTCGCCACCTCCGTCAGCGAATGCTCCGCCAGAAACAGTTCTCCACGCCGCTCCAGCAACGCTGCCAGCTCCAGCCGCAATGCAATGTCCCGCGGAGCTGTCTTCAAGGCCTCGAGCAACAGCTGTTCAGCTTCCAGCACATGTTCGCTGTCCGAACCGGTGCTGAGTCGATCACGGGCCAGCCACAGCGAGGCTTCGGCAACCCCCACGGACGGCATGCCAGCCGCCAGCCGCATCTGCTGTCGCGCTGCATCCTGCCGACCAATGCCTGAAAACAACTGTCCCAGCCGCAGGCGGTGTACCGGATTGGCAGCATCCAGCTGTGCCAGTGCCCGCAGACACAGCTCCTGGCCCTGATGGTCACCCAGCTGCTGCAGCTGCGCAGTACGCTGCTCATACTCCTGGATTAATCGCGGCCTTGAAACCGCAATCGCCTCGCCGCCGACAACCATCCCCAGACCACAGGCTGCCATCGCCGGAACTGCAGCCAGCAGCAGCGGTCGCGGACGTGAGCCGTACCAGTCGCCGAGAAACTCCAGCGTCACATCCAGCGCCGGCAGACGGGGCAGCCAGCGACGCGATCCGCCTACCGAGATCCAGTCGAACGCCCGCTGGAGTGATGAGACCCTCAGTCGCCGCTTATCATTCTTCCGCATTATCCATTCTCCCTGACAACAGTCGCCGGATGGTCCCCAGACCGACGCATCCGGCGCCGGCTATGAGCCACGTCCAATCGCAGCTGCTCACCTGACCCCGGCCCGTTACCTGTCACCAGACGATTCCAGAAGCCGGTGACAGGGTTCTGTCTTCGCCGATCATCCGGCATCACGCCGCACCAGCCGGCAGGACTCGTTAAGAATCGAGTCAGGCAGTCTCCGCTGAGCCACAGTCCTGCACCTGCGAACGCAAACAACAGCTCCTGCGGCTGCAGCCAGAGCAGCGACTCCTCCCGAAGAGTTCGGAAATCCGGCCACGCCAGCAGCACCGCACCACGCAGCATCATGAGCACAGCCCACAACCCGATCGCCAGCAGCTGATGCAGCAGCAGCACAGCAGTGCTGCGCTGCTGAACCAGCGCTGCTGCCGAACAGGCTGCCAGCCACAGCGGCAGACCTGCAGCACCACGCTGCAGGAACGCCCCCGAAAGCGGCTCGCCACCCGACAGCAACTGCTCACCCTCAACCGCATGCAGCACTCCCGCCAGCCGCGCCCCATGACTCACACTGCTCACACAAAACTCCGTCACCAGACCGCCCGCAGCCTTCCCCCACACACCCGGCAACCCTGTACACACCAACCCCGGCAGAAAGACCGCAGCCAGACCGCGGCCGAACGATCCCTGACGCCGACCGGACCCGGCGAGCGCTGATAACAGGAGCAGACACCCGCTGCCGACCCACCACCAGAGACCTGTGAAAAGTGCCGCGGACAGGCAGAGCCCATCGCCGACAATCGCCAGCAGCAGACTCGAACGTGCGCTCCGGGCCTGATAGTCACCCGCTGCTCCGCGATGAAAGGCTGCTCCGGTCCGAACCGCAGCCAGTCCCAGCACCAGCAGGGCCACTGCCGCTTCCGCGGCAAGTCCCCGAGCGACCGCATCAAAAGCCACCAGCGGCAGCTGCAGTGCCAGCAGCAGCAAACTTCCACCAAACAGCCCGAACTTCATCACAATCACTCCGGAAAATAAAGACCCGGCAGGCCAGGCTGCCTTCCCGCGGCCCAGTCGCACGACCGCATATCGGCTGCTCAGGCTCTGCCGGGCTGGATCCGGATATCAGCGGAGCTCTGCTGAGTATCAGCTGAGCCCGCCCGCAGGATCCGTTGCGGGAACATCACCGGCAGCCGTCTTCCGCCGCTGCCGCCAGCGTCTCAGGGCTATACCGCCAAAGCCAGCCAGCCCGAACAGGAAGGTGCCGGGTTCGGGGACGGCGCTTCCGTCGAGCGTGGCATTGAAGCCGCCGATCTTATAGTTAATATTCCCGGCACCATTTCGATCGGCCGGTCGCAGATATTCAACATAAAATCCCACCGCAGTCACATTGTTGAACAGCGAGCCTCCGGCGAATAACGAGGGTGCCGTGTTGCTGAGAAACAGACTTCTTAAACCCAGTGTATAAGGATCATATAAAGTCCAGTTGGTCAGCGACATGATATTCGACGTATACGTGCTGCTGTTCGCAAACGGCAGTGCTGTTGAAAGATAAAACTGGGTGCCCTGCCTGATCACCCACCGCAGCGAGTGTGAAACAGCGTCCTTGCCCTGGGCATCCTGAGTGCTGCTTAAAGAAAACACTGACGTGCCGTCTACGGCGAATTGATCATCATCGCCCAGAAAGTCATCACTGTCCCAATATGTCAGCATGGCGAAACGCTGCAAATCCGCGTTTGGCTTGACCTCCACCTTAATCTTATCATCACTGCCCTGATTTTCCACAATCAGGGTGCTGACGCCACGATTCGGCGGAGCACTCAGGACGACAGCATGGCCCCCGTAAAAGCTGTCGCTCTGGCCGCCATAGGTCGCGCCGATTGCGGGATTGTACAACGTACTGGTCGACGGCAGACGACCGGTAATTGTCCCGGAAATGCCCAGGCTGTCTGCGGCGTATGCCACAGGACCATGAAGATCACCATAAGTATCCGGCCCGCCAAGATTGGTGGAACCGGAGTCAGCAAAAGACTGTGAGTTGCCCACATAATTGCCGCCCCAATTCACCACAACTCCCGCCACGGCCGGGTGTGCCATCATCGCGATGGCAGAAATCCCTGTCAGGCTGCACAACACACACCGCCATATCCGGCCGCACAACGTTCTATCCATCGAATTCTCCTTCATAAACAGGCTTTTTCAGAATCCCTTAACACCTCAGCCCCGCACGCCCGGCACCTCAGCAGATCCCCTCCGCCGATGTCGCCTGCAAAGCCTCCGTATTCAACGTTCCTGAACGGTCCCGGGGTATCGGGGACTCAGCCTGTTCGTGCATCAGGATAAGCACTATGAGATGCAGCATGGGAAATTTCGGCAATACGGCGAGCTTGCGTAAATCAGAAAACCCGAAGACACAGGCAGAGATTTCAGACGGTACCGGAATCAGATCCCGTCCTCCCGATTCCCTCAGCGGCCGCTCCGGTGTCAGCCAGACGGAAAAGGGCAGTTGAACTTCCAGGAACTTTTCACAACTGTCGTGACGCCCGCCGATCCGCTCTCTTCGATCAGCCGACTTCATGCTCATGAAGTCCGGCCATCAAATCGACGACAGAATGTATTCACAGTGAATACAGAGACTGGCGGTGACAGCCACTTCCACGCCTCCATCGCGGGCCTGTGGCCATGAACGCAAAGTCCTGTGAAATAATAAGTTACGAAAAACCGATCTGCATCGATGCAGGAATTGGCACGGCGTTTGTACTTCGTTATCTGCAATCGGTGGCAAGCGTTATCAGGACGCGAGTCATTGAGGACCGTCCGGTGTGAGCTGAGAACCAGAGCTGGCGGCATACTGTCGATCACGAAGCCAGTCAGCAGCAACAGCAGCCAGTCGAAATTCCCGGCCACAGCGTGCCGGGCGGTCCATTCCTCCAACCGGTGCGATTTCAGGAAGGAACAGACCAATGAGGACATTTCTGTTGAGTGTGGCGTTGATGGGCGTGTTTGTGGCGGGTGAGAGCCGTGCGGACGATTGGCACCGTGGTGTCAGCCGTTCCGGCGTCGGCTTTTCGATCAGCTACGGGGATGGTCGTGACCGCTTCAATGCCTCGTGGGGCCGTGGTTCCGATCGTGGCTTTCGCGACCACGTCTACGGTCGCGGTCTCAGCGGCTACCACAATCCTTATCACAGCCACACGGGGTTCTATTCTCCGTACCCGGTGTATTCGGTCCCCGTCTACACGCCTGGCTTTTACAGCGTACCGTCTTACGGTGGCTGGCATTCTCACGGCCGTCGTTGCCGCTGACAACTCCAGGTTCCCTGCACGGCGGGCCTGACAATCCCTGCAGGCCCGCCTACAATGTTCGCTGTGAACTCTCTTTCAGCGGTCTTCAGCGGAACTGAACAGTCAGCACATGTCGGCACAGAATCAGCCCGAGCACTCGATTGCTCTGGCCATGTCGGAGGATCAGCACAATCTGCGGCGAATGCTGCGATCTGTGCGCGAATCAGAACGATCGGGCCGGCCGCACGACCGGCTCCGATCGCGTTTTGAAGAGCTGCTCCACAAATCAATGGAGCGTCGTCAGCGGCGTGCTGCCTGGCAGCCTCGGCTCGACTGGGACCCGGAACTGCCGGTTGCAGCCCGGCGTCAGGAAGTGGCCGACGTAATCCGGGGCCACCAGGTGATTGTGCTCTGTGGTGAAACGGGTTCCGGCAAGTCCACGCAGCTCCCGAAAATCCTCACAGAAATGGGTCGGGGGATTGGCGGCATTATTGGTCACACGCAGCCACGGCGGATTGCCGCAAGGTCGGTGGCAGCCCGCGTTGCTGAAGAGCTGGGGGCAAAGCTGGGGCAGGAAGTCGGCTTTCGCATTCGCTTCACGGACAGCAGCGGTGCAAATACGCGGATCCGCCTGATGACTGACGGCATCCTGCTCGCAGAAACCCAGGGCGACCCGTGGCTCAGTCAGTACGATACGATTATTGTCGACGAGGCTCACGAGCGTTCGCTGAACATCGACTTTCTGCTGGGCTACCTCAAACGACTGCTTCCCAAACGTCGTGATCTGAAACTCATCATCACTTCAGCCACCATCGACGCGGCGCGGTTTGCCGAACATTTCTCCACTGCCGGCCAGCCGGCGCCGGTGCTGCACATTGCCGGCCGCACGTGGCCTGTCGAGATTCGCTGGCGACCGCTCGATGAAGACGAAAACGCCCCCGATGATACCGCCGAACCGCGCGACTGGCTGGATGGAGTCACCGACGCCGTTCACGAAGCGGCCGCCATCGACAACGGGCACATTCTGGTGTTTCTGCCCACGGAACGCGATATTCGCGAAGCCGGCAAACGGCTCGGAGGTCAGCGGTTTCCCGGCGACACACCTCAGTACCCCACGGAAATCGTGCCCCTGTTCGGCCGCCTGTCCATGGAAGAACAGACTCGAGTCTTCTCTGCATGGCCACACCGCCGCATTGTGCTGGCCACCAACGTCGCCGAATCATCGCTCACCGTGCCCGGCATCCGCTTTGTGATTGACACGGGGACCGCCCGGATCAGTCGTTATTCCGCCCGGTCACGCATGCAGCGGCTGCCCATCGAACCAATCTCTCAGGCTTCGGCCAGACAGAGATCCGGGCGCTGTGGTCGCGTCGGGCCGGGAATCTGTTTCCGACTTTACAGCGAAGACGATTTCAATCAGCGCGAAGCATTCACTGCTCCGGAAATCCAGCGCACCAATCTCGCCGCCGTCATCCTCCGCACACTCAGTCTCCGGCTCGGACGACTGGACGACTTCCCGTTCCTTGACCCGCCCAAAACCGCTGCCGTTCGCGAAGGCTATCGCACCCTGGAAGAGCTGGGAGCGATCGTCATGGAGAACGCCCGCGAAACAACAGCCGCCGCCGCAGGAGCAGCAGCACCAGCAGCAGCAGCACCAGCAGCAGAAGCAGCAGCAGAAGCTCAAGCCAGCCCGGCTGAAACCGGCCCGGACGCGGCTGCAGCCGGGCCCCCGCGGCGCCAGCCTGCGCCGCCCAAACCGGGTGAACTCACCGATCTGGGCCGCCGCATGGCAAGACTGCCTGTGGACCCGCGGATCAGCCGCATGATCCTTGCCGCTGTCGAAGAGCATGCCCTCCCCGAAGTGCTCGCCATCGCCGCGTTCCTTGAAACCCAGGATCCGCGCGAACGTCCGGTCGACAAACAGCAGGCTGCCGACGAAGCGCACGCCAGATTCGTCAACCGCGACTCCGATTTCCTCACCATCCTCAATCTCTGGGACGCATGGCACGAAAAACAGCGATCGCTCTCAGGCAGCCAGGTGAAGAAATGGTGCCGCCAGCATTTCCTTTCCTGGATGCGGATGCGTGAATGGGTGGACGTCCACGCTCAGCTCCGCGAACTTCTTGAAGACAGCGACGATCCGGCCGTCGCTAAAGCCGCAAAATCGCTCTCCGCCCATCACAGGGCCGGAAAGCAGGTGCAGGCCGCACCAAACCCCGCGGCCGCTCCGGCACCCGCACCCACTCAGAATGCAGGAAAGCCCCACAACACCCGGCCGCAGGTGCAGGTAAACCAGAAGACCGCTCGTCCCGGAAAGCCGGGTCAGCCTGGTGCGGCCGCTCCAGCCCCCGCGGAACCGCGCCACAACGACTTTGCCGCCACCCATCGCGCACTTCTCACCGGACTGCTCGCCAACATCGCCTGCCAGACGCCCGAGGGCGAATACCAAAGTGCCGGTGGCGGCAAGCTGGCACTCTGGCCCGGTTCTGCTCTCGCATCCAAAGGCGCCAAATGGTTCGTCGCCGGTGAATTGGTGGAAACCAGCCGCCGCTTTGCCCGGACCGTCGCCCGCATTCAGCCCGAATGGATCGAACCGCTCGCCGATCATCTCGTCACCCGCGAATACTTCGAACCACACTGGGACGAAGAATCCGGAAATGCCCTGATCCACGAAAAGGTCTCACTCTGGGGACTCCCGATCGTTCCCCGCCGCCGCATTTCTCTGGCTCGCATCGATCCCGCCAAATCCCGCGATATGCTCATTCAGCACGGACTTGTCGAATGGGGACTGCTCTTCGGAAAACTCTCAGAAGACGGCGAAGATCCGGATCACGGCTACGAAGACGAAGAAGAAACGCTCAGTCGCGGAGCATGGAGTGTTCGGCCGGGTCGCAGGACAGCACCGGAACGACCCGCTCCCCGACGCGGCTGGGGCCACGAATTCCCCTTTCTCAAACACAACCGCGAAGTCCTGCAGCAGCTCAGGGAACTCCAGGCCCGCACCCGCTCCCATCACCTGCTCCCCGGCGATGATGTGCTCTTCCAGTTCTACGCCACTCGCATCCCTGAAGAATGCATCGACCGCGATCGCCTGCGTCGCTGGTACCAGCGAACTCACACACGTATCCCCCAGCTCCTGCAGTTCGACATCAACCAGTTCGCCGACGAATCTCAGCGACGTCAGCACGCCGATCTGTTTCCCGAACGCCTGCAGGTCGGCAGCCTCACGCTGCCCCTCACCTATCAGCTTGATCCCGGTCAGGAGGCGGATGGTGTCACCGTGTCGGTCCCCGAAGAAGCCCTCGGTCAGCTCAGCGAATCACAGCTTGACTGGCTCGTTCCCGGTCTGCTCGAACAGAAAGTTCTGGCTACCCTGCGGTCGCTTCCCAAACCCTTGCGGCGATTCTTTGTGCCTGCGCCGGAATCGGCCCGCAAGGCAGCCGCGGTGCTCGAATTCGGCAAAGGGGACTTCCTCGTCAACCTCGCACAAAAGCTCACCCAGCTCTGCGGAGAACGCATCGACCCGCGTGAATTTGATCGCGCTGCCATTCCCGATCATCTGCAGTTTAATGTCCGCATCCTCGATCCGTCCGGTCGACCGATTCTGGAAGGCCGTGACCTGCGAATGCTCCGCACATCCCTCGCCGAACGCGCCCGCTCCGCCGCCCTCGCTGCCGACGACCGCGCTGCCGCGCACGGACCAGCTCCCGAGGAGGCCCGGTGGATGCGCACAGGTTTTCGCGCGTGGGACTTTGATCAGCTGCCCGAACACATCTCCATCGTCCGCGCCGGTATCCCCATCCGGTCATTCCCTGCTCTTCGCGACGACGGTGACTCCGTCGCACTCACGCTCTGCCAGACCGCTGACGAAGCCTCACTCATCCTCCGCCGCGGGCTCCGACGACTCATTCAGCTCCTCGAAAAAAAACGTCTGCTCACTCAGGTCGGCAATCTCCCGAATGCCAACACCATGCGGATGCAGGCGGCGACGATCAAGGGCATCGATTTTCCACAGCACCTGTCCCTGCTCATGGCCGACAGAAGTTTTCTGCACGACGCACCGCTGCCACGGTCCCGTCCGGCCTTCGAAAAAACGCTCGAACTCGGCCGCCAGCGGCTCGGACTCATCGCTCAGGAATTCACACAATTCCTCCCGGGACTCTTCCAGTCGCAGCTCGACACCCGCCGACAACTCGATCAGACCCGCGGCGCCGGCTGGGATGCTCTGCTCGCCGATATGCAGCGCCAGCTGCAGGGACTGATTCACCCCACCTTCCTTATCGATACGCCCTGGCCGTGGCTCATCCAGTACCCCAGGTACCTTGCTGCCATCCGCCAGCGACTCACCCGACTCAGCTCCGGCGGACTCCGCAACGAACTCGCCGCCACTGCTGAACTGCAGCCGTGGCTGGAACGGTTCAGCCAGAAAACGCGGGAACATCAGCAGCAGCGACGCACCGATCCGCTGCTGCTCCACTTCCGCTGGATGCTGGAAGAATTCCGTGTTCAGCTCTTCGCCCAGAAACTGGGGACTGCCATCAGCATTTCAGCGGCGAAACTGGAGGAACAGTTTCGCAGGATCTCCTGAGTTCCTCCGGCAGCACTCCCGCTGTATCCCCCCAACGCTGGAATGCCCGGCGACGGACATTCCGCTTCCTGCGAATCCCTGCCGACTTTGGGCCTCCAACTCGCCTGCTTTCTTGTATCCCCGGATACTCCCTGAAATACTGTGCCACTTTCCGCCCGGTCTCAGGACTCCAGGCGGCTTTCACGAACAGCACACTCAGCGGATGCCCGTTCACATGCTTTGGGAAGTTGAGATTCTGCCGGCAGCAGGCGAACCGGATTACGAGGGACAGCGGATCGTTTCCAGCGCCTCCACCCAGGGCATCACGGGGCTTACGGGCGTGCAGGCATCGAAAGTGTTTCTGCTGCAGGGCGAACTGTCTCACGAGCACGCCGAACACGCTGCCCGGCAGCTTCTGGCAGATCCCGTCACCGAACAGTATCGCCTCGTGGATCTGCTCCAGTCACCCGCCACCACCTCTTCACCTCCTGATCAGCAGCTCATCAGTGTCCTGTTCCATCCCGGCGTTACGGACTCCGTAGCTGAAAACGCCGTGACGGCACTGCAGCGGATGGGACTCCCGGTGACTCATGCTGCCACCTGTCGGCGTTATCGGCTCTCGGGAGAACTCAGCAGCGCCGCCCATGCCGTGCTCTGCCGTCGCGTGCTGTCCAACGAAGCCATCGAATACGTGGTGCGTGGCCCGCTGACCATTCGCGATCTGGCACTGGGGAGTGAATATCGCCTGAAGCTCACGACCGTTCCCATTCGCGGCATGGACGATTCCAGTCTGCAGCAGCTCAGCCGGACCGGCCAGCTGTATCTCAGTCTGCCTGAAATGCGCGCTGTGCGGGACCACTTTGCCGGTCTGGACCGTGACCCCACGGACATCGAGCTGGAGACGGTGGCACAGACATGGAGCGAGCACTGTTCGCATAAAACGCTGGCCGGCCGCATTCATTATGTGGAAACTCAGAGCGGTCAGGTGCTCCGCGACATTCAGTTCAGCAACATGCTGAAAGAGACGATTTTCGCCGCCACCGTGCAGATCCGCGAATCGCTGGGTACAGCCGACTGGTGTGTGAGTGTCTTCCGGGATAATGCCGGGATCGTGAAGTTCGACGAACAGCAGAATGTCTGCATCAAGGTGGAAACTCATAATCACCCATCGGCCATCGAACCCTACGGTGGTGCCAACACGGGACTGGGTGGCGTGATTCGCGATCCGCTCGGCACCGGCCTTGGTGCACGACCGGTCTGCAGCACGGACGTGTTCTGTTTCGCGCGCCCCGATTATCCCGCTGAATTGCTCCCGCCCTCTGTGCTTCATCCGCGGGCCGTCATGCATGGGGTGGTTGCAGGAGTTCGCGATTACGGCAACCGCATGGGCATTCCCACTGTCAATGGCGCAGTCTGTTTCGACGATCGCTATCTCGGTAACCCGCTTGTGTACTGCGGCAACGTGGCCATGATCCCGGTGGACAAATGTGACAAGCAGGTCAGTCCGGGAGATTTCATTGTCGCGGTGGGTGGCCGGACAGGTCGTGACGGCATTCACGGGGCGACGTTTTCGTCGGTGGAACTGACGGAAGAGAGCGAATCCATCAGTGGCGGTGCAGTGCAGATTGGCAACCCGGTCACCGAAAAGATGGTCCTTGATGTGCTTCTGGCCGCGCGGGACCGTGGTTTGTACTCCGCTATTACCGACTGTGGTGCCGGTGGCTTCAGCAGTGCTGTGGGTGAAATGGGAGCGGACACGGGTGCCGAAGTCTGGCTCGACCGTGCTCCGCTCAAGTACTCGGGTCTGTCCTACACCGAAATCTGGATCTCCGAAGCTCAGGAACGCATGGTCCTGGCTGTTCCTCCTGCGAACTGGGATGAGTTTCAGGCCCTGTGTGCTGCGGAAGGCGTGGAAGCGACTGCCATCGGCCGCTTCACCGACACGCAGCGTCTGGATCTGACCTACGCCGGTACTCAGGTGGGCAGTCTCAGCATGCATTTTCTGCACGACGGTCGCCCGCCGGTAATTCGCGAGGCGGTGTATGAGCTGTCCGAAGAAAAAGCGGGCACAGAACGACTGGCCCGACTGGCTTCCACAACCGACTTCACCGGCGACCTGCGTTCCATCCTCAGCAGCCTCAACGTCGCCAGCAAGGAATGGATTATTCGTCAGTACGATCACGAGGTGCAGGCCGGCAGCGTGGTCAAGCCTCTGGTCGGCGTCAACAGCGACGGACCTTCGGACGCGGCCGTAGTGCGTCCCGATCTGAAATCCGCACGCGGCCTTGTGGTGGCCTGTGGCATCAATCCGCATCTGGGAGATTTCGATCCCTTCTGGATGGCCGCCTCCGCCATCGATGAAGCGATTCGCAACTGCGTGGCTGTGGGTGCCGATCCGGCCCGCATCGCCATCCTCGATAACTTCTGCTGGGGCAACACGGAACGTCCGGAAACGCTCGGAACGCTCGTCCGTGCTGCCCTCGGGTGCCGTTCCGCGGCCGTCGGCTACGGCACTCCATTCGTCAGCGGTAAGGACAGCCTGAATAATGAATTCAGCTTTGAGGACGCTGCGGGAGTGCGGCGGACCACCGCCATTCCCTCCACCCTGCTGATCACAGCGCTTGGACAGACGCCGGACGTCGAACTCTGCGTCACCATGGACCTCAAACGCCCCGGCAGCCTGCTCTTCCTCGCCGGTGACACGCGGGACGAATTCGGCGGCAGTCACTGGAATCTGGTACGCGAACAGCGCGAAGGACTCGTGCCCACAGTCGAACCGCATCGGGCACTGCAGATCTTCCGCGCTGTGCATCAGGCCATCCGCGAACAACTGCTCCTCAGCTGTCATGATCTCAGCGAAGGAGGGCTGGCCGTATCAGCCGCAGAAATGGCCTTCGCCGGAGACATCGGAGCCGAACTCCTGCTCGATGAGGCTGTCCACGGTGCACCGCTGGAACTGGTGCCGCAGGCCGCACGACCAGGCGTCGTGCTGTTCTCTGAATCCAATTCACGGTTCCTCATCGAAGTCGCAGCCGAATCCGCCGGGCGACTCCGCGAACTCTTCGGCAACCTGCCACTCCTTGAAATCGGCCGCACAACCGCCCGGCCCGAACTCCACGTCACCTGTGCCGGCCAGACCCTGATTCACGACTCACTCAGCAACCTCCGCGATTGCTGGCAAAAACCACTGCGATTCTAAGCCGCCTGCTCCCGCCCAATGCCACCTGCTTTCGGCTCCAAATCAAAGCGGTACGGCGCGAGCCGTCCGGTAACGACAGAGAATTTCAGCATCCATCACCGGACGGCTCCCGTCCAATGCCACCTGCTTTCGGCTCCAAATCGAAGCGGTACGGCGCGAGCCGTCCGGTAACGACAGGGAATTTCAGCATCCATCACCGGACGGCTCCCGTCCAATGCCACCTGCTTTCGGCTCCAAATC
>CAZLOQ010000087.1:23254-23530 GCA_964561125.1 uncultured Chitinophaga sp. | reverse complement strand
GGAACTGGCCTTACAGGCCGAAATCGCAGAGGGGGTCATTGGTCATTGGGCGGTGGGCGTGTGGCCCAGTGCCACGTGCTTTAAGCGGAAAAGCGCGAGCCGTCCGGTGATAGATGCTGAAATTTTCTGGCATTACCGGACGGCTCGCGCCGTTCCGCTTCTATTGGGAGCCGAAAGTCGGTGGCATTGGGGGCGAAGCGAATGTGGGGTGAGTTTGCCTGGTGTTTGGTCAGGTTTGCCTGGCTGAGTGTGAGCGTCCGGTTCTCCAGGCTTCGC
>CAZLOQ010000087.1:0-23077 GCA_964561125.1 uncultured Chitinophaga sp. | reverse complement strand
CGAGTTTTCGGAAGGACGTCTGTGCTTCCGGGTTGGGCCAGCCATCGGCGAGTGTTTGTCGGGCGAGTGTCTGAGCGGCGGCAGCGATTTCGGGGCCGCATTTCCTGAGGATCAGCGAATCAGGGGCATCGGCCAGCAGCTGCAGTGCCAGCCAGGTGATTTGTTCGCCCTGGTCCGCTGATACCTGCGCGGCTTGCTGCAGCCAGTTCAGCCCCTGCAGAAGGACTCGCTGAAAGCCATTGGAGTATTCTGCGGCAATCAGGTCGCGGTCTGCGGCGAGCTGCATGCAGGCGATCAGGGGGAGCGTTGGCGGACTGGTGACGTCCTGGTCACTGGCCTTCCCCAAACCGCCCGGGGCAGCCAGCCGAATGGCTTCATACACGAGCCTGCTGTCATCGAGCGTTGTGGCCTGAAGCACCTGTGCGATCCCGTCGATCAGCGATTGCCGGGGAGGAACAGAGGCGAGGGGAGCGATGAGCAGGAGGATGCCCAGATTGGTGTTGTGGGTGACGACGCTGCGAGTCGCTTTGACGGCGTTGAGGAGGGTTTGGCCGAGGGTTTGGTCGGGGGCTTGAGCGATGCAGGGGGCGGCGGCGGCGGCGGAGCGGAGGAAATCCTCGACGGTCGCGTCGGCGAAGGCGTGCCCGGGGTTGACGTTGCCGGGTTTAGGGCTGAGCACTTCAAGGCGGCAGGAGGTCTGGAACCAGTCTGCCAGCTGCTGTTGCCAGACGGTGTTTGCGGGAGTGTCGGTATCGGGCAGGGAATGCGGCGACTGCATCGCAGGTGCTTAGTCGACGAAGAGGAATTCGTTGGAGCAGAGCAGGACCTGGGCAAGCTGCTGCAGGGGTGTGAGTTCGGGGTTGGGGGCTTTGGGGAAATCGCTGGCGGAGGCCCACTTGAGGAGGGCGGCTGATGCGTTCTTTGCCGGGGGGGCCGGTTCGGCCGGGGCAGGAGGAGCGGGGGCACGTTCTGACGGGGCGGGTTCAGCGGGAGCGTTTCCGGAGGAGATTTCGATTGACCAGAGAAACTGGTCGCTGTTGAGCTGTTCGCGGATATCCACGAGGAAGTCAATGGTTTCACCGGCCTGGACGGTGATGTCGGTGACGGCCGGGTGCTGTGTCTGTTTGTGAATTACGGTGCTGGCAAGAACTCCGGCACGGGAGCTGATAATGAAGGCGCGGATTCCGTCGCCGGGTTCTGGTTCGTGCACCAGTGTTGACTGGATGGTGATGGTCAGATTGCGGGGTGCAGTCCAGCGCCGGATGCAGGCATGGGCGAGGTCATTGCCGGGGTGACCGCCGGTCGCAGTCAGCTGAACCCAGCCGAGAGTTGCATCGGGGAAGGCTGGTCCCCCCTGCCATGCGGTTCCGGTGAAGTGGGGCAGTGTCTGGAAGTCGACGACGCGGCCGGCCGATTCGTCGAGGCGACCGAAGCCGTAGTTCCAGTCGGCGGCGGTGGGCGAGGGTGGTTCGGCAGGTGGGGAGGGTTGATTGAGCAGTTCGAGTGCAGCGGAGTGTTCGACGGGCATGGGGGTTCGCTGCAGAGCCAGCTGGAAGAGGTGCTGTGCCTGGGCTTCGGGCGCGGCGGAGTGGGCGGCAGCGCGTTCGGCAAGTGTGCGGGCCTGATGGAGGACAAACGGGTGATTCATCAGGAAGAGTGCCTGCTGGGGGACGGTGGTTTCGCTGCGTTGAGGAATATGCAGATCGGGGTTGGCGAAGTCGAAGAGTCGCAGGGTGCCCGGGAGGAACTGGCGGTCCACCAGTCCGTAAACCGTGCGGCAGTTGGGGAAGGGGGTCGCGAACAGATCCCGGGGCTGACGACCTGGTGTGAGATCAAGTTGACCGGCAGCTGCGAGGAGGGAATCGCGGAGTTCTTCGAAGGAGAGTCGACGGCTGGGCATCCGCCAGAGCAATCGGTTGGCGGGATCGCGATCGAGGGCGACTTTGAGTTCTGTGGGGCTGGAGGGACCAGTGGACTGCTGGCGCCACACGGCGGAATTCAGAAGGAGTCGATGCAGTTTGCGGAGGCTGTAGCCTTCGCGGATAAACCACGAAGAGAGCCAGTCGAGGAGTTCGGGGTGGGAGGGGGCTTCGGAACGCAGTCCGAAGTCGCCGGTATTGGCGGCGAGTCCTGTGCCGAAATGCCGGGCCCAGACGCGATTGACGATGACGCGGGCAGTGAGGGGATTGGCGGGGTCGATGATGGCGTGGGCGAGTTCCAGTCGGCCGCTGCCGTGCCGGAAGGGCTGTCGTTCGGGGCCGCTGAGCAGTTCGAGGAATTGTCGGGGGACTGGATCGCCGCGTCGTGCGGGATCACCGCGCTGGAAAATCCGGGGCTGTACGGGAACAGCGCGATCTTTGAGCACGACAGAGAAGGGAGGGCGCGAGGGGTGATTGAGAATCAGGCGTTCCAGTTCCACCTGTTGTTTCCAGAGTTCATTGCAGGTGCCGGAATCGAAATCGTATTCGGTGCTGACGACGGGTTCGTCGGGTACAAAACAGGGGCCGGCAGGGGCGTAAAGGATCTGACGGAGGGGTTCTGAGTCGGGTTGGGGATGCTGTTGTGGGAGCGGTTGGTTTGAGGCCTTGGCGGTGTTGAGCAGCGTTTGCCATTCGTGGTCGACCTGTTGAAACAGCTGGCCGTATCGCTGAATGACATCGGTGAAGGACGTCGGGGGTGTGAGAAACGCGGTGCGGACGCGGGGGTTAAGCTGTTCGGGGGGGAGCAGCAGCAATCGGGAGTGAACGTCGGGGGCGGCAGCGGGGAATTCGGTGGCAGATAAATTGCGAAAGGCATGCCATGCAGCAAAGACCGGATCGCTGGAAAGAGCGGCCTGCTGAAGCGTGTCGCGCCAGCGATGGACGAAGGAGGGCAGGAGGTCGGCAGCGGTGAGAATCTGGTCGAAGCCGGCTTCCGGGTAGCGTTCCAGTTCGAGTTGTGCGGCGAGATAATCGGTGACGCGGCTGCGAATCCGGGCGGACGTGGTTTCGCGTCGGGCCTGCAGCACGGAATCGGCCTCGGCCGCTTTCTGCTGCCAGGCGGTGAGAAATTCGGTGTGGGCGGGAGTGGTGGGCGGGAGCGGCAGGAGAGCTTCGCGGGAACTGTCGAAGACACCGTAAAGGGAGTAGTAGTCGGCGGTGGGGATGGGGTCGTACTTGTGGTCGTGGCAGCGCGCGCAGCCGACAGTGAGTGCCATTGTGCCGCGGCTGACCACGTCGATCTGGTCGTCGATGATGTCCCGGCGAACGCCAAGAAACCTGCGGCCGATGGTGAGAAATCCCATGGCTGCGAGGTCTTCAGGGGAGCTGTCGGCAACCTGGTCGGCTGCGAGCTGCAGCAGCAGAAAACGGTTGTAAGGCAGATCGCGGGCAAACGCCTGAATCACCCAGTTGCGGTAGTTCCATGCGTGCACCCAGAAACGTTCTTCCCGAGCATAGACGTAACCTTTGGTATCGGAGTAGCGGGCGATATCGAGCCAGTGTCGAGCCCAGTGTTCGGCGTGGGCGGGCGATTCGAGCAGGCGGTCAATGAGCTTCTGCAGGGCGTGGGGGTCAGGATCGGACACGAACTGTTCGACCTCTGCGGGGGTGGGCGGGAGCCCGGTGAGGGAATAGCAGGCGCGGCGAATTAAGGTGCGACGATCTGCTTCCGGTGACATGGTCAGGCCGGCCTGCTGCAGTCGCTGGTGGATGAAGGCGTCGACAGGAGTGGCAGCGGGGAGGTCGGGGAGGTTGGGAACCTGGGGGTTGCTGAGCGGTTGAAAGGCCCAGTGATCGACGGTGGCCGGGGGCTGCAGAGGAGTGACTGTTGCGGGCCATGGCAGCCCGATTTGAATCCAGTGCCGCAGGGCGGTGGCGTGGGCTTTGGGGAGCTGGCCGGTGGGGGGCATCTGCAGATCACCGGTGTACTGAATCGCGTTGAGCATGCGGCTGTCGTCAGGATGACCCGGGACAGCCGCAGGTCCGCTGTCGCCTCCCTGCAGCAAATGGGCTTTGGAGTCCAGTCGCAGGCCCCCTTCCTGACGGCGCGGTCCGTGGCAGCTGATGCAGTGTTCGACGAGCAGCGGACGGATCTGCGATTCAAAGAAGTCGTCGGCAGCGGTAGCGGTAGCGCCGTCAGCGGTGGCGGCGGCGGCAGCGGCGGCTTCGTCCGTGGCGGCTTCGTCTGTGGCGACAGCGCGGGGTGTGGCTGACAGCAGCACGAGGAGGCCGCAGAGGGTGATGAAGAACAGTGTGGGGTGACGTTGAGCAGGCATGGGAAGCTTAAGGAGAGAGCGGAGGACTGGCGGTTGTGGAAAGGAACCGGGTGACGCGTACCTTGCCTGTGGGCGACACAGACATCGTGATGGCCCCTGAGGTGCTTGTGTGGAGGATTCTGGAATCGGGGAATGTAGTCCTGAGTCTGTGCATGTGTCGATCATCGCGAGCACTGACGATGAGAGTTGCGGGTTGGGTGACTGCGGCAAGCTGAGGAGTGTTGGCGGGAGGGCTGCCGTGGTGGGGGCTGATGAGCAGGCTGCAGGCTGGGAGGAGCGGGAGGAGTTGTTGTTGTCCGGGGCCTTCAAGATCACCGGGGAAACAGAGTTGATGTCCGGCGAAGCGGAGTACTGCGGTGAGGCTGGATTCGTTGTCGGTGCTGGCAGAGCGGTCGGGAGTCGGGGGTGATGATGAGTTGTCGTCTGAAAGCGTGGTGGTGCCCTGCAGAAACTGCAGGTTGAGTGTTTCAAGCTGGACGGAATCCTGGTGATGCGCGATGGTGACGGGGATTTGCATTTCCTGCAGACGCCGGAGAAGCTGCTGGACTTCGCGGGAGGAGGAATCCACGAACTGCTGTGTGGTGATAATCTGTCCGATCGGGAAGCGGTCGATGAGTCCGGTGGTGGCGTTGTAATGATCGGCGTCGGGATGTGAGATGACGATCGCGTCGATCATACGATATCCGCGGTGCCAGAGAAAGCCGGCGATGGTCGCAGCTGCACGGCCGGGGCGATTCATGGCTCCGGCGTCAAAAAGGATGACTTTCTGAGCGGTTTCGAGGACGATGGCGTTGCCATGTCCGACACTGAGTGCGGTGCAGGTGAGTCCGGGGCGGTCGGGGATTGTGCCGGCGACGGACAGCTGGTGGGCGGTGAGCAGCATCAGGACCAGTCGCAGAGCATGGCGGCGAGCGGGAGTGGAGGCGAGGGCGGAGGCGGCCAGCGTGCCATACCAGGCAGGCAGAAACCAGTCCGGCAGGTCGGGAATCATCAGGTAACCACCGCGCAGTTCGGCAGAGAGAGCCACGGATTGATTCATCAGTGAAAGACAGGCGTCGAAGGGCAGACTGGCGACGGGTGCGAGTATGGGGAGCAGGAGTGCTGCGGCGACGAAGAGATAGCCGGTGGCGAGGGTGAGCGTGGTGAAGGGGACAAGCACCAGATTCACCACGAGCCCGGTAATTGACACCAGATGAAACTGGTGGGCGATGAGCGGTGCGGAGAGCAGCGTGACTGCGAACATCTGGCGGTAGCTGTGGAGGAGCCAGTGCGTGAAACTGGTGAGGAAGTCAACGCAGCGATCACGCCAGCCCGGCACATCGACGGGGACAGGTCGTTCTGTGGGTGCGGGCGTACGTTCAGCAACCCAGCCGAGCGCACCGACAGCCAGAAAGGACAGCCAGGCGCCGATATCGAAGGCCACGGAGGGATCGCAGACGGCGAGCACGATGGCAGTCAGCCCGATGAGCGATCCCATGCGGATGTCGCGGCAGCAGAACTGACCAGCAGCACTGAAAACGATGAACAGCGATGCTCGAAGAACCGATGGACGAAGATCGGTCAGACAGGCATACAGCATGCAGACTGTGGCGGCCAGCACGAGGGCACGGCCGCGGGGCACCAGAATTAAATGGAGCAGTCTCAGGATGAACACATAGAGAATTCCGACGTGCAGCCCGGAGATCGCCAGCAGATGCATGGTGCCGCTGAAGACGTAGTCGTCTTCCAGATGAGTTTCCATGCGGCCGCGGTTGCCCAGCAGCAGCGCTTCGGCCGTTGCACGATTGTCAGGGCTGAGACAGTGCTGCAGCTGCTGCACCGTCTGCTGGCGAAATGTGTTGAGCAGACCGCGAATGGACCACGGGCCGGTCGGCTGACGCACCTGGATTGCAGCCGGATGCCGAAGGTAGACCTGAGCAGATATGCCGGTGCGACGCAGATACAGGGCGTAGTCAAATTCGCCTGGATTCCGCGGGCCTTCGGGAAGGCTGAGGCGACCGATGAGTTCAACGGAATCGCCCCAGCGGACCTGGTGAGTGGCATCGCCGTCAACCCAGACACGGCAGAGTCCCCGGACGGGCAGTGGCCGGGTGCCGGCGAGCAGTTGTGTGGCCTGCAGGAGAAACGCGGTGCGCGGGCGGTTGCCGGATGCTGTGGTGACGGCGGAGTCACGAACTGTGTCCAGCGCCGGGATGCTGGACAGAGTTCCGCAGAGACGCACAGCTGATGCCGCCCACGTGGGGCGGTCCTGCAGAAGCAGTGCCAGGTCGCGACCGTCCTGGGTGGCGGATCGGACGGACCAGAGCGATGCACCGACGGACAGCAGAGCGACGTGCAGCAGGAGCAGTGCCGCGGCGACAGACTGGGGACGCAGCGGTACAGAGAGCAGGAGGCAGCCGGTGGCAAGTGCGAGGCAGACACCTGGCTGCCATGCAAACGCATCGGCCAGACGAATGCCAAGAATGAGCAGTGCAGCGATGCGGAGCGGGCCTGGGAGCAGCCAGCCGGGCGCAGTGGAATGCGGCACGCGAATTTGTGGGCTGAATCGGAACATACGGGGAGGGGATCAATGCAGAGTGTCGCGTCGACGCCCGTCCAGAATGGGCTGCAGCTCCTCGACAAAATCGTTCACGTCCTGAAATTCACGGTAGACAGAGGCAAATCGAACAAAGGCGACTTTGTCGAGTTCCCGCAGAGCGTTGAAGACGAGTTCACCGATGCGGCGCGATGAAACCTCACGCTCACCGTCCTCGTACACTGTTGCTTCCACCGTGCCCACCAACGCATCGATCTGTTCAGGACTGACAGGTCGTTTGTAGCAGGCCTTTTCGACCCCGAAACGAATTTTCTCTCGGTCGAACGGCACGCGGGTGCCGTCTTTCTTGATCACCCGGATCGGCGATTCTTCGATGCGTTCGTAGGTGGTGAAACGACGTTCGCAGCTGAGACATTCACGGCGACGCCGGATGGAAAGATCCTGGCTGGTGCGGGAATCGATCACT
The DNA here is from genome assembly GCA_964561125.1 of uncultured Chitinophaga sp. Lineage (GTDB taxonomy): Bacteria > Planctomycetota > Planctomycetia > Planctomycetales > Planctomycetaceae > SXXK01. The sequence goes on along the minus strand of CAZLOQ010000087.1, from coordinate 15,820 downwards.
TTGGTTTCGTCGTGCCTGCAGTACGGACAACGCACGGCTGCGGCTCCCTGATGAACACCGAAGCAGACCGGGCGGAACCACACCGAACACCGGTCAGCCAGAAAAAAATGAGCATTCGTGTCATGTTATCCCGTCCAGTGCAGCGTGTTGCAAGCCTTCATGGAACCTTTATGCCCCGGACACAACGGAAAAAACCCAGAAATAGTCCCGGACACGTATTGATTAACCATGTGGAGCATCATAGGATGCCACCCGTGTGAAGCAAAATGAAATCCCGGTTGTTTTCGGGGGAATTTTGTGAATCGTAGCTGACTCCCCCTGATTGCTCGGTTTTTGCCCGCTCCCAAACTATGCTGTGAACCGCCGGTCAGCGTCACCCGGCCCCCGCAATCACTCCCGCTTCCCCATCGCTGCGGTCTCTGTCATGCTCGCGTTCTCTCCACTGCAATTCCTGTCGGCCACACTCTTCGCCACCGTTCTTCTCCTTCTGTCGCCCCCTTCCGGTGCACTGGGTGCTGAATCGCTGCCGAATGTGGTCGTCTTTCTGGCCGACGACGCCGGCTGGGGCGATTACTCGCATTCCGGCAACACTCAACTGCACACGCCTGCAATCGATTCGCTGGCCCGGTCCGGTGTGTCCTTTGACCGTTTCTTTGTCTGTCCCGTTTGCGCCCCCACCCGCGCTGAATTTCTCACCGGCCGCTATCATCTCCGGGGTGGTGTTCGCGGAGTTTCAACGGGCCAGGAGCGTCTGGATCTGTCAGAAAAAACAATCGCCGATGCCTTCCGTGCTGCCGGCTACGCCACAGGTATTTTTGGAAAGTGGCACAACGGCAGTCAGTGGCCTTATCACCCGATGGCCCGCGGTTTCAACGAATTCTTTGGTCACTCCGCCGGCCACTGGGGCGAATACTTCAACGCACCGCTCGAAGATCGCGGGCGGATGGTTCGCACCGAAGGTTACATCGTCGACGTCTGCACCGCACAAGCTCGTGATTTCATCTCCCGCAATCATCAGCGTCCGTTTTTCTGTCTGATTCCATTTACAACGCCCCATTCCCCCTGGGCGGTTCCTCAGGCCGACTGGGACCGCTTTCGCGACCGTCCCATCACGCAGTCCGGCCTGCAGCCGGCCCGCGAGAACCTCCAGGAGACCCGCTGTGTCCTCGCCATGATGGAACATCAGGACCGCTGTGTCGGTCAGATTCTCGAACAGCTTCGGCAACTGCAGCTGCAGGACAACACCATCGTGCTCTACTTCTCCGACAACGGCCCCAACACGGCCCGCTGGAACGGAAACATGCGGGGACAAAAGGGTTCCACCGACGAAGGAGGCACTCGCAGTGTCTGCTTCCTCCGCTGGCCGGCGCGGATTCCCGCGGGACGTCTGATCACGCCGATTGCCGGTGCGATCGACCTTCTGCCAACGCTCACTTCCCTGGCCGGTATCAGTCGTGCGGGCAACCTGCCGCTCGACGGGCAGGACCTTTCCCCACTTTGCCTGGGCCTGACAGACAGCCATCCTGACCGCACACTGTTCACCCACTGGGCCGGGCGTGTCTCCGCAAGAACTCAACAGTTCCGCCTCGATGCAGAAGGTCGACTGTACGACATGCAGGCCGATCCCGGCCAGACAACTCCCGTCAACGACCGTTACCCTGACCGCGCTGCGACACTGCAGCAGTCGGTCACTGCGTGGCGTCAGCAAATGCCTCGCAGCACTTCCCCCGCAGCGCTTGCAAAACCCGCTGCCAACACCGTGGATCCTCGCCCGTTTCCAGTCGGTTACCCCGAATTCCCCACCACCTTTCTGCCGGCTCGCGACGCAGAACCGCAGGGGGCCATTCGTCGCAGCAGCCCCGCCCCCAACTGTTCGTATTTCGTCAACTGGAAATCAATCGATGACCGCATCGTCTGGCATGTGGACGTCCACACAGCCGGCACCTACGAAGTCGCTGTCGATTACACCTGTCCCGAAGCCGACGCCGGCTCTGTGCTGGAACTCCGCTTTGCCGACGCTCGCCTTCAGGCTCAGATCCAGCCCGGCTGGGATCCGCCGCTTTACACCAACCAGGACACGCTGCCGCGTCCGCCCGCAGAATCGCAGATGAAGGAATTCCGCAGCTTATCACTGGGAGACATCCAACTGCCGGCCGGTCGCGGAGACCTCATTCTGCAGGCCGTCCGCATTCCCGGCCAGTCTGTCATGGACCTCAGAAGACTCACATTGACGCTCAGACAGGAACCGGCCCCATGACCGTTCACGTCTGTCGTCTGATCGCCTCGGCATATCTGTGTGTTGCGTGTCTGCCCGCCCCCGGACAGCTCAATTCCACCGCACTCACACAACTACAGAAAGCCACCGTACGGATCTCCGTACCCGGCGGTGGCGTCAGTTCCGGTGTCGTCATCACACCCACCTCAGAGATACTCACCGCCAGCCACAGCATCCCCGAGGGTCCCGGCGAAATTCAGGTCCGGCTCCCGGGGCAGGGCGTCCGCACTGCGGTGCTGGTGGAACGGGACGTCCAGGCCGACATCGCACTGCTCAGACTGCAGCCTGACACCCCGGCCCCAGGGGGCACACCCCCTGCTTCATTGTCCGCATGGCTGCCATTGTCACCGACAGACCCCGCCCCCAACGAAATCCTGCTGGCACTCGGCTACCCAGCCCGCGAATCTTCCACCCAGCCGCCAGCCATCCGCCTGGGCACGGTCCGCAGTGCGGACCCGACAGTTGTCCGCACCAGCTGCATGCTCACCGTCGGCGACTCCGGTGGTCCGCTCATCAACCGCTTCGGACAGCTGTCCGGTCTCCACCGCAGAATCGGAGTCGGACCTGAATCCAATCAGCATGTGGCCCCACAGGCACTCAAAAAACTGCTTCGCCAAGCCAATCTGCAACAGCCCCCCCAGGCACCGGCTCAGCCGCCCCTGTGGCAAACAACTCCAGCATGGCAGCCTTCCCCGCAGGTGCTCCGTCAGGTCGCATCCTCAACACTCGAACTCGTCCCGCATCCCTCGTCCACTGAAGTGCTGGGACTCGCCACGCGGCTCGACCCGCGTTTCGCCTCCGCAAAACTCAGCCTGCTCCAGCCCGGCCAGCCGCTGTACGGGCGATTTTCCGACGGCTCCGTTCGACAGCTGCAGCTCGTTCGATCCAATCCAGCCACCGATCTGGCAATCCTTGAATGCACCGACTGGCACTCATTGCCACCCTGCGGATCCCTGCCGACCTCCAGTGCACAGACTGGTGAAATTGTCTTTGCTGCAGCGGGTCTGGCCACCGCTGGCAACCCTTGTCGGATTGTCGGCCCCGGTGTGATTACGCGTGTTGATTACACCGAGCCAGCCGTATCACCCCATCTGGGAATCCAGCTTCAGGAGCAGCCCGAGCAGTCCGGGCTGCGGGTTCTGGAGGCCGCCCCGGGCGGCGCTGCAGCGGCAGGCGGTCTGCAGCGTGGCGACCTGCTGCTCAGCCTCAACCAGAACCCGATTCCCAGTCTCAAGCTGCTCACACATCACCTTGGTCCTTACCAGCCGGGTGACTGGATCACCCTGAACTACCTCAGGTCCGCAGAGAAAGGGCAGGCTTCGCTGCGGGTGGGGCATGACCCGGCTGTCATGTTTGATCGCCTTGAGTATCTTGATGGGCGAGCGGGTGTGGTCAGCATTCGTCGAACAGGATTTCAGGGGGTCCTGCAGCACGATCTTGTGCTGGACCCCAAAGAGTGCGGCGGACTTTTGATTTCTTCAGAGGGGCAGATTGTTGGCTGGAACGTGGCGCGTCGCGCCCGCGAGTCTTCACTGGGGCTGCCTCTGCAGGTGCTCCAGGACGAACTGCGAAAAGCGGCGGAAAGTGCCCCGATGTGAACTTCGCAATCTGGGAAAACTGGGTTTTATTTGCAGAGAGGCTGGCAGGGAATCACAGAACAACCGGGCGAAGACCTGGAAAAACCTCGCAGATACCAGGAACTGCTGACGATGCGCGCCCAGTTCATCATGGACGGTGAAAACGCGTGGTGGGAAGCAGGAAGCTTCGGGGGGACGCATCGATGGCAGAGTTGAATCGCAGCAAACCGGGTCATTGGCCGTTCATAAAGTCGGCTGTGGCTGCATTGCTCATGACGGCCGGCACTGTGTCCGCACAGAACGTCAGCAATGCTCCGGCTGCTTCAGCCGTCGATCCCGTGACTGCTCAGGAACAGGTCGCTGCCGCAGCGCGTCAGCAGGCTCAGGCTGCTCAGTCGCCGCAGGCTGGTCAGCAGGGTCAGGGCCCGGCCGCTCAGCAACCCGGGCCGGCAAACGCACAGCGCAGACCTCGCCGAAATGTCGATCAGTCAATCGGCACATCCGGCCGGCGGCTGCAGCGGACACCCAATGTCATTGGCGACCTTCCGGGGCTTGGCAACACGACTCAATTCTTCGCGGATCCTCAGGAATTTGGTAACCGCTTCATCACGATCGACGGTGATCCGCTCAATCAACTGCCGGTCAATCCCAACTCTCAGTCATTGCTGTTTGTGACCATCCCCGGCAACCGTCAGACACTCGGACAGGTCCTTGGAAAACCGCTGACGCTGACATTTAATTCAGTGGATCCCAGCTCTGATCCGTTCATCACGAACCTTGATTCCCTGGCGGCTGAAGACAGGCAGCGTCTGACAGATTTCCTGAGTCGTCAGGCGACCGACCTTGCGGGGTTTACCGGGACGATTTCGGAATCCGAGCTGGCGCGCTTGCGAGCCAGGCGTGGTGGGCAGCAGACCGGGGGTTCTGATCTGGTGGATCTCTACATTGACGATGCGAGTTTTTTCAAGGGCGGGATCGCTCCGGAGCAGCTCATTTCACTGCCGCGCGGAGGCTCGATGGTTTCCCAGCACAAGATCGCTGAGGGCAACAGTCCCATGCCTCGAGACCGTGTGTTCTTCCACTACAATCAGTTTCAGTCGGTGCCTGGCACAATTGGGCGGGGTAATGTGAGTCGATTTGTGCCGGGCTTCGAGCGAACGCTGAATGATTCGTGGACATCGGTTGAAATGCGGATGCCGTTTGCCGGCACATTTGACAGCACACAGACACTCACGGAATCGGCAGCAGTCGCCGGGGGCACAGCAGCCGAGCTGGGCAATCTGGCATTTGTGTTCAAGCAGCTGCTGTACAGTGGCGAATCGCTGGGACTGTCGGCCGGGATGTCTCTGGAATTGCCGACGGCGGACGACACAGAAATCACAACGTCTGCCTTTACGATCACGCGAAGTGCTGAAAGCGTCACCGTCGCCCCGTATGTCGGCTTCGTTTCAGCGCCGACGGATCGACTCTTTTTTCAGGGCTTCTGTCAGGTGCAGTTTGATACGAACGGTGAGTCTGTTGAGATTCGGGATCGCTTTCGGCAGGATTCGGTGAGTGGCCGGCTTCAGGAATCTGCGATGCTCTACACCGACCTGCAAAGCGGATACTGGATTTATCGGGCGGACGCAGCATCCGGCAACTCGTCCCTGACCGGCCTTGCAGCCCTCCTTGAGCTGCACCTGAATCAAACACTGCAGGGTACGGATGCCGTTCAGGCAGATCTCAACGGAGTGCCTCTGGCATTCGGCACTGCCGGCAGCAGCTACGGGATGGCAAACATTACCACTGGCATCACAGCCGAGTTTAACCGACAGACCAGTCTGACCATGGCTGTGATGCTCCCGGTAACGACCGGAGATCGAGTCTTCGATTCTGAATTTCACGTGGGTCTGAACCACGCCTTTGGCAGCGGTGGAATCTTCCGCCAGCCGACTCAACGAGGCAGATAGAGCATGGGGCGGTTGCCATGAAAGTCGAATTGCTGCCGTCCACTTTCGGCGGACCTTCAGCCATGCAGTTCTGCATGTCGCTGCTGATCAATGACGAAGTGGCGCTGGACGCCGGCACACTGGGCTTTCTCTGGCCGGTGGAACGACAGCGGCGAGTGCAGCACGTATTTCTGTCTCACAGTCACGCCGATCACATTGCCTCGCTGCCCATGTTTCTGGACAATGTCTACGAGCCAACGGAGTCTTGTCCGCAGATTCATGCCGGCCCCGAGACAATCGACTGCCTTCAAAAGAACATTTTCAACGACGTCTACTGGCCCGATTTCATTCGCCTGTCGGGTGAAGAAAATCCGTTTTTGTCGCTTCGGGAACTGACCTCAGAAACCCCTGTCTGCCTGCCCTGCGGAATCACCGTCACCCCGGTGCTCCTCAGCCACATAATCCCCACGTTCGGCTTCATCGTCGAAGACTCATGTGTCGCCGTGGCCTTCGTTTCAGACACCGGGCCCACCGAACAAGTCTGGAAACTGCTGAGCCTTCGGCGAAGACTGGCGGCTGTCTTTCTGGAGTGCAGTTTCCCAAACAGCCTCGAATGGCTGGCGTGGAAGTCTGGTCATCTCTGTCCGCGACTGTTCGCCGAGGAACTGCGTAAATTCCACAGCAGCGTGCCTCTGCTGGCCTATCACCTGAAGCCGGCCTTCCAGCGGCAGATCGCCATGGAACTTGAGGCACTCCAGCGTCAGGGCATGCAGCTGGCGGTTTCCGGCCATGCGTATGAATTCTGAGCGTTAAGATAAAAAAAACAGGCAGTTTGGCTGATCTTCCCGCGTGTTTTGCTCGGACCAAATTCAGGAATCCTCACCGCTTTGCCCGTTTTTCGATATGGAACCCCGAAATAAACGTCATCGAGGCCCGATCGGGATTTATGATTGCGTGTCACTCGACGCATCACACCTCGAATCCGGCCTGCACCGCCCATGCCCATCCTGGCCCGCGAACCTGATCTGTTCCCGACCGACCTGTTGTCGGCGTCGATTGTCACGCCCCAGGACGAGTCGTGGTTTGCCATGTATACCATGGCACGACGCGAAAAAGAGCTGATGCGGCAGCTCCGTGAACAGAAAATTCCGCACTACGGACCGCTCGTCGCCAATCGGTCCCGTTCCCCGGCCGGCCGAATCCGCACCAGCTGGATACCGCTCTTTTCCGGGTACGTCTTTGTTCGGGGCGACGAAGTTCAGCGGCACGATGCTGTTTCCACCGGCTGCATTTCACGCTGTCTGCGTGTGACCGAGCCGGAACTGCTGGTGACTGACCTGCAGCGAATTCGACTGCTTCTGGAGAAAGGCGATGACATTCACCCGGAACCACGTCCCGTGGTCGGGCGGACGGCCGTCATTCGCCGTGGTGCAATGACCGGCTTAAGGGGCATCGTGACCAAAGTGCAGTCCGGCCACCGACTGACTGTGATGGTCAATTTCATGCAGCAGGGCGCCTCCATGCTGATTGACGAAGCCGACGTAGATCTTCTGGATTGACGCCCGGCCTGCCGGAACTCCAGGCACAATCGTCAGAGCTGCTCCAATTTACCGGAACGACTCAAGCAGGTTTAACCGCAGTGTCGATCCTACCAAGCGGGTATGGCGTCGAGAGACGCCATGTGGCCGGCTCCCATCCTCCAGGCGGTGGACAGGGAGCGGACGAAAGCTGGGGGGACCAGTCGGTCGGAAACCGGGAGAAGCATCATGTTGAAACAGTCAGTGACTCTGGTGATCATTCTGGCAGTGGCAGGCTCCGCTTTCGGGGCTCAGGATTCCGGGTTCCAGCGACCATTCGGCACCAGTACTTCCCCAAAGGCAGCACCGACCGCCGCTCGCTCGAAGACACCGACGGTCTATTTCCCCGCCAGAACAAAGGAGCCAGCGAAGGCAGCAGCTGCCGCCGTGCAGACATCTCAGACGCCGGCGACGTCATCTGGCGGGCTGACGCCGCCCGCCCCCCCGAAGCAGCCACAGGCCGCCGTTCAGCCAAAGAAATCTGACTTCGCGGAATCCCGCGCAGTTCACTCCGAAGTGGCTGGCCGAAAGACGAACGTCGTCGCTCCTGCAGGTTTTGCCGATCGCGGCGATAAAGACTTTGAAGCGTACCTTGAGGAGTCGTTGCCGCGGGTGGAGTCTGCCACGCGTTCACGAGTGACAGTCGGCCGCACGACGAATCGTCTGCCCCGCACCTCTGCGTCTGCCGCTGACACGCAGTCCATCGTGACAGTGAATAAAGCACCGGCGGCAGTCAGGTCGAAGACTGCGGATGCTGCAGTTCCACTTTTGTCGGCCCAGGCACCCGAAGGCAGTCAGACTCCGACTGTCAGTCTGGAATGGGTCAGTCGTGGCGAATTTCAGGCCGGGCGGGAAACAGAACTGGAACTGAGGGTTCGTAACAGCGGACGCTCAGCCGTTGCCGGTGTCGTGGCTGAGGTTGCCGTTCCAGCCGCCTGTGACTTCTCTGAAATCACTCCCGAGCCCGAAACTCGCAGCGAACTCATGACGTGGTCGCTTGGCGAACTCAAGCCCGGCGAAGCTCGCAGCATTCTTTTCCGTTTCACACCCCACCAACCTGGCGACGTGCGGATGTCAGCCGCCGTGCAGATTACTGCAACTTCCGGTTTCTCCTTCAGTGTCCTTGAACCAAGGCTGGAACTGGCCATCGATGGTCCGGAGACTGCTGAGGTGGGGCAGTCCACCGGCCTCGTGATGCGAGTGAGTAATCCGGGCACGGGTACGGCGGAAAACGTGGTGATTCGGGCTGAAATTCCTGAGGGACTTGAACACAAATCCGGAGATACGCTGCAGATCGACGTTGGAACGCTGAATCCTGGCGAATCGCGTCAGGCCCAGCTGAACCTGTCTGCGCAGCGTGGCGGAAAGTTCAAGATCGATGTCAAGGCAGAGGCTGCAGGCGGACTGATGCAGACAACAACCGCCGAAATCAGCGTCTCTGAGCCTAAGCTCCTGGTTGCCATCGAAGGACCAGCTCAGGAAACGACGGGCCACAGCAGTGATTACCAGCTGCAGATCTCCAATACCGGAAATGTCCCTTCCGTGAATGTGAGAGCCCGCTATAAGTTGCCCGAGGGATTTGAGTTTGTGGCGGCTAACCGCGGCGGTCGCTTCTCGCAGAAGGACGGTTCCGTCGAGTGGTTCGTGGGCACGCTGCGTCCTGAAGAAACCAGTGCATTTCAGGTGTCGCTCAAGGCACTTCGTACCGGCAGGGTGACGCATCAGGCCGGAGCAGTCACCGAGCACGGAAGAGTGACTGTGTGCGAACACATCACGTCCGTGATCGGCACCGCAGTGCTGGAACTGCAGGTCGTGGGTGCTGAGGGGCGTGTCAGCACCGGAGACGAGTGCGTGCGACGGATCCGGATCACGAACACGGGCACTGAGATCGCTCGAGCAGTCGGGATCTCATGTGAACTCCCGGCCGGTTTGGAGCTGGTGGATGTGAGCGGTCCCAGTGAATACATCGCTGAGAACGGGGTGCTTGTGTTCCGGTCGCTTCCGGAAATCGCGGTTGGCAGCACTGAAGTCTACGAGCTGAAGCTCAGATGCGTTCGCCCCGGCAACCATCGGCTGCGACTGCGTATCGCCAGCACTTCCATTACTGAGCCACTGATTGGCGAAGAAATGATCCCGGCAGCGAAATAATTCAGGGTTTGAAATCCTGACGGGACGGACGACGAAACACGGTGTTCGAGAACGCTTCCAGGTGCTGGAAGGTATCACAGAACGTGGTGTAACGAATCATCTGGCGAATGTCGGCGGTCAGAGCCTGACCGCCGGCGACCAGTGCACAGTCGGCGGCGGACGCTGTATCAAACAGCATGTTGAAACCGGCAATAAACCTGTCCGGATCGCGGATCGCAGAAACGCTCACCCACATCAGCGAAGGCCGATCCGCCTCAATTGCTCGCCGCAACGTGTCCATTGGCAGCATGTGCCCCAGTGAAACGGCTCTCCAGCCGCAGTCGCGGAGCACAAGTTCGGCCATGTTGACAGCGAGTGTGTAGGGGTCGCCGTCGAGGGTTGCCCCCAGCGCTAAGGGGCCGGATTCAGGACCGGATCCGACAGCGCGACGAAGTTCGTGCAGCACGCGATTACAGGTTTCGCACGCCCGACGTTCCTGGTAGATTTCGATGTCACCACACCGCCACAGATCGCCGATTTCGTGGAAAACGGGGGCGATTACCTGATCGAAGATTTTCGAGACACTGACGCCTGCAAGAAACAGATCCAGAATGATCCGCCGGGAGGCGGATTCATCACCGCTGCTCATTGCTCGTAAGAAATCCGGCCTGGCCGCTGCTTCTGATGGCGTCTGCAGTCCGGTGCCGGCCGGAAGTCCAAGGACTTCGGGATGGGCCATCGCCATCCGTTCTTCCCGGATGTACCGCAGCACCGAATCAAGTGCCAGACGGCGGTGGCCACCGCCTGTCTTGGAGGCCTGAATCAGGCCTTTGTCGACCCAGCGTTTCAGCGAGGATTCGCTGACTCCGATCGCAACCGCAACTTCTCTTGGCGAAAAGAACTGGCTCACAATCGTCACCCACAAAAACCGAACCGAATTTTCCAGCGAAATCGTGCCTCTGAAAAAACCGTCGCTGGATTATCCGTTCTAGTCACACCGGCCAGTCTGTCCAAACTCCGTTGTGCCAAATCGTTGGATTTTTTGCGGTTGGCTGCAATCAAAGCCCGGAAAATTGCGTGTATCCGCTACTATTCCTCATCCGAATGCGGGCGAGGAACGCCTTCAACGGATGTCAGGTAAGCCATTAATGCAAGGATTTCCTCTCGGGTGAGGGGTTCCAGAGTGGCTTCGGGCATGTTGGACACCGGCTGATTGCGAATGAGTTCCACGTCATTCCGGGAAAACTCCCGGCGTTCCCCGGTGCTGCTGATGATCGCCAGAAGCTCGTTCGGGGCGGCCTGGAGAAGTCCCGAGAACTGGGTGCCATCGGTCAGCTGAACGGTCACCACCGGGTACTCCTCATGGAGTTCCTGGGAGGGGTAGAGCAGTGACTGAAGGATTTCCTCCTTCTGGCGGCGCCAGCCGAGTGAGGTGAGGTCGGGACCTGGTGCAGTGCCTGGTGAACTTCGCTGGTGGCATTTGCGGCAGCCGGCCTTGTCGTAAACAACTGTGCCGTCACGAACCAGTGGCGTGGTGGAGTGCTGGTTGAGCACATCCGGGAGCAGGGCAGCCATGGTCCACTTTCGGCCCGGCTGATCAATGGGAAGCGTCGGGGGGGCGGCGTCAGGGTATTCCTGCTCAAACCACGTCTGGTACTGGCTGAGCGTCCACGGGTCTGAGCCAGCAGCGGGCTGGGTGGTCCAGTGCTGCAGCAGCGACGTGGCGTGCTGGTGCTGTTCCGGCGGCAGCCGCAGGCCACTGAGAATGACCTGGCGGACCCACTGAGATTTGTTGGCACGAATGCGGTAGCGTTTGAGAGCGCGGAGGACGGAGACGGCATCATCACCGCGGACGACGGTGAGTGAGCGGACCATGAGCCTCCAGTCCTGCAGCTCAGCCGGCTGCTGGAGGGCGACCTGGCTGATGGCGAACGCCGCCATGCTGCGCCGCTCCGGTTCGTTTTCAAACACGGAGCGGACGTGCTGGAGCGCGTTGTCGTCTTTTGCGAGTGCCAGTGTGCGGAGGATGTTGCGACAGGTGCTGCGGCTGGCTTCGGTGAGATCGGTACTGAGTTCGAGATCGATCATGATCAGCCGGACGCAGGCGACGGCGTCGGGCTGTGAGGCGATCAGAGCGGATGCTTCATCCCGGAGCTGCTGGTCGCGGCTTTCGTCGGCGACAGCGGCATGATCGAGGATGCAGCAAAGCAGCCAAAGGCAGACAGCACAGAACATGGAGCACCGCGGCATGGAGGCGTCCCGGGCAGAGGGCGTGGGTGACTTTGCAAACAGGCATTAGGTTGAAAGAATACGAGATTTCCGGCTGACTGCACCCGTGTATTCGGTGGAAACCACGAGATGACGCTGATTTTTTCTGACTCACGCTTTCTGGAACATCAGACCGGCAGCCATCCCGAATGCCCGGAGCGGCTGCGGGCCATCGATCGGCACCTGCAGGCCTCGGGACTGCTGGGTCGGGCGGTCCGCTGCCCCGTGGCACCGGCAGACGAGGCGGATCTGCTGGCAGTGCACGACGTTGACTATCTGCAGGAGCTGCGGGAATTTGCTGCGGCCGGCGGGGGCCGGATCGAGGCCGATACCGTGCTGAGCAGGGGGTCGACGGATGCTGCCTGGCTGGCGGCCGGAACTGCCACAGAAGCCGTCCGCAGAGTGCTTGCGGGGGAGGATCGCACTGCGCTTTGCCTTGTACGCCCCCCGGGGCACCACGCTCTGCCTGCTGCCCCCATGGGCTTTTGTCTGCTGGGAAACGCCGCCGTGGCGGCCCGCTCAGCCATCCGCAGGTTCGGCCTCAATCGTGTCCTCGTGATCGACTGGGACGTGCACCATGGCAATGGCACGCAGGATATCTTCTACGAAGATTCACAGGTGGGTTTCTTTTCGGCCCATCGATTTCCCTTTTATCCGGGAACAGGACGACGTCAGGAGACCGGGAGCGGTGACGGGCTCGGGACGACCTTCAATCTGCCCGTGGAATTCGGCACATCACGCCGGGAATTTCTGCGAAGCTTCGAAGCGATGCTGTCCACGGCCGCCGATCGTATCCAACCCGAACTCGTGATTGTCAGTGCCGGATTCGACGCCCACTTCGAAGACCCCGTCGGGTCACTCGGACTGGAAACTGAAGACTTCATCGCGCTGACGAAGATGGTCGTGGATGTGGCCAGGGTGCACGCACAGGGACGTTTGGTGAGTGTTCTGGAAGGCGGCTATCACGTGGAGCGACTCGCAGAATGCGTCGGTGTCCATCTTGAGACACTGCTGGAACCACCCGAACACAAGGCGACGAACGCGGGGAACTGAACACAATGGGCTTAGCCGAAACATCACAGAAAAGGAGCGGGCGAATGGGTCGGTCAACAGGAATTTGTGCGGGGATCGTCCGGCGCGGCAGCAGCTGGTTGCTGGCGCTGATGATCTGCGTCCCCGGTGTCGCTGCAGTGCAGGCCCAGGAGAAAATCGCCGGGCTGGACGCTGCGGTGCTGGAGTCGATTGCAGGGCGGCGCGAAGAGAGCTGGGATCTGGCACTGAAGATCTGGCAGGCCGCTGAACCGGGCTACCAGGAAGTCATCTCGGCAGGGTTACTGGCAGATCGCGCCGAACAGGCCGGAATGCGGGTGCGGCGAGGTGTCGCGGAGATGCCGACGGCTTTTGTGGCAGAGTTTGGTGAAGGCCGACCCGTGATCGGGATCCTCGGCGAATACGACGCACTGCCGGGACTCTCTCAGCAGGCCACCCCTGAACCGCTCAAACGCGAAGATCAGCACAACTGGGGGCATGGCTGCGGACATCACCTGTTCGGTACGGCGTCATTGTCGGCAGCGATTGCAGTGGCCGAACGGATTCGGGCCGGCCAGCTTCAGGGAACGGTCAGATTCTACGGCTGTCCGGCGGAAGAGGGTGGTTCGGGAAAGGTGTTTCTGGTGCAGGCAGGCTTGTTTCAGGATGTCGATGCTGTGCTCCACTGGCACCCGTCCTCACGAACATCCGTTGGCGATCGTTCATCTCTGGCCCGAATCGCTGTCAGGTTTCGCTTCGAAGGAAAAACTGCTCACGCCGCCGGGAGCCCGGAGCTGGGACGGTCTGCACTGGACGCTGTGGAACTCACAGCCCATGCATCCGAACTGATGCGGGAGCACACGCCGGAACAAACGCGCATCCATCATGTGATTACAAGCGGCGGTGAGGCTCCGAATGTGGTACCTGCCTTTGCCGAAATGTACTTCTATATCCGGCATCCGGAGGCGAGGTTTCTGAAACCCCTGTACGCGCGTCTGGAGAAGTGCGCCCAGGCCGGGGCACTCGCGACGGAAACAAAACTCACCATTCGCTATGAAGGAGGTATCCGCGAGATCCTCCCTAACACAACGCTCTCCAACGTCGTTCGCAAGCGGCTGTTACAGCAGAACAGAATTCAATACGGGGAGGCGGACCTGCAATTCGCCGCCCGACTGCAGCAGCATCTCGATACACCCGAACCGCTCGACCTTCCGGCACGAGTGGAAAACGCTGATGGTACCATCGGCAAAGGCTCAACAGATGTCGGAGATGTGTCCTGGGTCGTTCCCGTAACGGGCTTCACCACGGCTTGCTGGGTCCCCGGAACTCCAGCCCACTCGTGGCAGGCAGTGGCGGCCGGCGGAACGCGGATTGGCGAGTACGGCATGAATCTGGCCGCTGAAACACTCGCCCTCACCGCGCTGGACCTCCTGCAGAGCAGAGAAACACTGGACCAGGCGGCTGCCGAACTGCGAACGCGTACCAACGGACAGCCGTGGGAGTCATTGATGCAGCCGGGACAGAAACCGCCGCTTGATTATCGCAACCCACCGAGCCGCTGAACGGTACATGGTAAACGGTAAACGGTGCCGGGATCAGGGATCAGGATCACGGATCAGATACTGCGTCTGTCACTGAGCCCGGGGCGATTGCAGCTGACTCAGCAGTGTACGCTGCTGCAGAACCACTGCGCCCTGTTCGTCGCAGATCTGCAGCCGAATGACGGGATCCGGGGATTCCCAGTCAATCAGGATGTTGCCGTAATTCACGTCAAACCAGGTCAATCCAAGCCGCCAGGGGTTGATTTCATTGGCAAAGCGAACTCCGGTCTTTGTGAAGTTGCCGGAGGGCATATTCAGACTGCTGCTGGTGGCTTCATACAGCGGATAGCCGACGCCTTCAGCAGCTTCGGCGGGCAGGCCGGCAAGTTCGGCAAGGTGACGGTCGCCGCTGATCATGAGCACACCACTGGCTTCGGTTTTGCGAATCAGCGCGAACAGTTTCTGACGTTCGAGTGGAAAGTTGCCCCACATTTCCCAGCCGTGCTGGTTCGACAGCACCTGGTAGCTGGAACCGATGATGCGGATTTCGGCCGGCTGACGCAGCTGTTCTTCCAGCCACTGCCACTGGGCTTCACCGAGCACAGTGGCCTGCGGGTCGTCGTTGGGAACGTAGCGGCCACGATAGCCTTCACCGGGTTCGCGGGAGCTGAAGCCTTTTTTGAGGGGACTGCGGAAGTAACGCGCATCGAGCAGAATCACCTGCACCCGACGACCGGGCGGACCGTGGATCGAAGATGAATAGATGCCTTCACGCTGACGTCTGGGGTCGTCCGGTCCGGCCTGGATAAAGTCGAGGAACACCTGCTGAGATTCTTTGCGGAATTCAAATTCGGCCCCGGAGTCATCGCGACCGAAGTCGTGGTCGTCCCAGGTTGCCAGCACCGGACAGGTCGCACGAAGTTTGACAAACCCTGGCTGTTCTTCCAGCTGGCGATATTTCTGCCGCAGGAGCTGCATGTCATTGGTATCGCCGTAGATGTTGTCTCCCAGCAGAAGAAACATGTCCGGCCTGCCCGCCACAATTGCCTCCCAGATGGGCTGCGGCCGGTCCTGTTTGGCACAGGACCCGAACGAGATGCGGGTCACGACGGCAGGCGACGTTTCTGCAGCAGGCTGCTGAGCGAAAAGCGAGGAGCAGCGGCCGATCAAGAGGCCACAAAGCAGCAAAGCGGCGCTGAAGTACGCACGTGTGTTCGGCATGATTCGTTCCATTCGTGTCGAGTGAAAGACAGACTCGCTGTGTGTATCTGTTTCTGACAGGAATGCAACCGCATTTGTGAAGCCGAGGTGAATTACAGCCCGCCAGCTGACAGTCAGTTGGCTGTCAGCGGATATCAGCTGCGGCAACCGCCGGAGCTGTTCGCAGACGGAAGAGTCGGGACGGCCACGCGACTCTTCCGCCAGACCTGTTCCGCATGAGCTTTAGCTCGACAGCGCCAGGTTCGACGTTCCGTTCACTTCTCACCGCCCACTGCCC
>CAZLOQ010000086.1:0-23622 GCA_964561125.1 uncultured Chitinophaga sp. | reverse complement strand
GGGGTGTTGGTGGTGTGGTGTAGCTGCGAACCTTGAGCTCCGACGGGGCGAGCCCAATGCCACCTACTTTTAGCGGTACGGCGCGAGCCGTCCGGTGATGGATGCTGAAATTTCCTGTCGTTACCGGACGGCTCGCGCCGTACCGCTTCTAACTGGAGCCGAAGAAGGTGGCATTGGACTCGCGCCGTTCCGCTTCTATTTACAGCGGAAAGTAGGTGGCATTGGGGGCAAGCCCGTCGGGGGCTGCGGGGGTGACGGTTACCTGATTTGTCACCTCTGTGATTCATCCGTGTGATCCGCGCTGTCTGTGGTCAAAATCCGATCGTGTTTTTGACCACGGATGACAGGGACGACACGGATTTCACGGATACGGTCACAGCCACAGTGTCGCTCGAAGCTGGAGTATCTGCCCCAACATGGCGTCGTCCGGTTAAGCTTCCGGCGCGATAGTGAGGATCATCTTCTGTGTGCACCGGGTATCAGCGCGGCTCGACAGGCGCTGTCCCGTCGCCAGGCGTCCCCGGATTGGCCGTGAAGCGAATGGGGCCGGGTGAATCGGCAGCGGCAGTCGGCAGTCGGCGAATTTCAATATCGTCCAGATGAATCTCTGCCTGGCCGGTAAGTGTGAGCGAGACCCGGAACTGACCATCCTTTGCAATCGGGCGGATCATTTCAAACGGTGTCCAGTCGGAGCGCAGTTCGGGTCTCAGTGCAAGGTCCGGTCCCAGTTCAGAATCGTGGATCATCAGCGGCCGCCGGGAACCGGGCGTGACCGCAAGGCCCCGGCGCACTTTGCCCCGCACGAGCATCACATCTCCGGCGTTGACAGGCAGAACCGGCGTGGACACAGTGAGCGGTTTGATATCGTCGCGTGTGCCGGACTTCATGGACGCATCAGAATACCATGCGGCAAGCCGCAGCAGCCGACCACCGTTCCCGCCGGTAATCAGATCTCCGGTCGTGGAGAAGATAGCGTTTCCGCCCGCCTGCCGTGTCCAGCCCTGCTGAAACGGAGACTTCTGCAAATCAAAACCGCCGTCAGCGAGGAGATTTTCGGAGATGTCTGCCTGGCGTTCGCTGAGTGTCCGCAGCAGAGCCCAGTGGTCAGGGAGGGTGGAGAATGAGATGGCATGCGGAGAAGCAGTGGGTGCGGTGAGTTCCGCGGCGGCATCCTTCCAGCAGAGATGCTGCAGCAGTCGCAGATTTCGCAGAGCATCCGCAGCCAGCAGTGCTGCTTCACGAAAATCATTGCTTTTGCGCTCATGACTGCCCCGGTCCAGAGCTTCCCGGGCGGCGGCGAGGAGTCGATCGGCACCGGCTGGCACAGAATGGCGCTCCCGGAGCATTTCAATTGTGCCGAGCACGCGGACATACTTGAGTGAGGCCAGTTCCAGCGATTTGGAGGCGGCACTTGCAGACACGGCCTGAATCCGCTGTTCAAGCGCCCGAATAATTCCTGTGTCAGACGTGACAATCACCGCGGCGCTGCGGTCAAAGTCACGAATCCGGATTGCAAGGCCGCCCGCAGTCACCTCCCGCGGCAGACTCCTCACACCACTCGTGGAAATCTGCCATGCAGATGCTGTTTCCGAGGCTGCCACAATCATATTCACTTCACGCTCGTACAGTGGTGCCGGGACAAACTGCGAAACGTCATCCCAGGCCACCGCCAGAATCAGCGTGGCCCCCGGACTGCTGATCACGGCCGCGTCGTGCCCCGCCGGAGAATCCAGACCCGTCACCGTCACTCCCGACGGCGTGCCGTTTAAAGACAATGCGAGGGATGACTGGGAACGGCTGCGAGCTGCCGGCGAGGTGGCTGCGGATGGAGTCTGCAGCGCCAGATATCCCTCGCGACGCCCGCGCGCCAGGAAAGGTTCCAGCAGCGAGATTTCCAGATTCGCCAGCTCGATCGCCAGACTGATCTCCCTGTCGTGCGGCTGGTCCGGCTGCAGACGACGGGTCTTCCAGTACCCCAGACCGCGGTAGCCCGCTGAAAGCGCTGCATACACCTGATGCTGTACCTGCTCCGGCTCCACCAGCGGCTGAAGTCTGCCCTGACGCCACTCCACCTGCTCTGCGGAAGGCTCAGTCTGAATCCATGTCCAGGGGAATGAGAGCTGCCCGGCCATCTTCTGCCGGTGCAGCAGGAGATTCCGCAGAGCCCCGAAACCTTCTTCACGGCCCACAATCTGCCGACCAATTCCCACGAGGTCAATCTCACGAGCGGCAGCACTCTCTGACCCCGTCACATCCGCCATCTGCAGCCGCTGAAAAATGCGGTCCGCACTGCGGACTTCGCGAGACCACGCCAGCAGCTGCGGCAGATCACCGGGCGAAACCCGCGTGCCGTAATACCAGCCCGAGACGTGCGGGCAGAACTGATCGAGCGGTGGCAGAGATCGCAGCACCGTGGAGAAGTCTCCGGGCTGAAATCGAGGATGCGGAGGCGTCGCCAGTACCGCATAGCCCTGCTCCCACAATTCCCGGGAACGCTCCGTTTTATCGAAGTCTGAAATCCAGACGGTATTCACACCCAGCTCCCGCAGCTGCTCGATGTGCTCGCTGTGGTCAGGCATCATCCGCAGCACCACCGGCCGGCCACTGAGCATGATCGCGCCCAGTTCCACATCCAGCGGCGCAAATCTGCGGTCGTCTTCTTCAGTGACCGTCTCCGCATGCAACGCCCCGATCATCTCCCGCATCGACTCCGGAGGCGCGATCGTCGGACCGAACTCTGCATCGCCAAGATCCAGCCAAACCTCCCCCGGAACAGCCTCCGCCAGAAATGCCAGGCCCGTTATCAGCCCGTCCTGAAGCCGCACGTCCGACCGATTCAACTCCGCACGTGTTCGCCGTAACAACGCATCCACATTGCGCTTCGTAACCGCCACCTCCAGAACCTGCACCTCCTCTGCCGACCTGATCTCATCGCCCGTCAGATAAAGCACCAGTGGCTGACCGGTTCGGGGATCCTGCTGCCGCGGCAGCAGAATCTGCAGAGCCAGACGACCACCCCGCACTGTCGACTCCGCCTGCAGCGACGCCTTGAAGTCATAGTGCAGACGAGATGGCTCAATTGCCGCCACAAATAACACCGGAGACGCATTGCCCGAATTGCGAATCTGAAATCGGGTCAACGCAACCTGACCATCCACCACCTCAGCGGGACTGATCTCCACCCCGGAACCAGCTGAATTCACTCGCCACTGCTGCGCCGGACGAAACTGCTCTGCTTCAACGCGAACCGAATCCTGCACCGCCCCGAAAACCAACGGACAACACGACAACACAAACACAGCCACCGCCCAGAAGACCAGTCCCGGGTGCACCATCGGCCCTGCCGCAGGACCACACTTCCCGCTGGTCGCCCTGGCTCTGCTTCTGACTGTCCCGGCCATCTGACTGCTCTTGCCGCTGTTCGATCCAGCCTGTCGGATTGTTCCGGCCCTTCCATGGTCCGGTCCGCAGCACGGCTGAGTGTAGCAAACGGATGGAATGTGGAACGAGCCCAGTTTTGTGCTGTTTTCCCGAGTCCAGACGCCCAGTATATGAACAGATGTTTACTTATTTTTGACAAATTGGTGTTTGCGAACTAGCATTGTCCCTTCCGAGGGTTCTTTGTGGTGTTTTTCTGGAGCGTGCAGACGCGATTCTGCGTGGGACGGGCGGGACATATGACGGACGAAAAGGAATCAGCGTCCAGTCTTTCCCTTTCGGCTTCGGCACTTGTGCCGTTGTCAGAGCGTCCGCTGGTGGGTGACGACCAGAAGACGGTGATCAGTCCTCCGGAATCATCGCGTCCGGAGGTGCGAGGTGATTCGGGGGGGATCAGCGAATCACTGCGTCAGCGATTATTTCCGGGCAACGGTGCAGCGACGGGTGAAGAGAGTGGGGTGCGGATAGCGCACTACGAGATTCACCAGCGTCTGGGTGCAGGCGGCATGGGCGCGGTTTTTCGTGCGACGGATACGGAACTGGCGCGTGATGTGGCGTTGAAGATCATGCATCCTGGTCCGTCGCTGGACAGTTCTCTGGTGGCTCGATTTCGCAACGAGGCGCGGGCATGTGCGCGATTGAATCACGACAACATTGCCCGAGTGTTCTTTGCCGGTGCTCAGGATGGTCTGTATTTCATAGCGTATGAATTTGCCGGTGGCCGCACGCTGCGTGATCTGATTCTGGACCGTGGCCGTCTGAGCGCTGCGGAGACAGTGAATCTGTCGATCCAGATCACGCTGGCGCTGAACCACATTGCGGCGGCCGGTATTGTGCATCGGGACATCAAGCCATCGAACATCATGGTCACGGAAACAGGCCGAGTGAAGGTGGTGGATCTGGGTTTGGCGCGGCGTGAATCTGAAGACTCGATTGGCGAGATTACGGCTGCCGGAACAACTCTGGGAACGTTCGACTACATCGCACCTGAGCAGGCGCGGGATCCTCGAAACGCAGACGTTCGCAGCGACATTTATTCGCTGGGCTGCACCATGTATCACATGCTGACCGGCCAGCCTCCCTACCCGGACGGCACTGCACTGCAGAAGCTGCTGGACCATCAGGGCAAGAGTCCACCGGATCCGCGAGTGCTCAACAGCAGCGTGCCGATCCAACTGTCGGCGATCCTGCGGAAGATGATGGCCAGTAATCCGGACCAGCGGTATCAGGCAGCCGGTCTGCTGCTCAACGACCTGATTCAGCTGGCTTCGCTTCTGGGTCTGCAGACGGTACCGGCCGAAGGCATCGTCTGGAAAAAGCTGCGTCCGACGCTCCCGACAACCCCTGTCGGTGCGGTCTGGATTTTCGCCTCCGTGCTGTTGATCTGCCTGACGGCGGTGGTGCTGCAGTTTCCAGTGTTTTCGGGTTCCGGTGAATCGGTTGTTTCAGAATTGAGTCCTCAGCAGGAATTGCGTGCGGAAGACTATGCCGCGGCGAGCGACGCTGCTGCGGAAACTCCCGGCGTCGCGGCCGGCACTCCCCCGACCGGCAGCCTGCCACAGTCGACTGTCGGCAGCAGTTCCGCAGCGACAAACGGCGGATCGATGGTGGCCGCAGACACCGGAACGCAGCCGCTCACGGCCGGTTCGGGAACCGGAGCCGCCGGAGTTGCTGCTGCTGCCACGGGTTCCCCGCAGCCTGATCCGGCGACAGTGTCGGGTTCATCGCCTTCGGCCGCGACTCCGGCCACCTCGGCCGTGCGGGCTCAGCCGGAATCTGTCAGCGGTCCGTTTCAGCTCCAGCGGGCTGATGGTCAGATGAAATCCTATCGTACGCTGAGTGCGGCCGTTGCGGAGGCCCGATCCGGAGACGTGATTCTTCTGCGTTATAACGGTTACCCGGACGATTTGCCTGCACAGCCACCAGTGCGACTGGTGGGAACCAATCTGATTGTGCGGGCTGCTGAGGGCTACCGGCCCACTCTCCAGTTTGACGTGACGCCTGATTCCCCTGCAGCGCCCGCTCAGATGTTCAGTCTCCGCAGTCAGAGCTCGCTGACGATTCGTGACATGGACCTGCGGCTGAACGTGAATACGGATCAGCTGATGGAGGGTTTGAGTCTGTTTCAGCTGGCGGGCGTCAATCGCATCCTTCTTGAAAATGTTTCCATTGAGTGTGCCAGTCAGCAGCCTGATCCCATTGCCCTGTTTAATTTGACAAACGAAGCGCAGGTACCGGGGGAGGCGGTTCGTGAGGAATCTGAAATCGCGCTGCAGCGGGTGATTTGTCGGGCGGAGGCGGACGCGTTCCGCATTGCCTGTCAGCCTCGCGGCCGAATCCGGCTTCAGGAATCGGCATTTGCGGTTTCCGGACACCTGATTGATCTTCGCGGAGATCATTCGATGCAGCTGGCTCGCGGCTCGCTGGAAGTGATCATGGACCACCTCACCTGCCTGCACGAGGGAGCCCTTGTTCGCATGGCCGACACGGATCAGCGTCAGTCAGGTGCTGTCCAGCGACTGCTCCCGCGACTTTCCATCCGCAGCGAAGCCTCTGTCTTTGCAGGCGCCGGCCCCGATACCCCGCTCCTGCAGTTCAACGGGAGCGGCTATGTGGACGAAATCGAAAAACTCATTTCCTGGAACGGGGTCACAAACCTCTACTACGGCCACTCCGTGTTCTGGCTCATCGACTCATCCTCACTCGACTTTTCCAGCCGCCGCTTCGACTTTTCACAATGGAAACAGCTCTGGCAGAGTCGAACTGACGGCGAAGACACATCCGCCGAAGTTCTGCTTGAAAACGCATGGCGAAATGCGAGCTGGAAATCTGCAAACGGGCTGCTCCTTGAACTCGCCACTCCAGCTGCCTTCGAACTGAACCGCCAGCTGTTTTTTCCCGGCCTCGGTGCACTCCCGCTGGCACGCGACGGAGAAGTTCCCGGCGTCAACCCGCAGAAGCTGCCAACATTCCCCGGACGACGCGAGATCACCCCGGATCCCGAAGAAACACCTGCTCCCCTGCCACCGCCTCTGCCCTGACACACACACCGGCACTCAGCCCACACGGCTGTACCACGCCACAAGACTCCCCAGCTGATCCATTGCCGCCAGCTGATCAATTCGCCTGCGGGACGACTGCAGCCCGAGGACCGCCGAATAGCCGAAGTTATGGTCCAGCGAAGCAAGTGCTGCTTCCAGATCCCGCCGCAGCAGCCCCTCACGGCGCTCAGACGCAGCCCGCACCCGAGCTGTCCATAACACCGCCGGAAGCATGAGTGCCAGCGAATAAAAACCAGCCAGAACCGGGTAGTCATAGAATGCCGCACCACAGAAGTGCAGCCCCTGCAGCTTCACATGGAAATACCTCACAAACAATTCATCCCAGTCTGCTTCCCACGCAACAAGGGGCTGCTCTGGTATCCTGAATGACACCGCGGGCAACGCTTCAGACCTCTGCACGCCCGCTCGTTCCACAAACGCCACCCGCACGGAACTGGCCTCGGTCAACCGCGGGATCGTTCCCCGGCCCACGGTGAAGCGGAGTCCTTCTGCGAGCAACCGCAGGCGGGCTTTGAATGAACTTCCGGCCACTGCCAGCGTGTCGTGCCGCAGAAGCTGTGCGAGGTACTGGCGAAACATCAGCCTCGCCAGCCGTGTCGGGGGCTTCGGATTGCCGCCAGCAGCCGGCACCGCGCGACTTGCCGCCTCGTACAACAACTTCACCAAATCCCCGAAATGCTCCTCCGATAACGCTTCCTCTTCCGCACGCCCCAGCAAGCCCAGCCACAACAGCACTCGCTGCAGCCTTACCGGGAAGGGTACTGACGCTTCCGACAACCCGCGTTCCAGCCATGCCTGCAGCCGCGTCATCCGCCCCCAGTCAAAGGCCAGACCGGGCCTGAGCTGCGGTGCCTCGACACCCCGATAGCCGCCTGGAACCACCTCAGCCGCCAGCGACTCCACGTCGCTTCGCAGAGTTGAAATCGGCGGTCCCAGATTCTGGACCACCGATGGGCAACTGAAACGCAAACTGGCAGTCACCAGATGCCCTGCAGGATGAATGGCGTATGGATAAAGACGGCAGGCAAGTGGCTTTGCCGACTCGCCGAACTTTGAATGGATGCGGCAGAGCCCCTGCGGATCAAGGAAAATGCAGGCACCGTCCGGCTGCTGACTGATCCGCCAACCGGTCCCCAGAGGAACGAACAGAGGCGTGTCTGCCGGTACACCGTCGGCGACCGTCCAGTTCTGAGCCTCAATGCGCTGTTTTTCCTGCAGAGTCACCCCAACCAGGTGCTCCCGGCAGCAGCCACCGCAGTTGTGGCAGGCCCAGTTCTGAAAGACAGGCAGCAGCAGGCCAGGTCGACTCATGGCAGGCTCGGCGCACGAAAAAAGGCTCTGACCCGCAAATGATCAGAGCCTTGAGAGACAGAGAGTTTGCGAAGAGTTACTTTCCGTTGACCTTGGGGTAGGTGCAGTTTCCGGCCGTGTCTGCCAGCGCCTCTCGTTTTTCGGTGATGACCGTGCACTGCGGAGCCATCTCTGCGTTGAGTTCCTTGTAGCCGGCCCACTGCTCTGGCAGGTTTTCGTCGCGGAAAATGGCGGCTACGGGGCATTCCGGCACGCATGCTTCGCAGTCAATGCACTCTTCGGGGTGAATAAACAGGATTGCTTCACCCTCGTAAAAACATTCCACCGGGCAAACCACGACGCAGTCGGTGTATTTGCAGTTGAAACAGGGTTCAGCAACAACGTGAGTCATGGGGCGGACCTTTTACTACGGGGCTTGGATGCAGCAGCAGAAAAATCGAAAAAACCTGGAGCAGCGACACCGACGCTGCCTGTTTGCCGGAAGTTATTGCAGATGTTTCGGCAATTTCCAGACCTGTTTCGCTGGGGAAATGTCGAGGAAAGAAATTGAGACTGAATCTCTGAATCGAGCCCTTCACGCACCAGTTCCTGTGGCACAAGAGCAAGCAGCGACCAGCCTAGGATGCCGATTCATCGAAGGAATCATTCACGGTCGCGCAACCGGATTTACGGCTGATGCGTTTGAGCAGTCCGCGGAGGACCTTCCCGGGACCGACTTCGTAGAAGTCGTCGCAGCCTGCGGCGAGCATTCGCTGAACGGAATCCTCCCAGCGGACGGGACTGATGACCTGGCGGACGAGCAGTTCGCGGATTTCTTCGGGATCGGAGTGGATTTCTGCGTCGACGTTGGAAACGACCGGGATTTCAGGGGAGCGGATTTCGACTTCGGCGAGCACTTCGGCGAGAGCGTCGTCGGCCGGCTTCATGATGTGCGTATGAAATGCTCCGGCAACGGCGAGGGGAATTGCGCGGCCACCTGCGGCGATGGCAAGTTCCGCGGCCCGTTCACAGGCGGCATTGTCACCACTGACCACGAGGTTTCCCGGGCAGAGAAAGTTAGCGATGCGGATTGAGCCGTGGGCAGCGGCTTCCTGGCAGATTTGTTCGACCTGCGGTCGTTCAAGCAGGAGAATGCTGACCATACCGGAGGGCGTGGCATCTGCGGCGGCCTGCATGGCTTCGCCGCGGCGTTTGACGACTTTCAGAGCGTCTTCGAAGGACATTGCGCCGGAGAACACCAGTGCTGTGTATTCGCCGAGGCTGAGTCCGGCGGTCATTTCGCAGGCGAGGGGGATTTCGGGGGAATCCTGTCGCAGCTTTTCCAGGGCCGCCAGACTGGTGACGAAGATTGCCGGCTGACTGATCACGGTGGAATCGAGTTCCTCGGCGGGGCCGTCGAAGCAGACTGCGGCGAGGTCATAGCCGAGGATTTCAGAGGCACGATCGTAGAGACGTCTGGCTGCGGGGTATTGCGCGACCAGCCGTTTGCCCATACCGACGTGCTGAGCTCCCTGACCTGGAAAAAAGAGGGCGATTCGCGGCATGCTACTGGGCCTGGATCAGTAGTTCGGTAATTTGAGCATTGATGTGGTGGTTATCCATTTCCGTGGCCATGCGAATGGCATTGCGGATGGACCGGTGATCGCTGGAGCCGTGGCAGATGATGCAGACGCCGTCGATTCCAAGGAGCGGTGCGCCACCGGATTCGCGGTAGTGGAACTGATCAACCAGCTGATCCAGCAGTTCTTCGGCGTGTTCACGTTCTGTGGTGAGTTCTCTGGCGAGTGTTCGGCCGACAGTCTTCAGCAGAAATTCGGCCATGCCTTCGCTGACTTTGAGGATCACATTCCCGACGAAGCCTTCGCTGATGATCACATGGGTATCTCCGTGGTAGACATCTCTGCCTTCCACGTTTCCGACATACCATTCGCGAATCGGGGACTGTGTGAGCAGCGTGTGGGTATCGCGGTACAGGTCGGTCCCTTTGCCTTCTTCGCTGCCGATATTCATCAGACCGACGCGAGGCGAGGGGATTCCCAGCATTTTCTGGGCGTAGACAAATCCCATGAGCCCGTACTGTGCCAGGTGTTCCGGTCGCGCGGCGGGATTGGCTCCGACGTCGATCAGGATGCAGGAACCCTTGAGTGTTGGCAGGCGAACTGCGATCCCGGGGCGTTTGACACCTTTAAGGAACAGCCGCGTTCTGAGCCCGGCCGCGACTACGGCGCCTGTGTGGCCGGCGCTGACAACAGCGTCGGCCAGACCGGAGGCCATGAGTTGCCAGCAGCGGACGATGGAGCAGTTCGGCTTGTCTCGAAGCGCGGTCGTGGGCTTTTCGTCCATCCCCACAACACCTTCGGATTCAACGATCCGGATGGCGGGCGGGAGCGAACCGATCTTTGCGAGTTCGGCTTCGAGAATAGCACGGTCACCGACGAGGAGCACTTCGAGATTCGGCAGGCGATCTGCGGCTTCGATTGCACCGAGTATATTCGGGCCCGGGGCGAAGTCTCCGCCCATGGCATCCAGAGCGATGCGCATCGCAGATTATTCCTCGGATTCCTCGACGAGTGTTCGCCCCTGGTAGTAGCCGCATGTCGGGCAGATGACATGAGTTGGCACCATTGTTCCGCACTGGGGACAACGAGCGACCTGGCGAGGTTTGATGGCGTTGTGACTGTTGCGTTTGCGAGACCGCGCTTTGGAGTGCCGGCGTTTGGGCTGTGGCATGACTACAGGTCCGGGTTGAATTTGGCTGGAAGCGATCGGGAAGAGACCAAAAACGGCTGAGAATCGGCACATGGAGTGCCGCAAATGCAGACCGTTTCAGGAAGACGCCGTTTTTCCTGCTTGCGGAAACGGACCCGAGCGCGAATCGCGTAGGATGTCAGAGGAGTGGTCGGATGTCAAGGACGAGAGCCGATCGGAGGTGTTTTTCTGAGAAGCGCGGGGCGCTGGTTCTGGAAACCACTCGCGAGTGCTGCATCGGTGGAGTGTAAAGATCGCCCAAACTGCCCTGCTCACCAGACATCGCGGCGTTTATCGCGACCGTCGCTTCCCGGGGTTTCCGCGTGATGCTTTTTCGACCGGTCCCCGACGCGCTTCACCGCGACGTCCCGCTCCTGGCGCCTTCGGCGTGGTCCGAGCGCCTCTGGCACGCGGCGCGGCCGTCCCGACGTTGCCGGAGAGTGTGCTTCGAGCGGCGCGTTTTGGGCGCCGTCCGCGGGTTTTTCCAGGGCGATAGCCGAATCCACCACCGCCACCGGTTCGCCGTTCCGGTTGCTGTTCTCCCGAGAGAAATTGCCGCAAGGCGCGAATTTCCTGCGGGGAAAGTTCGCGGAAACGACCGTAAGGGAGCGATCCGAGCAGGAGCGGGCCGAAGGCAATTCGTTCCAGGCCCAGCACCTTATGGCCCACCCTCGCCAGCAGACGGCGGATTTCCCGGTTTTTCCCCTCCTGAAGCTCCAGTTCCAAAACGGTACTGCGTCCCTGGTGCCGTACAAATCGCACTTGTCGAAAGCGGAAAAAGCCCTCTGAAAAGTACATGCCATCGCGAAGTTGCTGGAGCGTTTCCGGGGTGGGCTGGCCTGCAACCTGACAGCGGTAGCGGCGGACGACTTCGAACCGGGGGTGTGCCAGTCGCTGTGCCAGATCACCGTCGTTTGTGAGCAGGAGCAGTCCCTGGGTGTTTTCATCGAGTCGGCCGACGGTGAATAACCGTTGATCGGCGACGGGGATGAGGTCTACAGCCCGCGGACGGCCCTCGGGGTCGCTGTTTGTACACAGCACCCCTTTTGGCTTATTCAGCAGAAAATATCGAAATCGCGGGAGTCGACGTCGCTCAGAATCAAGCCGGATATCGTGCTGGTCCGCATTCACCATTCGAGCCGGATCGGTCACCACCTCGCCGTCCACCGTCACCCGACCATCGCGAATGTACTGCTCGCAGTTTCTTCGCGAATCCACTCCGGAGATCGCCAGAAACTTCTGCAGGCGCATCCCCGGCGCGTCATTCTCTGCCATCTCCGCCGCCTCTATGGACGCATCACCAGCCTCAGCGGACTCTGTGAACAGAGCCTCATCTTCCGGCCGGACAGGAGGCAGAGTACCGCGGGATTCGGCAGCTCGAGTTGGACCGAGCCGGCGGTTTGCCGCTGTGGAACCAGCAGAATTCCGGGGCTGACGGCGGGATGGAGGACGCGGGACACGACGGGACATGGTTGAGCCGAATCTGGAATTGGAGAATTGAGCACTGAACAAGCAGCCCGCATTCTACACAGATTGTGGCTGGGAGAGGGCGAGAACACGCTCGGAATGAGCTGACAGCAGCGAAATTTTGCCGTGGTAAAATGGGAGAAACAGGTTCAGTTTTCCTCTTGTAACAACTCTCGCAATCCTGCTGGTTAAAATCCCTGTAGTTGTTCTCCCGACTTTGAGACTGTTTTGCCGAACCTGAGTGGAGATCCGGGAATATGTGTTCCGGAGGGATCGTCGGTGCTGCTGGCCGGCGTCAGGTGGGGAGAATCTATGTCCGGTCATCACTTCGAGCGACATCAGAAAAATTTCCCTGGAGTTTTCGCCAGGCTTCGCAGCTTCAGTCGCACCATGGCACTGGCTGCAGCGGTCGGAACACTGCTGCAAAGCTGTGGCTGCACCACCCGCACGCTGCCTGCACTCCACCAGACGATCCGTCATCAGACAACAGCATCCGACGAAGTGATGCGTCAGGTCGATTACCCTGCTCCGCCGGTGTTCACGGATGTCCGCGCCACTCCCCGCCCCATCTCCGCGCGGGACATCGAGTCATTCGATCCAAATGCCTACCGCGACTATTCGCTTTCCGAGGTGCTCGCCACTGCACTCGGCACATCCCCGGTGCTGCGGGATCTTGGAGGCACCCTGCTGCGGTCGCCCGATTCCGCTCCCACGGTGCTCTCCCGACAAATCCAGCAAATGGATCCGCGGTTTGGCACGGAAGCGGCCCTGAGTGCCTTTGATGCACAGCTGGCCGCGATCGCCAGCTTTAATCAGAATGACCGCCTGTACAACAACAGTTTCTATGCGGGCGGTGCAACGGCCTTCCAGCAGCAGTGGGACGATTACCAGATCGAACTCTCCAAAAAGTCTGCTGCCGGTTCTCAGATGGCGTTCCGCACCGTAGCGGATTCCGACATCAACAACGCGCCCGCCAACCAGTTTTTCAGTTCGTGGAACTCGTGGGTTGAAGCCGAATTGAGACAGCCGCTGCTGCAGGGGGGCGGAATGGAATTCAACCGGATTGCCGGACCAGGTTCCACTCCGGGCGTCTACAACGGCATTCAGATCGCCAAAGTCAACAGCGATATCTCCGACGCCGATTTCCAGATTGCCCTCCGCGACTATCTGAGCAACCTCGAAAACGCTTATTGGGACCTGTATCTGGCCTACCGCGAGTTCGATGCCCGTCGCAATGCGTGGCAGCAGGTGGCGAAGCTCTGTGAAGAGAAATACCCGCAGAATGCAGACCCCGACAAGACTTCCCGAAACCAGCTGGAAGCACTGCTGCTTGAACAGCAGAAGCTCCAGCTGCAGTCAGAGATGGAAGATGCGATGTTCGGTCGACTGCTCAACGGCACCGAAGTTCGCAATGGTGCGACGGGGGGGACTCTGCAGGCGGTGGCGTTCTGGCGGCCGAGCGCCGTCTGCGACTGCTCATGGGACTCCCGGCCACTGACGGCACCATAATTCGTCCGATTGATGAACCGGTTCTCGCGGAAATCCTCTTCGACTGGGACTCCTCCATCTCCGAATCACTCACTCAGCGTCCCGAAGTGCAGCGACAGAATCTGGCCGTCAAAAAACGGGAGCTCGAACTGATCGCAGCCAAAAACTTTCTCCACCCCCGACTGGATGCCGTTGGACGCTATCGTGTTCGCGGCTTCGGCGACACTCTGCTTGAATCCGGAATCCAGAGCGGGAGCACACCGGATTCTGCCGTCGGCAACCTGCTCACCGGCAACCACCAGGAATGGATGATGGGAGTCGAGCTGAATGTGCCGATCGGATTCCGCCGGGGACATGCGGCCGTCGCCCACGCCGAACTCAACCTCGCCCGCGAACGCACTGTGCAGCGCGAACAGCAGCGGGAAATCGTGAGCAATCTGACGGGCGCGTTCAGTGATCAGGAACGAGCCTTTACGGCTGTCAAAAACGCCCTCGCCCAGTACGCCGCTGCCCGCAAATACCTCGATGCCGTTCTTGCACGCACCGAATTCCAGTCCAATGATGAACGGCAGGTCGATGCTGTGCGCAGAGTCGCTCAGGCGGAAATCCAGCTGTTCCGAGCGCGCGGCGAATATGCCGTGGCTCTGAAAAACATCCACTACGAAAAAGGCTCCCTGCTCGCCTGCCGCGATCTCCGCATCGCCTCCCGGACACCCTCGCCATCCGCAGATGCTGCCAACCGTCCTGAACCACCAGTGACTCCCGAATCGCCAGTGACTCCGGCAACGCCTGCAGCCGCAAAGGCCGGCGTGGCTCAGCTGTCTGACAGCAGACCGCCCCGGCCCGCAGCAGAGTAACTGGAATTTGAATCCGGCGTCGCCATCTTTCGGCTTCTGCGGGCCTGACAGCAAATCGATTCCCACATGGACGCTGTGCCTGATATCATGGTCTGCCTGGCCACCGTTTTCGACGCCGGAAAACTCAATTGGTACAAGCAGGCCGTCAGAACCGGACTGCAGATCGAATCGGAGACACAAATGCCCAGCTGCTTTGACGCACTTGTGGAACAGGGCATGAAGACAGGACTTGATTCGAACTCATCGCCCACGACGGACTTCCAGCACGTCGCCTTCAGCGGACGGCCCCTTGAGGTCGTCATTCTTCCTCGGATCTCCCCGGCCACAGGCTGCGGTTTGTACTTGTTCACGGTTCACAGCCCGCTACAGTAGGGGCCGGCGCTCATTACTGTCAGCCCCGAACTCCATTGCCGCCTCTTCAATTCCTTTTTCGGACCCCGCCTGCCCCATGTCAACCATGCTTTCCCTTGATTCCGGTGCTGCGCTCCCTGCTGTGGGTTTCGGGTTCTGGAAGGTGGACCGTCCGGTCGCGGCTGACGTCTGCCGTACGGCCATTTCCCTTGGCTATCGGCATCTGGACTGTGCCTGCGACTATGGCAATGAAGCCGAAGTGGGGCACGGAATTTCTGCTGCGATTGCACAGGGACTTTGCACCCGCGACCAGCTCTGGGTGACTTCCAAGCTCTGGAACACCTATCACTCCGCAGAGCACGTTCGTCCTGCCTGCGAACGCTCGCTGCGTGATCTGGGTCTGGATTACCTCGATCTCTACCTCATCCACTTCCCCATTGCTCAGCGGTTCGTGCCTTTCGAACAGCGTTACCCGCCCGGCTGGTTCTTCGACCCTGCGGCTCCCAGCCCTGCCATGCAGGAAGTCCGCGTACCGATTGCAGAGACCTGGTCTGCCATGGAACAACTGGTTGATGCCGGTCTGGTGCGGCACATTGGTATCTGCAATTTCGGCACCAGCCTGCTCCGCGATCTGCTCAGCACGGCACGAATTCACCCGAGTGTTCTGCAGATTGAGTCGCACCCCTTCCTGACGCAGGAGAAACTTCTGCGTTACTGCACCCAGGAACAGATTGCCGTTACGGCCTTCTCACCTCTGGGTCCTGCCAGCTATTACAGTCTGGGCATGGCCATCCCGTCTGACTCGCTGCTGGACAACCCTGTCATCCAGTGCATTGCCCTGCAGTACAACAAGTCTGCAGCTCAGATTCTGCTCCGCTGGGGCGTGCAGCGGGGAACTTCCGTCATCCCCAAGACCGTGACGCCCGAACGCATGTCGGAAAACCTGAATATTTTCGATTTCTCGCTTTCGCCGGAAGACATGCAGGCCATTTCTTCTCTCGATCAGGGACGCCGATTCAATGATCCCGGCGTCTTCTGCGAGGCGGCCTTCAATACGTTCTGCCCGATCTACGAATAGTCTGTTCCAACAGCATCACGAGTAAAAGGATACGCAGCCGAGTGTGCGGAATTGCCGGAGCGGTCTGGTGGCAGGCGTCAAAAGCTGTTGACGCTGCTGTTCTCAAGCAGATGACGGACAGCCTGCGGCACCGGGGGCCGGACGCTGACGGTCACTGGTTTTCTTTGCCGCATTGCGCCCTGCCCGATCCCTCCCCGGACGCCCCGGGCGTCGCGCTGGGCCACCGCCGCTTAAGCATCATCGACCTCGCCGGCAGCGCACAACCGCTTGGCAACGAAGATCAGTCCGTGCAGATCGTCTTCAACGGCGAAATCTACAACTATCGCGAACTCCGCAATCAGCTCATCGCTGCTGGTCACCAGTTCCGCACGGATGGAGATACTGAAGTCATCGTTCATCTTTACGAGCAGCACGGTCCGGACTTTGTGCGGCATCTCCGTGGAATGTTTGCTCTCGCCATCTGGGACTCCCGACTCAAACAACTCGTCCTCGCCCGCGACCGCATGGGCAAAAAACCGCTGTATTATCGACTCGAAGACGGGCGTCTCAGCTTTGCCAGCGAACTCAAGGGGCTCCTGCAGATCCCCCAGGTCCAGCGACACCGCAGCAACTCCGCCCTCCTGCAGTTCCTCACGCTGCAGTACGTGCCGCATCCCCACTGCATTCTTCAGGGCTTCAGCAAACTGCCCCCCGGAACACTCGCTGTCCTCAAAGACGGCCGGCTCGACCTGCGCAACTGGTGGCATGCCCCGTGGGACGAACCCGATCGCCGCGCCCGCACAGCGGCAGACCGTGAGGACGAACTTCGTCAGACGCTCACCGATGC
The DNA here is from genome assembly GCA_964561125.1 of uncultured Chitinophaga sp. Taxonomy (GTDB): domain Bacteria; phylum Planctomycetota; class Planctomycetia; order Planctomycetales; family Planctomycetaceae; genus SXXK01. The sequence continues at coordinate 6,996 of CAZLOQ010000086.1, read as the reverse complement.
TGTGCGTCTGCGACTTGAAAGCGATGTCCCGCTGGGAGCCTTTCTTTCCGGTGGCATTGATTCCACCATTATCTGCGGCCTGATGCAGCTGCTGCTGGATCGCCCCGCACAGACTTTTTCCATCGGTTTTCCCGTAGCAGCCTTCGATGAACGGCGTTTCGCACGCATGGCGGCCGAACACCTCGGCACAGCCCACCACGAGGACGTTGTCACCCCGGACGCACTCGCCATCCTCCCGTCACTCATCTGGCACTATGACGAACCTTTCGGCGACAGCTCAGCCATTCCCACCATGTATCTGGCTCAAATCACCCGCCGACACGTCACCGTGGCGCTCACCGGCGATGGCGGCGATGAACTCTTCTGCGGCTACGATCGCTACCGCGCCGTCCGGGCTGCCGGACGCATCGATGTGATTCCTCGTTCACTCCGCAGCCTGATCGCATCTCTCATCGGTCGCATCCCCGGAGGCGTCGAGCAGCGGTCCTTCATTCGTCGCCTGAAGCGACTCACGGAATCACTCGCCGAATCTCCCGAACGTCGCTATCTCAACTGGATTACCATCTTCAATCGCACAAAGCTCGAATGGCTCGCCGGCCCGCTGCTCCGCGATCTGCTCGATGAACACGATCCCGCAGACTTCATCATGCAGGCCTGGAACGAACATCCATCCCGCGGATTCATTACCCGCACGACCGCCGTCGATGCCCGGACCTACCTGCCCTGCGATATTCTCACCAAGGTTGATATTGCCAGCATGGCCGCTTCGCTTGAATGTCGCTGCCCGTTTCTTGACACCGAAGTCGTCGAACTGGCCGCGCGTATGCCTGTGCAATGGAAACAAACCCTGCGCCGCTCCAAGGCAATCCTCGTTGATACCTTCAAAGATCTGCTGCCCGAACCCATCCGCAACCGTTCCAAAATGGGCTTCGGGGTGCCCATTGATCACTGGTTCCGCGAATCTCTGCAACCCCTGCTCCGCGACATCCTGCTCTCCGACCGCAGTCTCAGCCGCGGATTGTTTCGCCCCGACGCCGTGCGACTGCTCATCGACGAACACACCTCCGGTCGCTTCAATCACGCGTATCGCCTCTGGAACCTGCTCTGCCTTGAACTCTGGCACCGCATGTTCCTCGATCAGCCTCCTCCTCCAAACCGCCCCGACGCTCTGCCCTGACCCCCTCCTCGACCCCACCCCTGAAACGTCCTCTTTTTCTTCGAAAATCGATCGTGGCTGCATCCCCGAATCAACTCCATCCCACCCCGAACCGCAGCAGCACCCGGCCTGCGGTGATCACTGTCGGCGACGGTCCCACGTTTCATGCAATCCGGGAATGGCTGGAGACCGCGGTTCCCGCTCCTGGTCTGCAGCACTTCACCACGCTCGAACACACCCTGCAGACGCTCAATTCCGACAGCCATCTGCCCGAACTGGCGGTCATCTTTCGCTCCTGGTGCGACGAGCATCCACAGACACTTGTCCAGCAGTTCATCGGGCGGTTTTTCTTTCGCCGGATCATCTGCTGCGAAGGCCCCCTGTGCATATCAGAGGCACGCACGCACCAGTTCTGGCCGGTGAGCTGTCGCACAAGCCTCGCGGCCGCCCCTGCGCAAATCGCACTGCATCTCAACCAGCTGCAGACCGGACGGCCCGGCCTCTCACCACTGGCCGCCCCCGAAGATTTGTTCGCCTCCCAGGCCACCCCGGCCCTGCCGCTGCTCCCCGACAAGGCTCCAGCGGAGCAAACCTGTGTGCTCGTCGCTGACGCCGTGCTGCGACAGACCCTCATAGAGCTGCTCAGGAACTTCGGGATTCATGCCGAAATCGGGGACGCTGCTGCACTGCAGTCATTCATTCAGAATCCGTCCGCCATGCCAGCGCGCCTCATCATCGATGCTGATGAACGGCACGAACAGGAAACATCCCTGCAACACCTGAAACATCGCGGTCTCTGTCTGATCGCTCTGACCGGTTTCCCGGGTGTCGCACTCCCCGACTGGGCCACACAACGCCTTGATAAATCCGAACTGCTGCTGCAGCTGCCGACATTGCTGCGTTCTGAGTCGAGTCACCGGAGATGAATGCGGTCCTGCGGCTGTTTCCACGGTGCACGCTGGCTGGCAGGTTGCAGTGCGTTCTGCGGCTTCTGGCAGCCTTCCAGCTGCTGATGATGATGTCCACACTGCCGCTCTGGCTGAACGACGGTCGATTCCCGGCAATCCCGTTATTCGCAGTACCGGAATTCCCCCCGTGGCTGCTCACGGCGGTCTCTGCCGCATTCGCTGCAGGCTGCCTGCTGCTTCTGCTGCGGGGCACAGCATCGTCCGGGACTTCCGTCACCGCCGGGGATTCCATGACGCCAGGGGCCAGGCCACTCCCGTGGCTTCCCGGTTTGCTGCTGCTGTGTGGTTTGCTGGCTGGTTGCTGCAACCAGCACTGCCTGCAGGCCTGGCACGTGTTCTTTCTCTGGGTCCTCCTCAGCTGCTGCATCCAAAACCCGCGCAGGCAGTTGTCTGCTCTGCGGCACATCCCGGCCTGTGTCTACGTCTGTTCCGGGTTATCACGGCTGTCGCTGCAGCCTGAAGCGGGACCGGTCGGTCTGATTGCGGGGCAGCTGACAGCGTTGCTGCCAGTGGCCCTGCAGCCTGATCCAGCCGCGTTTCGTCTGCTGTGTCATGCGGCTGCATGGGGTGAAGTGCTGGCAGGGGTGGGCCTGTTGAGCAGTGGCCGGAGGGGGCGGGTGGCGACTGCCGCAGCAATGCTGCTGCACGTCGCACTCCTCTTCGCACTCGGCCCCTGGGGACTCAATCACAATCCCGCTGTGCTGCTCTGGAATCTCTGCTTCCTGCTGCTGTTACCGCTGCTCTGCGTTCAGCAGGGGCCCTGGCAGTCTCCGGAGCCCTCGTCTCCGCTCTCACAATCACCGCGGTGGTGGAACGTCCTGCTGTGGGGCACATCACTGGCGGGACTTGCCGGCCTGACCGATAACTGGCCTGCATGGCAGCTCTACTCGTCACGCCCGGAGCAGTGGCAGTTGTGGATCGACCGGCAGCATGCTCGTCACATCCCCGCGCTGTTTGCCTCAGCGCTTTCTTCGACCACAGTCGACGGTCTGGTGGCCGTGCGTTTCGATCTGGTTTCGCTGCAGCAGACGGGCAGTCCGCTGTATCCGGAAGATCGATTTCAGCTGGCATTGATCCAGCGAATGCTCAGCGAACTACCCCGCAATTGTCGGTTCAGGGTGCGGATTGATGAGCCTCAGGTCTGGTGCTGGTGGCGGCGAACGGTGCGGCAAATTGATGATCGGCGGACGCTGCAAAACGAGCACGAACGCTTCTGGCTGAACTCAGGCCGCCAGTTGCCGCCTGTCAGTCCTTGAATGCTCATTGTCAATCTGCGGCAACGTCGCCCGTGTGTTCCAGCCTCTGCACCAGCCATGCAGCTGCGTTGCTGCTGGCTCCGGGCATCGCCGAACGGTCAGCGAGCCGGCTGATCCGCTCTGCGGCGGCCGCCAGCTGCTGCGGCTGACCGAGCCATGTACAGAGCACGTCGGTGATTCGCTGAATATCCTTTTCCGGATTGCCGTCGGAAATAAACTCCGGGAACAGTTCGGCGTCGGCCATCAGATTTGGCAGCGAGATAAACCGACACAGCATCAGAAACCGCGCGAAGAAGCGGCCAACGGTGGGAACGCGATAGAGCACGATTCCCGGTTTCCGCCGCGCCAGCAGTTCAAGGCTGATGGAACCGCTCACCATCAGGCAGCAATCCACCGCGGCAATCACTTCGGATGTGGCGTCGACGAAGTAATGCAGCCTGACATCCGCAGCCAGCTCCTGCTGCAGCTGTTCACATCGCTGCCGCTGCTTTTCCCGATAACTCCCGACAACCCAGTGCACGTGGGGAACCGCAGTGGACACCCGGCGGATCACCTCCAGCATGACCGGCCAGTTCTTCTCGATCTCATGTCCGCGGGAACCCGGCAGCAGAGCGACCACGGGGCCGGTGGACGAGCGACGAACGTCCTCCAGCACAGCAGGCTGCAGCATCCGCTCTGCCACCTGATCAAAAAACGGATGCCCCACCCACGTACACGCAACTCCGCGGGATCGATACCAGTCGTATTCAAACGGCAGGGCACACAACACGTGATCGACCCAGCGACGCACTTTGCGGATTCGCCATGGAGCCCACGCCCATAACTGCGGTGGCAGGTAATAGAACACCGGAATCCCGCGTCGTTTGGCCGCCCGCGCAATCCACCAGTTGAATCCGGGGAAGTCGATCAGCACCACGGCATCCGGCGGGTGCTGATCAAAATGCCGCTCCGCGTCCGCCACCAGGTTGTAAAAGCGACGAATCAACGGGAGCACGCGCAGGAAGCCCATCACCGCCAGCTCGGTCAGCTCGAACAACAGATCGCAGCCGGCCTGCCGCATCTCCGGACCGCCGAAACCCTCGACTTCGACGTCGGGACGGAGCGATCGGAGCCGGGAAATGAGCCGGGCTCCATGCTGGTCACCACTGGGCTCACCCGCCGAAAAGAAAATCCGCATCGTCGTTCCGTGAGTAAAATGCATCCATAAAATCCATCCACTATCGCTCAGACGCCCTTCTGATTTTGACAGCAAACACCAATTCGGTCTAGACTTGAACCTCAGGACAGAAGAGCTGACGGGCGGCGCTGCCCGGAAATCCAGCAATGGGAAGAACTGTCCACCCAAAACGCTCTGCAGTTTCAACACCCTCAGACCGCCCTCACACAGCATGGATGCTGCCATGAAAACTGTCTGCATTATCCCCGCCCGCCTGCAGTCCACTCGCCTGCCCCGCAAACTGCTCCTCAACGCCACCGGCAAGCCGCTCCTTCAGTACGCCTGGGAGACGGCCTGTCGCTGTCCGGAATTTCATGATGTGGTGATCGCCACTGACAGCCAGGAAATTGCAGACGTCGTGTTCAGCTTCGGTGGCCGCGCAGAACTCACGGGATCCCACAACAGTGGCACCGATCGCATCGCCGAGGTCGCTCGACGCTGCTTCCACGATGCGGATGCCATCGTGAACCTGCAGGGTGACGAACCTGAACTTGATCCAGCCATCGTCACCAGACTGGTAAACACGCTTCAGGAACCAGGCTGCCGGATGGCCACCGTCGCCACCCCCATGCAGTCGGCCGAACAGGTCAGAGATCCGAACTGTGTGAAAGTGGTGCTCGACGCCAGCGGCCGCGCCCTGTATTTCAGTCGCAGCCCCATTCCCTGCAGCCGCGATGTTCCCGTGGAACAGTTTTTCTCCGGGAGCAGCATCACCAGTACACCGCCCTGGCTCCTGCACATCGGACTGTACGCCTATCGCCGCGACTTCCTGCTGCAGCTCACTTCCCTTCCCCCGGCACCCCTTGAACAACTGGAAAAACTGGAACAGCTGCGCGCCCTGCACGGCGGTGCGTCAATTGGAGTGGCCCTCGTGCAGCATTCCGCTGCGGGAATTGATACGCCCGGCGACTACGCGGCGTTCGTCGCGCGACAATTTGCTCCGTCCCGAACCGCCCCCGCGAAAGTCGCCTGAGTCTGGAGTTGGTGCGACGCCTGCCGAACCGCATCCCGACACCGGTTGTTCACGGCAGGCAAGTGCAGCACGTTAAGGCCTTTATGCCGGGAACGCTCAGCCGATATCTTCCTGGCTCCAGACACCATTGATGCGTCTCCAGACATTGCCCGGATTGCGATCCTGGAGGACTGGTGGCAGGCGATGCGGACGCACGGCATCGAAGGACTGGAGCATTCCGAAGCGGGTAACGGACGCCGGCACCCCGACCGCCGTGAAGCCCGGATGTCCGGTGGCCGGGAAGGGGCCACCATGGTTCATTGAGGCCACAACGGCAACACCAGTCGGCATTTTGTCATTGAGCAGTCGGCCGACTTTGGTGCGGAGAGCATTGGCGAGTGGCAGGTAGTCCGCATCATCGGCGCCCATGGTATCGGAATAGATGGAGCCGGTGAGGTTGCCTTCAAGAAGTTCTGCCAGTTCGGTCATCCGGGCCGGGGAATCAGCGTGGACGATGAGCGAACCATTGCCGAAAGCTTCGGTCTGGAAGATGTGCGGGTTGGCCATGAACTGATCGGCTGAAACCTGAAGCAGTGTGTTGCTGCAGCAGACACCGGTACCGCCACCGGCTTCTCCGCCCGTCAGCAGGGTTGCACCGGCGGACTGCAGGAGCCGGACGGCGGCGAGGAACGCGGAGCGCACGCCTTCGGAGAGCATGGTGCCGGGCGTTGCGGCGGCAAACTGCCGCACAACCTCGGCTGTGAAAGCCTCCCCCAATTCCCCGGCAGGAACGACGATCAGTCCGGGGTTGGTGCAGAACTGGCCGGTTCCCATCAGACAGCTGGCGGTGAATTCGTCAGCGATTTTCCGGAGCCGTTCGCGGAGAGCTCCGGGGAGCATGAACACGGGGTTGATGCTGGAGAGTTCAAGGTAGATGGGTTTGCCTGCGGCATCGGCCGCGGCTTTGAGTCGGAGTCCGGTCTGGCGGGCTCCGGTGTAGCCAACGGCACCGATGCGGGGATCGGAAACCAGTCGCAGTCCGTCTTCATGGCTGGTGCGATAGATCAGCTGCACGAGTCCCGGAGGCATGCCGGAAGCGTGCATGGCGGCAACCGCGGCCTCGCCGAAGATGCGAGTGGTTTCGGGGTGGCAGGGATGTCCTTTTGCGATGACTGGATTGCCGGCCGCGATGGCTCCGGCAAAATCACCGCCGGCGATTCCGTTGTAGGCATAGGGGAAGTTATTAGGGCCGAAGACAACGACGGGCCCGATGGCACCAAACATGGAACGGATGTTGGTGGCGGTATCGATGACGGGCACGCGCCAGGATTCGTCCCTGGCGGCTGTGGCAGCCTGCCGAAGCTGGTTGGTGGTGCGCGGGAGTTCTCCGTCTTTGAGTCGGGGAGTGCGGGGCAGTCCGGTTTCGGCGTGGGCGGTTTCGACAAGCA
>CAZLOQ010000085.1:15818-23759 GCA_964561125.1 uncultured Chitinophaga sp. | reverse complement strand
CAGCCCCACAACGAAGACGCACGCCCTGTAAGGGCAGCTCTCAGCTGCGGCCCCGGCAACGCCCCTCCAACTCCTGCGTGAAGGAGGGATCGGTTTTGAAACAAAGAGGCACAGAGGAGTGCAAGCAGCGCGATGCAATCGTGCGAGGGTGCGTCCAAACCCTTCGAGGTTCGCCCCTCCAAAGCCACAGAATGCAACCCCTCTGTGACCTCCGTGTTCTCTGTGGCCCAAACCCGAGCCACAACATTGGAGCGATTTGAAGCACAGAGGCACAGAGGAACACAGAGGAGTGCAAGCAGCGCAATGCAATCGTGCGAGGGTGCGTTCAAAGCCTTCGGGGTTCGCATCGGAAACCGCGAGCCTCCGCCAAATCAACCGCCCCGAAACGCCCGCTGCCGCACACCCGGTTCACACCGAACACGCAGCGTTCGGCTGAGAACTGCCCTTACAGGGCGAAGCAGCCGGGGGGCGGTCTGACCTGGCATTTCATGCCAGGCTGATAGACCTGGCCTTACAGGCCGTAAGCACAGCTGAGCTGTTGCACGCAACCATCGGCTTACCAGTTCGCAGTTCCCACTGCCCACTGCCCACTACCCACTTCTCACACCCGCCTGCGATTTCGGCCTGTAAGGCAAGGTCCACCAGCCAGGGGTGCAACCCCGGGTCAGCCCCACAACGAAGACGCACGCCCTGTAAGGGCAGCTCTCAGCTGCGGCCCCGACAACGCCCCTCCAACTCCCATGTGGAGGAGGAATGGGTTTTGAAACACAGAGGCACAGAAGGCTCTGGTCAATATCGCCATGGGCATCACCCATGGAAGACTGCCTGATGTGATCAGCTGGAACCCAGACCGCCCCAACCCGGCGACAGCTGAACGGCGTACAGCCGACGTCAACCCCTTCCAATGAACGTCCAGTCCATTATAGGGAATGTTCGAAGGCGCGACCGTCTTTCAAAAATCATCGGGCAACTGCAGAGACCAGATTTCGCTGCTGAGCGGTTGTGCGTGTCCGGCGCCGATCCAGAGACGGTCCTGGAAGATCCACGCAGAATGTTCGTGGCGTTCCTTCCAGATGGTTCCGCACTCCAGTTGCAGCCAGTCTTTGCCATTGCGTGAGTACCAGACGTCGCCGTGGTTGCGATGCGGATGATTTGACCAGCCACCGAGGACCCAGAGGCAGCCTTTCCAGGAGACGGCTGAGAACCAGAGTCGGGGATGCCATGGGGCGTTCGCGGTTTCCAGTTGCCAGTGGACGCCGTCAGCGGAGCTCCAGACGTCGTTCATCGCGGAGTATTCCGGCACATAGTTGCCACCTCCGAAGACCCACAGGCGTCCGGCATGCGCGACGGCCTGGTGGTAGGCGCGGGGCGCCCACTCCGCCGCCATGGTTTCACATTTCCAGTCGCGGCCGTCGGCAGATGACCAGACGTCGTTCTTCAGGCTGTTGCGGTCGCCGAAGTAATAGTTTTCCGTGCCACCCAGAATCCATAGCCTGTCGCGAAATTCCACCAGTCCGCCGGCCAGTCGCGGGGTCCAGCCTGCCTTTTCCGCGACGCGTTCCCAGTCTTTGCCGTTGGCTGACGCCCAGACTTCGCTGGTGGCACCGTGCCCTTCCAGTCGGCCGTTGGTCCAGCCCCCCATGAGCCACATGCGGTCACGGAAGGTGACGGTCATCGGCAGATCGCTGTACCGCCACGGCGCTTCATGGAGCACCTCTTCCCAGACAACTCCGTCGGCTGAGCTCCAGACGTCCCGCGGGGGCGGTGAAAACGAGTCAAACCAGCCTCCAAGAATCCACAACCGGTCCTGGAACACCACTTCGCCGCTGGAATCGCGTGGTTTCCAGCCGGCGGCGGATGTTTCCAGTTTCCAGTCCCATTTCCTGCCGGGTGATTTTGTTTTTGAGTCATCGGCCCCGAGGACGCGACTGCTGGAAGCTGCAGGACAGTTGAGCAGGAATGCGGAGGACAGTGCGGCTGCGGTGTTCAGAAATTCAGAGCGTTTCATCGTTGTTTCTTTCGGTTATGAACGCTGCCCCAGGAGTGCGAGGCCGTGCAGGGCGAGGCTGTCGATATAAACGGCTTCCGGGAGATGTTCTGCCAGCAGTCGTCCGCCACCGCCGGTCACCAGCAGCTGCGGCGGGGCCGATTCGGCATACAGCTGCACGGCTGATTCTGCCAGACCTGCAGCCAGTTCCCTGACGGCCCCGAGCTGTCCGCGGAGCAGTCCTGCGCGCATGGCGGCTTCTGTGCTGCGTCCCGGGAGCTGTGGCCAGCCGGCCAGCGTGTCGTCGACATCCAGCAGCGGCAGACGAGCTGTATATTCGTGCAGGGCCTGAGCAGACAGGCGGAGTCCCGGGAGGATGCTCCCGCCGCGAAAAACACCATCACTGGTGACCAGGTCCACTGTTGTTGCGGTGCCTGAATCGACAACGATGACCGGAGAGATGCGTTGGCGCCAGTGGCGAGCGGCGCAGGCGTTGAGCAGTCGATCGATACCAACGCGCTGCGGTTGTTCCACGTCTGCGACCACCGGGACATCAGCGGCAGTGCGTATGAGTTGCGGCGGGCAGTCAGTGAGGGGCCAGGTTGACACGAGTTCGTCCCGCAGATCGGGATCGCTTGCGGCCACGATCATCAGGGAGGGCCGGTGGGCGATGATGTCGGTCCACCATTGCTGCAGCCGGAGGGACATTTGCCAGCAGGATTCGATGGCGCAGGCATCGATCCTGACTGCTTTCACGAGCCCGTCGGCAGAGGGAATGAAGCAGCCCAGCTTCATGCGAGTGTTGCCGATATCGAGTGCGGCGATGCAGCCCGGGACGGTCACTTTTTTTCCTTCGCACGGGCGGCGGCGCGAGCGATCCACTTTTCGGGTTCTTCATCGAAGGCGGCCTTGCAGCCGGAACAGCACACCCAGTAGGAGCGGCCTTTGAAGACAATTTCGGTGGTGCCGAGACCTTCAGAGATGATGCAGGTTTTTTCGGCGTAGTCGGTGTCGCTGAGAGCGAAGGAGGTGCCTTCGCGCTGAGTGGAGACGGTATCCCAGCGGGCGTATGCCGCTTTGCCGCGACGGCGGGCGACTTCAAGCAGATAGCGGTTGTTTTCCTGCTGGACGAAGGCTATCTGCCAGGCTTCCTGAGCCTCAGCGGAATTTTCATTGAGTTCCAGGCGGTAGACGCGATGCAGCTTGTCGTCGCTGCCGGTGATCTCGTGCGGGGGATCTGTGAATTCGCCGGCGAAGCTGCGTTCTTTACCTTCGCCGTCGACGGCAGTGAGCAGAAACTTCTGTTGTTGGGTGTCCCATGTGAGCCGGCCTTTGCGGAGATAGGGGCTTTTGTCGGAATTGAGTATCAGAGCGGGTTGGGCGGGATCGGTTCGCAGGTCCCAGACCCATTCGTGGCTGTCGACCGCCTTGAAGGATTCGAATTCGCGGCGAGTGGTGCCGCGCCATTGTCCCAGCAGCACCTGGAGTGGCTGCAGCTGGCGAATGACGGCCTGAATCTGCTGTTCGTTTGAAGCCCGGTCGGTACTTCCGGATTTGCCGTCGTCCGTCGTGCGGCCACCCAGTGCAGTCAGGTTGAGCGGCGCGAAGGAGGGGGTGTCGGACTGGTCGGGTGTCGACTTTGAATCGGGACCGTCCGGGGTGGCTGACGGCGGGCTTTGCGGACCGGCGTGTATCTGCGCTGAAGCCGGCGCAGCCGAAGATGCTGTCACGGTTTCGGTGACCACGGCATCGTCTTCGCTGGAGCAGCCGAGAGTGAGCAGTGGGAGTGTGGCGAAGAAACAGAGGGAGAGGCGAAGTTGACGCATGGCCGGGAATCCTTTGAGACGGTGAATCTGCATGCGGCGGAATCAGCGTTGGTAGATCGGCAGAAAGCCCTTTTCAAGCTGCAGCATCATACAGTTCAGGCTGGTGGCATAGACGGTGCCCACCTGAGCATCGGCCCAGCCTCCGCCGGACTGCATTTCCCGCAGGAGTTTGGTGGTGAGTTCTGAGCGGTAGCGCTGCCAGTCTTCGCCGCCAGTGCGATAGACCACCTGAGCGAAGTAGAAGTGCATGTAGTGCCAGAAGCCGTTGCTGGAGCTGAGGTTTCGTTCGGGCCAGATATTGCGTTTGCAGTACTCCCGCATGCGGGTGGTGAGTTCTGTGTCGTATTCGCCGGCGTTGAACATGGCAGCGAGGGCAGCAGCGGTGATGGGCGGCCGCGCTCCACCGCCACGAATGCTGTACTGAACTCCGCCCTCAGTCGTGGTGCATTCTTCGATGTATTTTTTGGCACGATCGATGATTTCGCGTGAAACCGGGATTCCGGCGTTGCGGCAGGCGCGGAGTCCCTGGACCTGAGTGATGCAGGTGGAACCTTCGTCGAAGTCGTTGCCTTCCGCGGCCGACACGTACCCCCAGCCACCTCGGCTGGTCTGTGCGTCAGCGCAGAACTGGACGGCTTTTGTGAGCACTTCGCGGAGTTCTTCGCGGCGTTTTTCGTCTTCTTCTTCGCCATAGACCTGGCTGAGGAATACCATGGAGTAGCCGTGGCCGTAGGTGTAGTGGTAATCGTCGCGAAATCCGATCAGGCCATTCGGACGGCTCATGGAGACCAGAAAATCAACCGCGAGACGAATGGACTTTGCATAGCGTCCGGTGGTGGTGGTGGATCCTTCGGCGAGCATGGCGGTGCCGGCAAGGGCCGTCATGGCGACGCGGTACTGTCCTTCGTTGGCTTCCCAGTAGCCCTGGCGTTTCTGCAGGCTGGCAAGGTAGTCGAGTGATTGCTGGACGGCTTTGTCCGTGTCGGCCTGTTCGTCGGCAGGCGCGTTGTGGGCGCAGGGACCGAAGAGCAGGCAGGCGGTTGCCAGAAAGGAGAGCAGTGAGCTGCGGTGCATGTGAAATCTTTTGAGCGGCTGATGGGCCATGTTTGCCCCCCGTTGTGATCAGTTTTGCCGCGTGTCCACCAGGTCCGCGACGGCAGGTGAATGTTCCGCGAAGAGGCGGGATTTGGCAATCCCGGGGACGGTGTGATGACGGGAATGCGGGAAAAAGGTGATGGCAGGCGGCAGTCAGCGTAATTCCTGAACACCCGGTTCTTCTGCCATGCGGAATGGCGGCGCATCCGGGAGACTGCTGGTCATGTCATACATTTCCGGTGCCGGGATCCGAGCCGGGTCACGCACGACCTGCAGTTTCAGGAGCACGGCCCAGGTGAGCACGAGCAGCAGTCCCATGGCGACGCCGTTTGGCAGGGCATCCTGCCCCCAGACTTTGAGTGCGCTGCCTGCGGACTTCGCCAGACGCACGCGTGCGCCATCCCACTGCACACTGTAGACCTCATCCAGCAGCAGGTGAGAAAGAAAGCCAATCGCCACTCCGAGTCCCATGAGCACTCTGACACGCAGCTCGGGGTTCGGGTACACGAGGAACATGAGTTCCGCTGCGATGAGCAGTGCCGGAATGCTGTGAAACATGCCTCGATGGACCGTGAGTTTTGCCAGTAAGAAGCTGAAACCGTAGCGAACAAGCGCCCAGGAAGCGATTCCGGCAAACATGATATGGTCGTCGGACACTCCGAGTGAATGCGCGTGCTGGACGATCAGGAGTGGTGTGAGGATGGAGAGGAGTGCAGTCAGTTCGCGAATGGGCCGACCACCCTCGGCATCGAGGTCGGGGAGCATTCCGGCAATCCATGTGACGACTCCGGCAACGACGGACTGCATCAGGCCGAAGCCACCGAGCAGAAACGCGGCGCAGCCCCAGCCGATCCCCAGCATTCCACTGACCGTAATGTGCTCCCGGTATCCCGCCATCGCTTTGGAGTCATTCGCTGCCACCAGACACGAGCCGCCACAGACCACTGCAACAGCGCGCGTTTCGGATGTCGTCTGCCGTGGATTCTATGCAAGCTACCTGCGAGTCGCCCACAGGCGTCCGGCGTTTATCTGCGATCCTGCGGGGCGGACGCGGATCGATTCGCTGCCGTTTGCCCGATCCGAACAAAAATCGGCAGCTTTTGCCGGTCTTCAACGCCGCTTGCCCCTCGATCTGCCGCGTCTGGCCTGCGGTGGTTCGTCGCGGCCGCGTCCGGTTCCACCGCCGGACGACTTCCCAGGCGGCCGCCGCGATGATTTTCCGGGGGATTTTCCGTGTGCTTTCCCGGCGGACCGTCGAGGCGTATGTTGCTCGGTTTCGGACGTCTGTGCGGAGGCTGGATGGCGATATCCCGTGACGGATGGGTCTGGCCCCCGCCTCACGCGCCCCGCCGACCGCACCGGTCGCAGTTCCATCTGCCGACGATCGACATCGACAGCAACGATCAGGACGCGGAGATTGTCGCCCAGCCGAAAGACCTGCCGCGTTCGCTGACCGGTGAGCGTTCGGCCGACGGAGTCAAATTCGAAGAAGTCATCGCCGAGCGCTGACAGGTGCACCATGCCTTCCGCGGGAATTTCCAGTCCCTGACAAAACATCCCGAAGCTTTCCACCCCTGTAATCGTGGCCTCCATTTCGCTCCCGACACGCCCGGCCATAAACCTCAGCAGGCGAATGCGGATGAGTTCCCGTTCGGCGCGTTCAGCGCGGCGTTCGGTGAAGGAGCAATGTTTGGCGAGTCGCACGAGGGATTCGGAAGGGGTCTTTGGAGCGGGCCGACCGTAGATCAGTCGATCCAGCAGCCGATGTACGGTCAGGTCGGGGTAACGGCGAATGGGACTGGTGAAATGGCAGTAGTCGGTTTCGGCGAGCGCGAAGTGCCCGGCAACTTCCGGAGAATATTCAGCCTGCTTCATGCTCCGCAGGAGTGCGAAGTTGACGGCGCGTTCGAGCGGTTTTCCGGAGACGCTGCGAATGAGTGCCTGCAGTTCGTGGCGGCTCTGCGGTTTTCTCAGAGTCAGCCCCAGCCCCTGACAAAACTGCTGGAAGGAGTTGATCCGCAGTTCATCGGGGTCGCTGTGAACACGCCGCAGAAACGCGATGCCGCGGCTGGCGAGGAGTTTGGCGACGGCGATGTTGGCGGCCAGCATGAACTCTTCGATGATCTCGTGACTTTCGTCGTGGTGCCGCTGTTTTGCCCCTTTGACGGCGCCGTCGCGGCCGAAGACGATTTCGATTTCAGGAATGCCCATCTGCAGGGCACCCTGAGCGAAGCGTCGCTGCCGCAGGAGCATCGCGAGTTCGTGCATGCGCAGAAGCAGCTGTTTTACAGCCTCTGTCACGTCGGGAAACGAACGCTCCGGCTGGTTGATGATCGGCATGACCTCTTCATAGGCAAACCGTCGCGCTGTGCGGATGACCGTAGCAGCCACCTCTGATCCGCGGACCGAACCGTCAGCCGCGAACTCGATGAACACCGACTTTGTGTACCGCAGCTGTCCCTGCTGAAGACTGGCCAGCCCGTTGCTGATCATTTCCGGAAGCATTGGAATCACGTGCCCGGGCAGATAGACGCTGGTGCCGCGCAACTGGGCTTCCTGATCGAGCTGGCTGCCTTCGGGGACAAAGTGGGATACGTCGGCAATGTGGACTCCGAGCTGCCATGAGCCGTCGGCGCTGCGGCTGAGCGAGATGGCGTCATCGAAATCCCGGGCATCGGCCGGGTCAATGGTGACGATTGTTTCCCCTGTCAGATCCTCGCGACCACCCAGCGACTCCTCATGAAACAGCGCTGCCTGAGTCCTCGCTTCGGCGAGTGCTTCCGGGGAGAAGTCGACGGGCAGACCAAGGCTGTGAATCACGGTCAGTGTATCGATACCGGGATCGCCGCGACGTCCGAGCACCTGAATGACGACGCCTTCACCACGGCGACGGTCCGTGGGAAATCGCAGCATATCGAGGACAACTTTGTCGTCCGGCTGAGCACCTTTGGCACCGGGGTCGCCGACGTGGATGGGCGCTGAAAAAATCGTCCCGTCCACCCGCACATAGCCCTGCCCGCCCGTTTCGAAGTA
>CAZLOQ010000085.1:0-15808 GCA_964561125.1 uncultured Chitinophaga sp. | reverse complement strand
GCCCACAAACGTCGTGGCCGCGCGCTCCAGCACCCGGTCGATCACCCCGCAGCGCTGACCGCCGCCGCGGCGTCGCGCGAGCAGCCGGACGAGCACTTCATCGCCGGTCTGAGCATCGCCGACGTCCGCCGCCGCAATGTACACGTCCGCCCCGTGCAGTTCAGGGACACGCTGCGAAGGAATGACATAGCCCGCACCGCTGGTGATCCGTCGCAGTACCCCGGTCACCGTGCCAATGCTGCCCCGTGGCTTCAGACGCCCGCGTTTGTCTTCCCGCAGACGACCGCCGTCCACAAGCGCCGTGATGGCCGCCGCAAAGTCCTCCAGCGCATCCCGCGGTACCTCCAGCTGCTGCCGCAGCTCTTTCGCCGTGATCGGTGCGTAATCCACCGCCTGCACCGCTGTGAGGATCTGCTGCTGCAGTGAACTGCCGCCCGAAGAGCTGTTTTCACGCGTCACGCCACATCCCTCCTCCATCCACAAGCACGTTCGCCAGCCGCTGGATGGTCGACTGACTGCGTTCCCACGGCTGATTGGTGAGCACCACTCCCCAGCTGTCTGAACGACGGTCAACCCACATGAGCGTTCCGGTAGCGCCCCAGTGGCCGCAGCAGTCCGCAGGCAGCAGGTCGCTGAAACACCCGGAATGGTCCAGCCAGTTGAAACGCCAGCCATAACCCCACGGACGCCGCAGCCGATCCTGCTCACCCAGACCCGCTGAATGCTGCGTCTGATTACTCAGCACCAAATCAATCACGTGAAGCGAGAGCACCTGAGATCCGTCGTTGCTGCTGCCTCCGCGGAGCACCAGAGCGAGCAGTTCGCCGAGGTCTGAGGTGGTCGTGATCAGCCCTCCCCACGGGGCGCCGAGCGTCCGCCAGTAGAGACTGTTCCAGTGCCAGTCTGAATCCGCCGGCTGTCCCGGCGGAAGTTCGCAGGCAATCGTCTGTTCAAGCAGCTGCGGGGCGTCAGACTGCGGCAGCCCCAGCCATGAATTCTGCAGGTTCAGGGGGGCGAAGAGCAGGTCACGGAACAGTTGAGAGAACGTCTGGCCGGTGACACTGCCAATGACGGCATCAAGCACAGCGAATCCCATGCTGCAGTAGCTGAGACCCGTTCCCGGCTGAAAAGCGGGATCAATCGTGGCAACAGCTTCGGCAAACTCGGACACCTGAGCATGCCGGGCGCGGAGCAGTTCGTTGTCCGGCAGCATATCGGGCAGTCCGGAGGTGTGTGTGAGCAGGTGCCGGAGGGTGATGCTGCGGAGCGGTCCGCGGGAAAACGCGGGAAGAAAACGGCGGACAGGTTCGTTGAGCCAGAAACAGCCCTCGGCCGCCAGCTGCACTGCGAGCGTTGCGGCGAAAGGTTTTGTGAGCGACGCGACGAGGTATCGCGCGGCAGGCGGGGCCGATTCGCCGACCGCCAAAGCGCCTGACTCTGTGCCGGAATCGCGTCGCCACGAACACCACGCCGACATTCCGGCCGATGTGCCAGTAGCCAGATCGGCGAAACGCAGATCCGAAGACTGAAGAATGCGTTCGAGCCGGGACGTGTGATGTGCAGACAACAGCATGAGATCTTCCGAGGGATGAGATCTTCCGGGGAGCAGCGATGCAGGCTGTAGGATTCTGATTGAGTTCGGCAGCGACACCGTAATAGACCATGTTGAGATGAAAAAGGCGAGCGGTGGGGCAGGTGCGGCAGCTGATGACGTGCAGAAATCCGTCCGCCGGGGCGACAACCCTGCCGTCCATGCTCCCGATTTTCCATGCCTCTGCCGTGTTTGGTTTGCGTTCAACGGCCTGCATTCGTACTATTTCATCTGCTCCGCAGCAACCCCTGCGGCACCATCCCACTCGCTCCAGTCCCCACCGAAAGGGCGTCCACATGAAGTCACCGGCCAGTGATGCATCACGAAGAGGTTTCCTGAAGGGCTCCGCAGCAACCGCCGCGGGCGCTTCGCTGATTGCCGGGCTCAATCCCGTCCGTGCTGCTCACGTGCGCAGCGACGAAACCATCCGCATCGGACTCATCGGCTGTGGCGGTCGTGGTCGCGGTGCTGCCGATCAGGCCATGAACACTACCGGCCCCACAAAGCTGGTCGCCATGGCTGATGCCTTCGAAGACAACCTGAACAGCGCTGTAAATACGCTCCAGCGTCAGCATGGTGAAAAAGTCGATGTGCCGAAAGACCGCCAGTTCGTCGGCTTTGACGCCTACAAAAACGTGCTCGCAGCCGACGTCGACATCGTCATTCTCGCAACTCCCCCGGGTTTCCGCCCGCTGCACTTCGAGGCAGCCATCAATGCCGGGAAGCACGTGTTCATGGAAAAGCCGGTCGCCGTCGACCCGGCCGGTGTCCGCAAAGTTATCGACGCCAACGAACTGGCTAAAAAGAAGAACCTCGCCGTTGCGGTCGGGCTCCAGCGTCACCACGAACCCATCTACATCGAAACCATCAAACGCCTTCAGGATGGCGCCATCGGACGCATCGTAGCCACCCGCGCTTACTGGAACGGCGAAGGTGTCTGGGTCCGGCCCCGCAAGGAAGGTCAGTCTGAAATGGAATACCAGATGCGCAACTGGTACTACTTCAACTGGCTCTGCGGTGACCATATCACCGAACAGCACATCCACAATCTCGACGTCATCAACTGGCTGATGGGCGGCTACCCCACGAAAGCTCAGGGCCAGGGTGGTCGTCAGGTCCGCACGGGGCGCGAATACGGCGAAATCTATGACCACCACTTTGTCGAGTTTACCTACGAGAAGGACGGTGATCGCTCCGTGCTGCTCAGCCAGTGCCGACACATCGCGAACTGCTGGAACAGCGTCTCCGAATACGCTCACGGGGCCACCGGCTGGGCCAACATCGGCGATGGACAGATCTTCGATACCAAAGGAAATCTCGTCTGGGAATACCCGCGAACTGAAGGCGGCAAACGCAAAAACCTCCACGACGGCTGGCAGCAGGAACACCACAACCTGTTCGCCGCCATCCGCCGCGGTGAGATTCCCAATGAAGGCGAATACGGCGCCTACAGCAGCATGACCTCCATCCTCGGACGCATGGCAACCTACTCCGGCCGCGAAATCAGCTGGACCGAAGCGCTCAATTCCAACCTTGTCATTTCACCGGTCGAGAAATTCACCAGCTTCAATGACACCCCGCCAATCGTGCCCAACGCCGATCTGATCTACCCGATTCCCACTCCGGGCGTCACAAAGGTGCTCTGATCACAGCATCGCCTGATCACCCGACATCCCTTCACGGGGCCTGCATTTCCTCTGAAGTGCAGGCCCTTTCTTTTGGAACACGTGACCATGCTGCCGCTCGCACTGCGCAAAATTCTGTCCGTCCTTTCGCTGCCCCTGCTGCTCACTCTGTTCTCCGCTGTGTCCTCCGACACAGCCCGCGCAGATGATTCCTCCAAATCAACCCGCCCGAATGTCGTGTTCATTCTTGCTGATGATCTTGGCTGGCGGGATACGGGGTGCTTCGGCAGCCGCTTTCACAGGACTCCCAGCATCGATCGACTCGCCAGTCGCGGTTTGCGGCTGACGCAGGCCTATGCTGCCAGCCCCCTGTGTTCCCCGACACGCGCCAGCATTCTGACGGGACTGTATCCTGCCAGAATCGGAATCACGTCACCCGCCTGCCATCTCCCGACCGTGCAGCTGGAAAAGCGGCTCACACCCAATCCCGGTCCCGGTGTCGAAGTCATCAACGCCGACTCCATCACCCGCCTGCAGCCTGACTACCTCACCCTCGCAGAAATCCTGCAGCAGTCCGGCTATCGCACTGCCCATTTCGGCAAGTGGCATCTGGGCCACAATGGTCCCTGGGAAAGCACCGGTCAGGGCTTTGAGCTCGATTTTCCTCACACACCCGCAGCGGCAGGGCCGGGTGGCGGCTATTTCGCGCCGTGGTCCTTCATCAAATCACCGCCACTCGAAGCACAGCCTGGTGAACACATCGACCATCGCATGGCGGCCCGCGCCGCGGAATTTATTCGCGAACACGCAGGCGAACCGTTCTACCTCAACTTCTGGACCTATTCCGTACACTCCCCGTGGAACTCACGGCCCGAACTCATCGATGAATTCCGCGGCACAGCTGACCCCGCGGATCCGCAGCACAACCCGCTCTATGCGGCGATGGTCCGCAGCCTCGACCAGTCTGTTGGAATCCTGCTTGACGCGATCGATGCCGCAGGAGTGGCGGACCGCACGATCATCGTCTTCTTCTCGGACAATGGCGGTTGGGCGTATCCCCCGAAAAGCACCGATCCGCCAGGCTTCACCGATATTCCGGCAACCAGCAACGCACCGCTTCGCAGCGGCAAAGCATCACTTTATGAAGGAGGCACCCGGGTGCCCTGCATCGTCTCATGGCCCGGCCGCATCGCTCCCGGAAGCGTATCAGATGCGCTGCTCCAGAGTGTTGACTTTCTGCCCACTCTTCGATCGCTGCTGCAGCTGCCGCAAAATCAGCCGGCACAGTGTGACGGTATCGATCAGTCGGAACTGTTTCTCAGTCAGGCCGCCTGTCGGGACTTCGCGTTTTGCCATTTTCCGCATGGTGGCAGCGGACAGGCAGTGAACATTCCGGGGTTTCTTCCTGGCACGTCGTTACGTGACAACCGCTGGAAACTTATTCGCTTCTACGGACGCGGCACGGACGGCAGTGATCTGCTGGAACTGTATGACCTCAGCAGCGATCTTTCCGAAACACTCAACCTTGCCGACAAACATCCCGAAATCGTTGCCACGCTGCTGGAACGCATGAACACCATCCTCCGGGAAACGGAGGCCGTGATTCCCGTCCGCAATCCGAGCTACAACCCGAAGGCCGCAGGTGATCAGCGGGGAAAGAAGGCATCCAAAGCCCCTGCAGGACAGACATCCGCCGAAGATCCCGCACTGAAAGGCTGGAAGCCACGCGGCTGTGCTGCTCGTGTCGCCAACGGAGTGCTCACGGTGCGGTCCGAGGGAAACCAGCCGTTCCTTGGCTTCGCCGCAGGTCAGTCTGAAGGGCCGTGGAGTATTTCATTTCGCATTCGCCTGCCCAAAGGTGGCTCCGGCAGAATCCAGTGCCGCAAAACGCCCTCAGATGACGAGTCCTCAGTTGACGTTCCATGGTCTGCCAGAGCCCTTGCTGACTGGCAGGAAGTGACGGTCACCATCCCCGAAGGTGCACCCCGCGGAATCCTCAGACTCTACCTGCCCGCAGACGCACCGGTCGTGGAAATCGATTCGATTGAGCTGCAGCAGTCCGGGAGGAAACGCGGATTTGATTTTTGAGTGGATCAGTGCAGCTCGGAAGCAGCCAGTGAGCAGTTCAATAACAGAAATCGGGTGACTGCAGTCACTCTTCATCCCGCTGATCCAGCCAGTTGGGGCCGGTTGTCACGTCCACGACGAGTGGGACGTTGAGCTGCATTGCGGTCTGCATGCATTCCCGGATCTGCGGGATCAATTCTGCGGCTGCGTCTTTGGGACACTCCAGCACCAGCTCGTCATGAATCTGCAGCAGCAGTGATGCGGGGCTGTGGGAATCATCCAGCAGTCGCTGCACATTCAGCATCGCCTGTTTGATCAAGTCCGCAGCCGTTCCCTGGAGCACGGTATTAATCGCGGTCCGTTCGGGCATGTTGCGGTTGAGGCCTGTTGTGCGGCGAATTCCCGTGATGGCCCGGCGGCGGTTTCGCAGCGTGCGGGCATAGCCGCTGCGGGCTGTCTCTTCAAGTACTTTTTCACAGAACGCAGCGACTCCGGCGTACCGCCGAAAGTACTGGTCAATGAATTCTGCGGCTGCTTCCTTATCGATTCCCAGAGCAGCAGCGAGACCCCACGGGGTCTGTCCGTAGATGACACCGAAGTTCACCGCCTTCGCAATCCCGCGCTGCTCCGCAGTGACCTGTGCCAGCGGCACAGAGAAGACATCTGCCGCTACTGCTGCATGGATATCAAGGCCCTCACGAAATGCATCACACAGGGCCGGATCAGCACTGAAATGCGCCAGCACCCGCAGTTCGATCTGCGAATAATCCGCACAGATCAGCGTCCAGTCCGCTGATTCCGGCCGGAATGCGGAACGCACCTGCCGCCCCTCCACTGTGCGCACCGGAATGTTCTGCAGGTTCGGATCGCTGGAACTTAGACGTCCGGTCGCCGCAACCGTCTGGTGGAAGGAGGTGTGAATGCGACCGGTTCGCGGATGAACAAGGGCCGGCAGAGCATCCAGATAGGTGCCGCGGAGCTTGATCAGGTGCCGTCGCTCGATGATTGCCGCCGGGAGCGGATGCAGGTGCGCGAGTTCTTCCAGCACTTCCTGGTCGGTGCTCGCCCCTGTCTGAGTCCTGCGAATCACCGGCAGCCTGAGATCTGTGAACAATACCGCAGACAGCTGTTTGGGCGAATCGATATTGAAGGTTCGCCCGGCCTGGCGAAAGATGTCTGCGGTGAGTATCTCAATCCGTCCGCCGATTTCGGTACTTTGCCGGGACAGCTCCGCCGCCTCCACGCGAATCCCAGTGTGCTCCATCCGCGCCAGCACTCGAATCAGCGGCTCCTCAAGTTCCTGATACAGCGTCAGCAGGCCTTCACTTTCGAGTCCGGTCTTCAGCGGACGGCAAACCCGCATCAGCAGCTGCAGTCGGGCTGCGGCGTCCCTGATGACTTCTTCTTCACCCGCCACCGCCGGTTCGCCTTCGTCATCAAACATGGTTCTCTGCCGCGGTCTGGAGATGGCTGCCACCGACTGCAGCACCGCTCCGGCTGCATGCCGCTCCGCGATGTCTGTCAGCGTGTGACCACGGGCGCCGGCATCCAGCAGATAATCCGCGATTGAGGCATCGAAGAACGCTGTCGGCAGTGCCAGCCCGGCGTTCAACAGCACATGACACAGCGGCTTCGCATTCACCACGCACAGTTCCCCGGGAAAGGTGCTGAGAAATTTCAGCAGTGCCAGCCCGGTCGCTGAATTGACCCCGTCCCGACCGGCGGTCGTCGGCGACAACCGATATTCCGTTCCACCGTCCGACAATACAGCCCCCGTCAGCACACGGTCGCGGACGAGACTGCCACTGATCAGTGGCTCGAGGAAAAGCACTGCGGCTCCGGCCAGGTCTTGCTCTGCGGCAGTCACTGCAGCGGCATCCGCCAGCAGTACTCGAGGCAATTCGTCCGCCTTCACCGCGTTCACCGCGACCGCATGCGGCGGACGAGCGGGCAGTTGAGCTGACTGATCGCCAGCGGATGGCCGATCGCCGATCGTTAAGCCGGCGCCACTCGCCCCCGCAGCCACGTCACCCGCAGCCATTCCCGTGGCGCCCGCACCGGACTCGCTGCGGGACTCGGCATCGGCCCCGACCACCGCGCGCATCTTTGCGGCGTAACTGCGAAATCCGAGGTCAGTGAACAACTCCAGCAGCGCAGCGGCGTCGGGTTCACAAACCCGCGCCGACTCAAAGTTAATCTCCAGCGGCAGGTTTCGCCGCAACCGCACCAGTTCGCGGCTGAGCAGTGCCTGATCCGCGTACTGCCGCAGATTTTCCTGCAGCTTCTTACCTGGCGCCTTGTCGGCATGTGCGAGGATCTCATCCAGATTCCCGAATTGCTCGATCAGCGTCTTTGCCGTCTTTGGTCCCACCTTGGGAACACCCGGGACATTGTCCACGGCGTCGCCCACGAGCGACTGGAAGTCGACCACCTGATCCGGACGAATACCCCAGTCCTCCAGCAGGGATGTTTCCGTGAAGAATTCGTTCTTCCGGCAATTCCACATCCGCACTTCCGGCCGGAGCAGCTGGCGATTGTCTTTATCTGTGGAGACGATCACGACGTCCATGCCGCGGGCGACCGCCTGTTCTGCAGCGGTTGCGATCACGTCGTCCGCTTCCCAGCCCGGACAGTCAATATCTGGGATTCGAAAGCCGCAAAGAAGCTGGCGAATCAGCGGAATCTGGGGTGCCAGATCCTCTGGGATCTCCCCGCGATGGGCCTTGTACTCAGGGTAAATCTCGTCTCGTTTCCCCGGTCCTGGTGAATCGAGTGCACAGATGAGATGCGTCGGTTTCAGGTCCAGAATGCTGAACAGGTCGCGAGTCATGCCGAAAACGGCATTCGTCGGCTGTCCCCGCGTTCCCGTCATGGCGGGGATGGCGTGAAACACCTGAAACATCAGAGAAAAAGTGTCAATGACGTAGAGACAATCGCGAGCCATTGTGAAAATCTGCCGATTAACTGGACTCTATGCTGCCGTTTCGGCGGGTTTGCGCGCACAATTCCCGCGAGGGGCCTGGAATGATTTTGGCCGATTCTGCCGAATCACGGGCTGAAAACAACACCACGGGCCGGCGGGTTCCACCATTCCCCGGATTTGTTTCACTCGAGCGATTCCGGGCAGTGGGGTATTTGCAATTGGTCGCAAGTTGTGTAGACTGCTGGTTTCCCGATCTTCCGTTCACCCCAAATTTTCCGTTAGGTACAGGAGGGTTTTTGTGGTTAAGTTGCGTTTGCGTGATAACGAAAGTGTCAATGAAGCAGTGCGTCGGTTCCGGAAACTTGTTGAGCATGCCGGCGTGAAGAAAGAGATGCGCAAACGCGAGTTCTACGAAAAACCCAGTGACATCCGTCGCCGCGATCGTCGTCGTGCCGAAATGCGTGCCCGCCGCGCCAACCAACCCCCCGAACTCGACGTTCAGTAATCGCCAGCCCTGCAACCGCCGACTGCGGTCGCCCGCTACCCCATCGTACAGCCCGAATCATGCTCCCCGTCAGAACTCCCTGATCGGCAGCCTGCTCGGGCTGAAAATTTTTCTACACTCCGCCCCCAAGCCAACTCGGGCACCTCCGCGGCATCCGCGCAGAGTGCTGCATCTCCAGGCGAAGCGTCCAATGCTGCCTACGGCAGCTCCCCCCGGCCCCCTGCCGGCTGCCCCGAGACCGTCCGCAACCGCCGATTCTTCACCTGCTGCAAGCGCCGACATTCCTGCCGCAGCTGGTCCAGCTTCGTGTCCCCGGGATTCAGCTCCGCACACGCCAGAAACAGCCGGTCGGCCGTCTCATACTCGCCCCGCTCCATCAGCAGCATTCCCATCGCTCGCCTCGGAAACTCAGATTCCATTGCCAGCGTCGCTGCTCGTCGCAGCAGTGTTTCCTGCACCGCAGTCATCCGCAGTTCACCTGCCGTGGCTGCCACCTGCATCAGAAACTGGGAAACTGTCGGATCTGTCGAATCAGTCGGCGAGTCTTCCGGTCGCTCCGCTGCATTCGCTGTGCGGCCGGTTCCCGCCAGCTCCTCAGTCTCAAGTGCCCCGGGCTGCGTCTGCTCCGCATTCGCGTCGATCACCATCATGGCCTTCAGAGGCGCCTCCGGGATGTGCCGCGACTGCTCCGCCACAACCTCCACCAGACGTCGCAGATCGCCTGCACTTTCCTGCTGCCTGTAGGCAGCAAATACATCCTCAAGCTCGGTCAGGTTCGGGCGAAAATTCTGCAGCAGTGTCTGTACGGGAAACCGGGGAGCCAGTGCTGAACACATGCGTTTGCGAATGCGGCGATTGGAGCGAAAAGCGGCACTCCACTGCTCAACGGCTTCCTCAGGCCGACCGCCCAGAAACAGTGACTGACCGACAGAAAAGCGAATTTCCGGATCGAAGCGTCCCAGACGCAGCGTCTGGGCAATGGTTGGCAGGTGCAGACGGTCCTTAGGATCGCGCAGAAAACCAGTGCTCGTCAGATACTTCCACGCCTCCGTCTGCAGCGGACACAGCTGCAGGGCACTGCGGCTCATCGTCTCCGCCAGCAGCGGCAGGCGAATCGCCTGACCAAATGCCCGGTTCAGGAACTCGAGCGTCTCCTGGCGACTGGCAAAACCGGAACTGAGTACGGCATCGCGAATCTGCACGAGAGGCAGCGGGTTGTCACTTTCGACCTGCTGCAATTCAAACAGCTGCAGGCTGCGACGCGCAATGTGGACGGCAACCTCCGGATGGCGGGGCCAGGCCTTCCACGACTTCAGCAACAGCGCCAGCTGCAGCCGCAGCTCCCCGATTCGCCGTCGATTGTCCGTCGCCTGACCGCTCCTGGACCGATCGTATGCGGCCGTCTCACCGGGTTCCTGTACGTCATCTGTGAGGTTCCGGGAAGCTTCCACGGTGCTCTCATCTGTCGCTGCTTCCGATTCATCAGCTTCCGCAAGTCTGATTGCATCGTCCGGCTCTGAATTTCTTTCGGCGGCGTTCAGGCGTGCCTGAAAGGCCGTGACCAGATAACGGTGCCACCAGTGTTCGCCGGCAATGCGCCGCTGCAGTTCCGGCTGAACACCCAACAGCAGGAGCAGCAGTCCGGCAGCCATTCCCAGCCATGCCATCCGCGGCAGTGGAAGTCCGGATTCCGTGCTGTCTGCTGCAGTCAGCCGCAGTGCAGCCACCATCAGGGCCAGAGTTGTCACCACGATTGCCGGGACATACCAGATGAAATCCGCAAACGAGTGGACCAGTCCGGCGGCAAGAGCTGCGGCGGCAGCGGCCAGGGCAGCCGTGCGACCGTGATCCCTGCGGCGGAACATCGCGAGGGCAATTCGCAGCGCAATCTGCCCCAGCCCCAGCGTCAGCAGAATCACGCCCGTCCAGCCAGTCTCCAGAGCCAGATTCACCCACGAACTTTCTGCATGAGAAAACGTGCAGGTTGCATAATCAGCCAGATCCTCCATGTATGCCGGATAAACATAGCGATGGCTGCCCACCCCGGTTCCCAGCAGAGGAAACTTCGACAGAGCATTGAAATTCGCTCGCCAGATCGATCGGCGCGCATTTGATTCGTCCAGCTGATCGGCGTCGAGGCTGGCCAGCTGAGCAACCCGATTCTCCACCTTCTGCCCGCCAAACACTGCCATTCCCGCGATCGCCAGAAAACCCATCACGATCATGCAGAGGGCCATTGAAGCCCCGACTCGACCGCTCCGCCATAATCCGGCAAAGACCACGCAGCAGGCCGTCCCTGCCGCCACAAGACCACCCCGGGACAACGACAGCAGCACAGCAATCAATACGCCGGACGCCGAGGCCAGCAACAGCAGCTGCGGTGCGTCAATCAGCGTATCAATCTGAGAATGACTGCCCTGCGAGGGACCAAGTCCCCGGCGATTCATCGCCGGAGAACTCACAGGACGCTCCCGCCCGACCAGCGCCCACCAGATCAGAGGTCCCACAGCCAGCGCCAGAAACTGTGCAAAGTGGTTGCGATTCGTGAAGGCCCCCTTGAGCACCTCTCGAGTGCCCGTCCACGGATGCTGATAGAACCAGAAAAAGCGATCGTTCGACAGCAGCAGCTGCAGCACCCCGAAGACCGCCATCAGGACTCCGGAGACACCTGCCAGCTTCAGAATCCATCGACAGTCCGCCTCCGTGGAAACTCTCTGCACAAACACGATGGCAATCAGACCATAGGCGGTCAGCATGAGCAGTGCATGACGTGTCTCGAACGGTACGAAACTGATCGTGGGCCAGGCTCCGCCCGCTGCCGGATCAGCAGCCTGCACAGCCCCCCACAGAGGAATCAATCGCTGGTATTCATGCGACAATCGCCCCGGAATCCCGCCGGCCAGCGGCTGAGCCTGGAACCAGACCAGAATCAAACCCGCACACAGCAATGGTTCAAGCCCCAGCCATCGCAGACGCCCCCCCGCGAAGAAGCTGTGCAGACACCAAAGCCCCGACAGCAGACAGGCCAGACTGATCAGCAGCCAGTGGCCCCACGCTTCACGGCCCCCCATCACAAACGGAAAAATCAGCAGCAGAAATGCAATCACCAGATCGACGGCCACGAGCAGGCGCGGGCGGACGAACCAGCTGTGAAAATGTGTTTGCAGCAGCATTCGCAGCTGCGAATCCTGCCCGCTGAATCCGAAAGATTTTCGTGGTGCACGCGACATGGATGCTCTGTCCGGACATCTGAAAAGCCCGGGCTGCGATCAGGCAGCCCGTGAATGCTCGCGAACCTCGTCGGCACGCATCGAAGACCTCATTGCACCAGCAGAACTCTCTCCCGCAGCAATCGCCGAGAAGCCTCGTGCCACCGAGACCTCCGGTGTCGACTCCACCGCCTCTTCCGGCTCGTGATCATGACCATAGCCGTAACCATAGCCGTACCCGTAACCGTAACCATACCCGTAGCCACCGTCCTGGCCGGTGCTCAGATGATTCACTGCAACACCCAGAATCTGACAGCCCAGACTGCGGAGCGTCTCAGCGGCACGCACCACCATGCGTCGACGATCCTTATCGGGGCGGACAACCAGAATCACGGCATCCACGAGCCTTCCCACGATTGCAGGATCGCTGACTGCCAGTACCGGCGGAGCATCAATGACGATCTGTTCATACCGCGTTTCAGCCCACGCCAGCAGCGCTGAAAAACGTTCTGAAATCAGCAGCTCTGCCGGATTCGCAGGCCGCGGACCACAGGAGATGATGTCCAGTCCATTGACCACAGTTGAACGCAGGTTCGCGCCAATGCTGGTTTCCAGATCCTCGCTGCTCTTTAAAATCCGCGAAAGCCCGAGGTCATCGCGCAGACCAAGCAGCGTCGAAAGGCCCGGACGCCGCATGTCTGCGTCGATCACCAGCGTCCGCTTGCCGGACTGAGCGAACGCGACGCACAGGTTCGACGAGATCGTTGTTTTGCCATCCCCGGGTTCAGTGCTGGTAATCACCAGCCGCCCTGTGTCCTGCGGAGAAAACTCAATGCTCGTCCGCAGCGCCCGAAACGCCTCAACTTCCCGCGAGTGCGGCTTTACATGACACATCACCGCATCAAACCCCTCCGTACTCAGCTCCGTCATCCGCGGAATCATTGAGAGTACCTGTGTATCAAGGTGCAGCTTGAGCTCTTCAGGGGTGCGGAAACGATCGTCCATAATGTCCAGCACCCAGATCACCGCCAGCCCGCCGGAGACACCCATCACCAGCGACAGCAGTGCAACAAGCGTCAGTCGGGGTGAAACCGGGCGAACAGGCACCGTTGGCCGACTCGCCACCTTCGTACTCAAAAACGTATCCTTGTTCAGCCCGATGTCATCAGACTGCGTCTGCAGCGCGGACTGCTGTGCATACAACTGCTCGATCCGCCGGTCCATATCACTGATCTGTGTGAGAATCTGCGAGATGGTCTGGGCTTTCTTCTGTTCGACGCTGAGCCGCTGCAGAATTGACTGCTCGTTCTGCTCATACTTCTGGAGTTGCTGGCTGGCATACTGGACCAGTCGCGGCGCGAGCACCTTCTTCGAGAGCTGCTCCGTCTTCGCCCGCTGCTCCGCCGGAAACTGCCGCAGATAGCCTTCCTTTACCGCCAGCTCAGACTGCAGTGCACGAATCTTCGGGTGACGGTCCCCGTACTTCTGACGCTGTTCGGTGAGCTGTGACTGCAGCCCAAGGATTTCCTGCATAATCCGCTGCAGGTGAAAACTCTCCTGAGTCCCCAGCCCCATCGACTGCTCAATCAGCTGACGACCGGCAGCATCGAATGCCTCAGACGCAAACTGCAGAATATCCTCGTTCTGACTGATTGCCTTCTGCAGTGCAAACGCCGTATTCCGCGCCTGCTCAGTGGCCCGACGGGCATTCGAATAGTCCGCTGTGAGCAGTTCAATGTTCTTGGAAATCACATTCAGGCCGTTGTTGCGGTCTCCGGTATCCACAAGATCCGGTGCGGAAGCCTTCAGCTCCAGTCGCTGCGCTGTGAGCAGCTCAATCTGCTCGTTGACGGTCTGCAGTCGTGTCGAAAGTGTCTGCAGCCCCTGCTCCGACAAACTGCGGTTCGTCTCGTTCAGAAACTGCTCGTACCCCGCCAGCATCGCTGTGAGCATCGCAGCTGCCGCACGCGGGTCGGGCGATCGGTAACTGATGTCCAGAACATTGGTATTGAACGCCGCAGAAACATGCAGCCGCGAACGAACCTCCGTCGGCCAGAATGACTGCGAAACCTCAGCAAGATCGATCCGACGATACTTTTCCGGAAGCACCTTCAGCGCTCGACGCACCACCTCCTCCTCCGACATCAGCGCAATGAATGTCGGCATGTCAAACTTCGGGCTGTCATTGCCCGGCCCCGCATCCTGATTGACAACAGCTCCCTTCCGCACAATGTACAGCGATGCCGTTGATTCGTAGATCCGCTTTGCCGTGATGTAGTAGGCCGCTCCCGCGATGCACGAAAGCACCAGCGCTGCCACCAGCACGCCACTGCGATACTTCACTGTACGCAGGAATCGAAAAATCAGATGCAGCGTCGTGGCCGCTGTCATCTGACTTTCAACCATCCCCCCCATGACCCTGTCAGGATCCGACATCTCGCGGCCTCCCTGCCGACTATGTATTGTTTTCCGCTGCTTCAGAACAGCATCGTCGATCCCGTCACTCCAAACCGGATGATATTCAACGCCTCCATAAATACCGTTCCCGGAGTCTGCTCAACGGAAACCACGTCGCCAGGCCCCAGCCGGATATTGCTGTCCTCACTCCGTTTCGCCCTGCGGTAACTCACCTGAATCAAAATCGGCTCACGAGCTCCCGGGGGCTGCCGGATCACAAAAATCTTATCCGCCAGCTGATTGCTCATCCCGCCCGCCAGAGAAATTGCCTGCAACAACCGCAAATCCTGGCCCAGCGGGTACTCGTAACGATTCGGCGACCGCACCAGACCCTGAACAAAAATCGGCGCCGGATCACGCTTCTCCACCATCACAACTCCACCGTCAGCCACCCGATACTGACCCTCACCCGACTTCGCCGCCTCCAGCAGATTGATCGTATAAGAAGCCATCCCCCCGGCACCACCACCACTGCTGCTGCTGACTCCCTTCACCATTTCACTCCCGGTTCCGGACGGCCCCAGAGCGAGCAGCGCGCCAGCCGGATTCCGTACCTCCACCTTTTCTCCCGCCTCCTTCGTCAATCCCCCCGCTGCCGCCAGCGCCGAAATCACGTCACTCGCACTCGGCGGCAAATCGTATAACCCCTCGTTCTTCACTGCCCCCAGAACTCGCACCTTGTTCATCTTCTGATGGCTGATACTCACCGTCACCGTCGGGTTGTGGTACAAATCCAGCCGCACCGCCTCGGCACGGATCAATGCCTCAGCCGCCTGAGGCTCGTAGCCAGCGATCCCGATCTGACCAATCTCCGGAAGGCTGATCGTACCGTCCTCCTGCACGCGAGCCGCCGTTCTGTCGCTCTCCCCCAAACCCGCCGCGATCTGAATGTCAAGTACGTCACCCACGCCAATCGTCTGGCTGGTCCCCGTCGCTCCCCCCAAACGTGAAAGGTCAACTTCCTGAGGATTTGCCTGCTTTGTCAGGCGCCACCGATCCGGCAATCGGTCGCCGAAAATCGAGTTCTCTGCGTAATAGTGGTTCGCCTGCTGGCAACCCGTCAAACAACAGGCCAGCATCAGAAAGAACGCCGATAACAGCCGCATCGCACAAACCCGGCCGAAAAATCGGACAACGCGCAGCTTCGCACTGCCGGATGTCAATCCGGAACTGCTCTGTTCACTGTCCGTTATTCGCTGCACAACCACGATAAGCCCGCCGTGTCCCGTTGAAAGCGACCAGATCTGTGCATTCCCTGCCGAAAAACAAAGCTCTCCGGCAGCCTTCGCAGGTTTCCAGCCCGATGTTCTAAGACAAAACCGGGAAACGGGTCAATACGAATGCAGATTCAACGCCGGGAGGTACGCTGCGTTTGAATAAAAACACCCAAACCACGGGGCTTCACGCAAGACAGATCCGCATGCCTGTGCT
>CAZLOQ010000084.1:0-23876 GCA_964561125.1 uncultured Chitinophaga sp. | reverse complement strand
GCAGCCCTGCACACCGCGGTCACACCAAACACGCAGCGATCTGCTGAGAACTGCCGTTACAGGGCGAAGGTTCCGCGGGGCGAGCTGACCAACTGAACCGGAAGACGTCAGGGGGATTTGCGTTCCGAGCGTTTCAGCAGCGTTCTGCGGAGACTGTCGACCATGGCCTTGTGGTAGGCAGACTGTTGTTCATCGCCCAGGGCGCGATAGGCTTCGGCGAGCTTTGCGAGGGCGGCGGGGCGGAGCTCTTCGGCCTGCAAGGCCAGTTCAAAGTCGGAGATGGCTTTGAGTGGTTCGCCCATGCGGAGCAGAATTTTTCCGCGGGTATCGTAGATGTGGGGCTGGTTGGGGAGCAGTTTCAGAGCCTGCTCGACGAGGTTCAGAGCCTGCGAGAGGTTGGGGTTGTCTGACTCGACGATGGCATCAGCCATGTTATTCAGGAGTCCCGGCATACCGGGGTTGTGGGTGTCGGCAATCTGCAGGTGCTGGAGGCCCGCTGCGATATCGGGCGGGTCGCGTGCGATGCAGCGAGTTCCCTGGATGAAATGAATCACCCCAGGCGAAACACCGGCATCCAGAGCCGCACGAAGATGTTCATCGAGCATTGCATCGGAGATTTCAGAGACTCCGGCGAGAGCCACGAGTTCATCTGTGACGACCGGAGACATCGGAGCTGCGACGACGGCCTGGGAAATGGCTGTGAGTGCCTTCTGGACGTCTTCTGAGGTTCTTCCTGCCGCGGTCCTTAGTCGTCTGGACCACGTGGCGAAGACTTCCCCGGTGAGTTGTCGAAACTGGTTCACATAGGCAGGTAAATCTCTGTGCTTCTGCTGAATCAGCTGAATGGCTTCGTTTTCCCGGCGGGCGATGAGCAGGGAGCGAACGAGCTGCATGAAGGATTCAACCTGGAATTCCTTCAGGGAGTCGCGTTTGAGGAATCCATCGGCGGCGAGTCCGGCAGCGGTGCGGGCCGCCTCTTGATCGCCGAGTTGCCCTTCGACGACGGCGAGAGAATAAAGAGCTTCAGGGAAGTTGCCACGCGGCAGTGTGGTCAGCTGGCGGAGCACGGGTCTGGCTTCGAGAAGTTGTGAGCGATAGAGAAGGTACGTGCCGAGCATAAAGTTGGCCCGCACATCCTGATCTCTGCGAGCGATAATCCATTTCAGGCCCTCGACGAGCTCCTTTTCGAGCTGCGGATCAGGATCCGGGTTTCCCACGACCGCAGCAAAGCGACGGTCGGCAAGCCATTCTGCCGCGGGCACGTAACCTCGTTTGACGCCTTTCTCAATTGCCAGCCGTTCGGCTTCAGCAGGTTTTCCCTGCAGATCCCGGACCACAGCCAGACGCATCCACGCCGCTGATTCGTCGGGGATCATGGCGCAGACTTTTCGTGCATAGAAGTCGGCCAGTGCGAGGTCTTCGGCGGTCTGGGCGCGAGACAGGCGGCTGGTGGCCTGCTGCAGTTCTTCGTCGAACGAAGGGGCGATCCAGAGTGAGAGCACAGCAGGAAAGAGAAAGCCTGAAAGTGCGGGCACGCCACGAATCACACTGCGATACTTACGGGACTGAACATAGCGGATCACCAGCATTGCAGACTGCGTGATCCAGAAGATCGGGTTCAGGTAACTGAGCCGTGCCGGCATTCGCCTGCGGTCATCATTACTGACCTTCACCTCGCTCTCACGCAGCCTGAAAACACGCCGCGTGGCCCTCCCTAAAGCCTTGCCGAATACCAGCAGCGTGCGTTTTTGCTTAGCCCAGCGAAGCAGCAGTTTTCTGCGGAGTTTGGGCATGCTCTGTTCGTGGGTGCGGCTCATAGTAGTCGATTCGGCGGATTGATCTTTGCGGTGACTGGTGCTGTCGAGGGCTCGGGCTGACCAGATGGCAACAGCAGTCGCCACGAAGGGAGTGCTGCCAGCAGCGCGAGCACTGCGAGGCTGGAAAGGATGAGCCTTTTCCCGCTCTGAAGCGATGACCATTCAGGGAGTCGGCGAAGGCGTTCGGCGATCTCGGCTGGGGTGTCAAGGACATCGGAGGCGGTGGCAAGAAGCCAGTTCCAGCCGAGGACAAGCACGTTGATCTTCTGGTGCTTACGAGGATCGTCAGGAATCGGGCCAAAGAAGAACTGCAGCAGTCTGTCGGTGCTGAGCAGGAACGGGATGGCCAGAAGCATAGCCGCATAGCCGACGGCATCGTGCTGCCAGCCGCTGGTCAGGTCGAGCTGGAATCGGATCTGCGCCACCGCGATGCTCATCACGCGGGTAACGTTCATCAGCAGCGCCCAGAACACGGCGGATCCGGCAAGCAGCAGGATGCGAAGCATCGGGTAGCGGTGGTAGACGCCGATCACGGAGGCGATGAACATGAGCGTGAAGAGCGACTGTACGCCGGAGCAGGCTTCGGCGACACCCAGCGGTGGTCCCTGCAGCGGAATGATGGTGTTGCCTTCGAGGATGTGGTCGAACTGCAGGGTGTTGAGAAATTGCGAGGTGATGGAGGATGTGAGCGACTGCAGTTTGGCCATCATCCGCTCGTCAATTCCACGCGGGGGGCGGATGGTCAGCAGGAAGGGGACGACGACATAGGTCAGTGGCCGGCAGGAGTCCTGCTCGACGAAGAAATCAAGTACGAGCGTGATCAGGATGGCGTAAGCCACGAAGTAAACGAGAGGACTGGGGTCGCGGAAGGCGGCGACCCCGAGCAGGGCAACCGCGGTGCCAAAGAGCAGCCCGCGCACGCTCCAGCGGACGGATTTACCGTCAAACCGAGGTCTGGGATCCATGCGGACCACGGCAAACCCTGTCATCACAGCGATGGCAAAGGGAAAGAACTGGTAGTGTTCCCGAGACCATAGTTGTGAGAAATACCGCAGAAGAACAGGAAGGAAAGCGAGCGAGATCGCAAGCACCGCAATGATGAGCAGGCGGCCGCGCGAAAGCAGCGCCTGCAGGTTAAAGTCAGCAGGCGGGTTTGCGGAGGACGGGGTTGGGGAAGAGACAGACATGGGATCAACCTGCGAGACTATGGTCGGACGGAAATTGACAGTGCCGGGGGGTAAAGCCTACGCGATCGCCCGTGCATGAGCCAAATAATTTTCCGTCAAATCGATAGTTTGTGTGCGTTTCCGCAGTCCGGTCAATCAGCAGTTGGGTAAGCCGGGTAAAAAATCCGGGGTGATGGTGGAGTGTATCGATTGGAGGGACTTTGTTTGATGCGCGCTGTACCAGGTGAACATGTTCATGATCATACGTTCACCAACTGTGGCGGGGGGTTGCGTGGTGCCTAAGGGAACGCCTCACGCAGGAAAAAATCTTGACAAACGCGGGTAAACCCCTTTTTTTTTGTTGTTGTTTTGACAGAAAGGCGACACAATCCGGGTGAGGGTTTGCTAGCTTGGCCGGCTTAAGCCGTGCAAGCGGGCTGGGGAAAACGGGAAAGATTTCAGGCTTAGCGATTCTTGTCTGTGGAAATTTGAACGAGGCGGAAGCAGCGCATGTTTCGCTGGCTGCAGAAAACCAGAAAAAAATGGCGCAGGTCGTTTACGGACTGGTCCGGAGGTGTCCGCAGGCGGAACGCTGCGCGGTGGAAAGAGGTCTCAGGGTGGTTGTCGTGGCTGCGGCGGATCGAACCGGGTGAAGCGGATGTTGTGCGGCGGTTCGGCAACCGTGGCAATGTCCGCATGGTGGCGCTGTTCAACCCGCTGTTTTGGATCCTGCAGTCCGGCGGCTTTCTTCTGCGGTACCTGGGCTCGCGAGGTGTGCTCCATCTTCTGCAGGGGCTGCCGGCCGTCTGCGGTATCGTGGCCCCTGTCGTACTGGCGGTTTGGATCGCCCCCGATCGAAATGCCCTTGCTGGCCGCGCGGCAAGTCAGCAGGCGTTTTTTCAGGAGCGGCAGGAATACGAAAAAGCTGAATTTTATTCGCGAAACCTCTGCCTGCTGACACCACAGGACGACACGGCATTTTTCAGACGGTCTCAACTGCTCGATCAGATGGGGCGCACCGGTGAAGCACAGGAACTCCTGCTGGCGCTGTCCACTCAGCGAAACTACAAGCCCGCAATGCGTCTGATGTGTCAGAAAGACCTGCAGACGGTGCTCACCGCTCAATCACCACCCGCTGCCCTTTCAAGTGTTCTGGAAAACAACCTCAAGCAGCTCATCGCCAGATTCCCACAGGACTTTGATGGCAGATTCATGCTGGCCGCTCTGTATGCGTCCCAACAGAAACTCATCGAAGCCGTCTCGCTGCTCCAGTCCATCACAAAGACATCCACCGTTCCCGTCCCACAGGCTTGGTTTTCTCAGGCATTGCTCCAGCAACAGCTCGGTCGCGACAGCGACGCACGGGCCTCCGCTGCAGTCGCCGCAGACCAGCTGCTGCAGAAAAACGCCGAACAAAAGCTGACGGACGAGGAATTCCTGCAGACGATCCGGGTTTTGGTGCTGGCCTACCGCGAGGCCGAAGCACGCGAGCTCACTGATTCCCGTATCAGACTGGCCTCCGCTGACGCAGAACGCGCCTTCTGGTCCGCCCTCAAAGGGGAAGTTTGTGCCGCATGGTCGCGACGACTCCGGTCACGACCCGGCGCAACCGCAGCCGAAGTCGCACAAAGTATCGAAGTACTGTTCGCAGGAGTGGTTGCTGCACCCGGACAGACGGCTGTGGTCGACGAACTCTGCAGACTCTGCATCAGCGACCGCATTTCCAGCAGCGAACTCGACAGGCATCTGGAAGTCGCACTCAACTCAGGGGTGTCTCCAGGGCTTGTTCACTTCATTCTGGGCAGTCGCGCTGCAACCGCGGATCCGCCCGATTCCGCCGGGGCTGACGAACATTTTCAGCTGGCCATGGCTCACGATGCCAACTTCCCCGGACTGCTGAACAACATGGCAAACCTCATCGCAGATACGGATTCCGCAGACTACCAGGAGGGGCTCAGACTGGTTCAACAGGCACTGGCTCTCCTGCCAAATCAGCCCGAAATTCACGATACCCACGGCAAACTCCTGATGAAACTGGGACAACCCATTCAGGCGATTGCCGCATTTGAAAAGGCCCTCGCAGCGCCCGCGATTCGAAGTGAAGTGCATGCAAATCTGGCGAAAGCGTGGGGGATGGTCGGCAACGAAGAAAAAGTGACCTTTCACCGATCGTTGTCGCAATCACTGGCACAGGACACCACACCCAATTAACATCCATCGCTGACAGCAACACTCTTTGACGTATTTGGAATTCAGACAAGAGCACCGCATCGCCGAGATCGCTTGGCGGTTTTCGTTTCCCTGTTTCTGGAGAAAAGCCGTATGAGATCCTTGTTCGTTTTAGCAGTAGCCGGAGTTGCCGTGGCGTTGTCCGCCACGGCTGCCCAGGCTGCAACGTTGAATTTTACTGGTGACACGACAGGCGCCAACCAACTTCCGTTCCTGGCGAATGGGACATTCAGCCTGTCTGCGACGTACGTGGAGGCGGTGAATGCGACCAGCACGGCACTATCAGCGCCGACCACATTTTCGATTCAGGCAGATGGTGGCGGTACCCTGGACTACGTCCTCGCATCAGGAGGAGGCACGTTGTCCTTCGGTACCGACAATGGCAACAACACCATGCAAGTGATCGCTAATGTCAGGACTGCAGACTTTTCATCCTTTGGACTGCTCGACCTGACGTTCACCCGCGCCCCTGGATCACTTCTCAGCAGTTTCGTGACGAGCGCAAACGTTGCGACGATGTTGAGCAACCCCACAACTTACCAGGGAACGTTTGTACTGCAAACGGTTGGCGAACCAACAGCCTTCCTCAGCGGCACCATCCCCGTCCCCGAACCAGGCTCCATCAGCCTGCTTGCAGGCCTCGGGCTTGTCTGCGGTCGACGCGTCTGGCGTCGTCGCCAGCAGAAACAGGCTGCTGCTGTCTGATTCTCTGCAATTCGTCAGCGCTCTTGACGACTGATGTTTTTCAAAACGCAGTCGCTCCAAAGTTGCTGGCTCCGCAGTATTCAGGGCCTGTCGAATCTTCGATTCGACGGGCTCTTGTTTTTTTCCCCCGTCGCAGGCAGTCGCGCGCATGACGCCGTCCAGCTCCGCTGAGTCGCTCATTGAGACCGCTTATTCCCCCACCGTGTTTGCTCAGGCGGCCAGCGACTGGCAGCAGCTCCTGTCGGCCCACCTGAACAGCATCACCAGCGGCAACGGCCCTGTGCTCAATTGGGCTGATCCTCAGGCCGCAATTGCGGCCGCCAACAGCCAGCTTCAGCCCGGCTCCATAGATCCGGCAGAATTAACAGCCGGCCGATTTGCAGCTGACCAGCCGATCCAGGCCCGTATCCGCGCCATCATCGCGGGAATGCTGGCTGCCGGTCAGAACCTGCATCACCCGCACTATATCGGACATCAGGTCCCCGCCTCTATTCCTCTGGCAGCACTCTTCGATGCAGTGAGCACGGTCACCAATCAGGTGATGGCCATCTATGAGATGGGGCCGTGGGCAACGGCTGTGGAGCACGCCCTCGTGGGCCGGCTGTGTGAAAAGGTCGGCTGGTCCGCTGACACTTCCGCCGGTCTGCTCACCCACGGCGGTTCGCTCGCCAACCTCACCGCGCTGCTCACTGCCCGCAATGTGTCTGTCCCAGGTTCGTGGGAAACCGGCATACCTCCCGGAACGACGCTCGTTGCCAATTCAGACGTGCACTACTGCGTTTCGAGGTCGGCAGGCATCCTTGGTCTGGGGTCCGCCGCCGTAGTGCGGATTCCGCTCGATTCGCGGCGTCGCATGGACGTCGAACAGCTGGATCAGACGCTTGAGCGCCTGCGTACGGATGGTCGCCGGGTGCTGGCAGTCTCCGCCTGTGCCGGGTCGACGCCTACGGGGGCGTTCGATGATCTGACCGGGATTGCCGAGGTCTGCAGCAGGCACGGCGTCTGGATGCATGTGGATGCGGCCCATGGTGGCGGACTGCTCTTCAGCCGTCGCCACAGTCGGCTGCTGGCGGGAATCGAACGCGCGGACAGCGTCGTCTGGGACGCCCACAAAATGCTTTTCGTCCCGGCGCTCTGCACCGCAGTACTCTATCGGAATCGCGATCATCGCTTTGAAACCTTCCGGCAGGATGCACCGTATCTGTTTGATCCGTCTGCGCCCGGAATGGCGGACATTGACATCGGCATGCGGACTGTGGAATGCACCAAGCGGGCAGTTGGATTTGGTTTGTGGGGGCTCTGGACAGTCTTCGGTGAAGAGCTCTTTGAACAGCTGGTGGACCGCGTTCTGCTCAGAGCACGACAGCTGTATGAACTGCTGCAGCAGCAGCCGGACTTTGAAGTGCTCCATGAACCGGAGTGCAATATTCTGGCATTTCGCTATCTTCCGCAGTGGCTGCAGGGGGCTGAACCCGGGCGACAGAGTGCCTGGCAGCGGGCAGTCCGCACGAGGCTCATTCGTTCCGGGGAATTCTACATCGTTCAGACAACACTCAACGGTCTCGCTGCACTCCGCACCACGGTGATGAATCCACTGACGACGTCGGATGATCTGGCCGAACTGGTGCAGGCGATTCGCAGGGCCGGGGACGCTGTGATGGCGGATGGTTTTTGATTCAGCAATCAGCAGCGAACGTCGCCAGGGGGTTAAAGAGCCATGCTCAGTGTGTGTGTATTCTGCGGAGCTCGCGGTGGTGATGCTGCGATTTACGGAACAGTGGCAGTGCAGCTGGCTGAATATCTTGCGGCGAAGGGGCATCGGCTGATTTACGGAGGTGGCAGCACCGGCATTATGGGGCAGCTGGCCGACGGCATGCTGGCTCATGGGGGCCGCGTCATCGGCGTGATCACCACCCAGCTGGCACAGCCCGAACTCATGCATTTCGGCGTGACTGATATGCGCATCATGGCCGATATGCACCAGCGAAAGGCGGTCATGCATGAATTGTCCGACGTCTACATCGCGCTTCCCGGAGGCCTGGGAACGATGGAAGAATTCTTTGAAGCGGTGACATGGGCGCAACTGGAACTGCACGCGCGGCCGATCGCCATTCTGAACGTCAATGGACTTTACGATGGCCTTGTCGAGCTGCTTGACACGATGAAAGCCCGCGGCTTTCTGTCTCCGCGCTGCCGTTCGCTCGTCACTGTCTGCCATTCTGTCCAGGAACTGTGTGCGTGGCTTGAGAAGTCCTGACCGCCGTTCCCGACCTGAAGCCAGTAGGGAGACGAGCGGAACGACTCATCAACGAAGTGTTTCCACTTCTGAACATTCAGGATGTGACTCGCGTAGCAGCATTGCTGGCCGGTGATTTTTTCACAGTCCCTGAGCTGGACGGACACGTGCTTCTATTCAATGGCATCCGAATTGGCGGGCCTGGTGGAATCATCGGCAATCCCTGGCGGCCCTCGCGGCCCTGGCGAAGAACTGCCCTGAAAGGGCGAAGCTGCCGGGGGCGGCTTGACCTGGCATTTCATGCCAGGCTGATAGAGCTGGCCTTACAGGCCGCAAACACAGCTGAGCCGTTGCACGCAACTATCGACTTACCATGACACCGTCGATTTCCCACTGCCCACTTATCACTGCCCGCCGCACTCCAGCGATTTCGGCCTGTAAGGCCAGCTCCATCAGCCCGGGGTGCAACCCCGGGTCAGCCCCCCAACGAAGACGCACGCCCTGTAGGGGCAGTTCTCAGATACGCCCCCGGCAACGCCCCCCCAACACCCACGCGGAGGAGGGATGGGTTTTGAAACACAGAGGCACAGAGGAGTGGAGTGAGCGCCACGAAATCGTGCCAGGGTGCGTCCAAAGCCCTCGGGGTTCACACCGGAAAGCGCGAGGCCTCCCACAAATCAACGCGCCCCGCAAAACCCGCTGCCGCACACCCGGTTCACACCGAACACGCAGCGTTCGGCTGAGAACTGCCCCTACAGGGCGAAAGCTATCGGGGGGGCTTGACCTGGCATTTCATGCCAGGCTGGTAGACCTGGCCTTACAGGCCGCAAACACAGATGAGCCTTTTTTCACATCCGTGGATTCGCGGTTCACTCCCGGCGAATGGTGCATGGCGAATGGCGAATCGCAGGTGGCATCGGGCCAGTGCGTCAAAAGGTGCCATGCACCTGACCCAACATGGTGCTGTCCAGCAGAAATCACCTTGATCGCATCACCGCCTGGTCTTCGTCACTCACACGATCTGCAGATCATCAATATCGGGAAGTTCATCGTCGAGCATCACCGCCGGGACCGTCACCGCGGGTTTGGTGACCGCGGGCTGCGATGCGGTTTCAGTCTGTCCCGTTTCGGGGATTGTGGTCGGGCTGACGGCTGTGATCGGCCAGACCCACGGACGGAATCGTTCGGTGTCGCCCGTTTGATCCTGATAAAGAATAGCGCGGCCGCTGGTGAGTGCTGCTGCTGCCGGCGTTTCCAGCAGACTGGCAGAGTCGGTCTGATTGAGTCGAAACGCAACTCGGAAGTCGAATTCCTTCAGCAGTGCGGTCGACAGCCAGCGAACGACATTGGAGAACGTATCGGACCAGATCAGGACATGAATCCCGGACTGCGGGCCGCGGCGGATGAGGTCGGCCAGCCGAGTGGCGGGAGTGACCACTTTTGCTGCTCCGAAGCTGCCCAGGCCAAAGTCGTCCTCTTCCCGCCGCAGACTGCGAAACTGACCGATGTTGCGGATGAGCAGCAGTACGGGATGGTTGTCATCCTCGTGGTTGCTATCCTGCGCGGCGTCAGGGTTGGCGTCGGCAGGTGGCGCTGCCGCAGACGGGGCCATGGCTGCTCCTCCTCCTGCTGCTGCTGTGTTTTCTCGTGTCTGCAGCCTCTGCCAGCACTCCTGAATCGCGGCATCAGCGCTGTCCGGTCCATGCAGATGCAGCCACGTTTTGCCGCCCGGGCCGCTGCCGGTGAATGCCTCTGCAAACTGCTGCAGCGACACGCGGTCACTTCCATCGTGAAGCATGTGGATGTGCGGCT
This sequence comes from uncultured Chitinophaga sp., assembly GCA_964561125.1. Classification (GTDB taxonomy): domain Bacteria; phylum Planctomycetota; class Planctomycetia; order Planctomycetales; family Planctomycetaceae; genus SXXK01. The sequence continues at coordinate 13,911 of CAZLOQ010000084.1, read as the reverse complement.
GTGGCAGCCCGGCTGAAACTCCAGCTACGGCACTTGCAATCGCGGCTCCGAAAATTGCATCTGCCTGATCAGACTCCTGCCCGGCGATCAGCAGATTCCGGCCGGTTGATCGTCTGAGCACGACGCAGACGGGGGCAGCGATTGAGACGGGTTCGCCAATCCACAGGGGGAGCGTGTGCGGCTCAGTCGGTGGGTGGCCGGCGCGGAGCAGGTTGAGCGGTTCGCAGTCTTCGAGGCGCGGGGGGACATTTCCTTCGAACACCAGCGTCCGTCCGGCGGCATCGGCGCCAGGGCGGCTGCGGAGTCCGCCGAGCATTTCTTCGCGACGATCTTCATCGAGCCATGCGATCTGAAACGGATGGTTGCCCTCCACCATTCCGTTGGCATCGTTGTAGATGGCTTCACCGGGGCGACTGAGCAGTCTGGCGGCGGAGTTGTCTTCGCTGAGAATCAGGTGGGCGTCGTTTTCGCTGCACTGCAGTGCGATTCGCACGGCGACCTGCCCCAGCGTGCTGCGTGCCAGCGAGTAGGCCCCGCCGAGTGTCTGGGACCCCAGCACAGCGTGAATCCCGAACGCCCGGCCCTGTCGAACCAGGCGGTCAAGGAGCAGTGCCGCCCGGGACGAGACTCGATCCTCGGCCGTAAAGAATTCCTGAAACTCGTCAATCAGCAGAATCAGCCGGGGGAGCACTTCGCGGGGGTATTCGCGGCGGAAGGAAGGCACATCCTGAACACCCCGCTGACGAAACAATTCGCCGCGTTCCTGCAGAATCGCATCCAGTCGCTCAAGCACGCTTAAACCGAATTCGCGGTCGCTTTCAATCGCGATCACACGTGCATGCGGGAGTCGACACGCCGCGTAAGCTCGAAACTCTACACCTTTCTTGAAGTCAATCAGGTAGAACTGAATTTCCTGAGGGCTGTAGCAGAGAGCCAGATTCGTAATCAGAATGTGCATCAGCGTGGATTTGCCTGAGCCGGTTTTCCCGGCGATGAGCACATGCTGGCTGGTTCCCCGGCCCAGCCGCAGAGACTGCAGCCGCGCAGCGCCCGCCCGTCCGATCGGCAGATCAATGCCCTCCGCCGTGCTCAGACTCCAGATCCGATCCGCTTTCGGAGCGATTCGTGAGAAGGACACTTCCACGCGGCGAGCGTCTCGGGACTGTGCACCCACCGAACGCACCAGAGACACGTAGCCGGTTGCATCGGGGGGGGCCAGTGTGCGAAAACTGACATCCGCCCCCGCGCTGCCTCCCGAGGCACTTTCTGCCCCTTCCACGAATGCATCCGGCACAAGCCGGCCGGATCGCACCTGCCACTGCAGACATCCCGCTCGAAGCACAGCAGCATCAAAGGTCCGCGGCAGAAGCTGTTCGGGAGACCATGTCATGAGCACATGCACGCCGCAGCGTGCGCCGCTTGTGAGGATCCCGGCGAGGTGTCGGCAGCTTTCTTCGGTGAAGCCCGCCGGGAACCCGGCAATCACGACAAAATGATACGGCTCGGCCACTTCCCCGGCCGCTGCGTTGTAATCTTCCAGCGTTTCAAATTCGCTGCGGAGATAGGTCTGAAACACGTTTTCCATGTGTTCAGTGACCTTCTGCAGGCGTTCGCGGATCTGTGTGGAGTCGGTCCAGATGCGACTGTCAATGAGCAGCTCGTCGAAGTCGGCGAGGTGCATCATGGCGGAAAAGGACTGTCCCAGGCCCGCCGGGTCGATGAGAGTGAACTGCACGCGTCCAGGGATGACTGTGGTGAGCAGTCTGAGGAGCAGCATGCGGAGGAAATCGAGGGCCGTTTCGCGGTCGGCAGCGTCATGCCGCACCGCGATGGACAGGTCTGCGGGGAATCTGAGCAGCCCGGGGAATCGCAGAAGCTGCCGTGAATCGGGGAAAGGCTCCGTCAACTTTGCCTGGGATTGCGGGGGCTGCGGAAACTCCGCATTAAAAAGTCCGACAAGCAGATCCTGCGGGAGCTTTGAAGGGGGTGTCCAGCCACGCGCGATCAGCGTGGTCCAGTCATCGCAGGCGGCACCGCGGTCCGTGGAGGCAGCAGCGAGGAGTCTGGCGGCAGCGAGTTCGTTGCGCCATTGTCCGAGCATCGTGGCGAGCTCAAGGTCAAGGGCCTGACGACGCGCGGCAGACTGTTGCTGAAGCAACTGCAGGTCAGTTCGCAGCTGTGTCTGCAGATCCCGCTGCAGCTTTGCCTGTTCGTGCTGCAGCCACGTATCAATTTCGGCGGTTTCGTGAGACGACGTGGCGGCGACGTCGGCCAGTTCCCGCTGCAGCGCTGCAGCGTCGGAGCGAGTGGCGGACTGCAGCTGTTCGTCAAGCGCTGCGATGGCAGAGGCCGCTGCGGCTTCCACCGCCTCGACACGCGACTGGCGACGGCGAATGTTGTCGGCAGCCCACTGCTCCGCTGCGTGCTCCAGCCGCTTCAGTTCCTGTCGGCTTCTGGAACGCCAGAACTCTGCGGCCGCCCGGCCATTCACCGCCTGCTGCAGCATGTCTTCATACTCGCCCCGCAGACGTGACTGCACGACCGACAGCAGAATCAGCAGAAAGAGAAAGGCAAATGCCGCCCCGATCAGACAGGAAATTCCAAACCACTGCCAGTCAGGCCTGCCCAGCCCCGGGTTGAGGAATAAAGCGAGATCTGCCTTCAGCACCAGGCTGACAACGGAGGCTGAAAGAAAGATCAGCAGGGCTAAGGCATACAGACGTACGCCCAGCACCCATTGAGGGAGCGTAAGCCGGTTCAGACGACCGGATGTGATCACCACCTGATCGATCCATTCCAGTGCTTCTGTGCGAGCCGCATCGCGGCTGCGTGCCTGGATGGTGGCCGCAGGCTGAGTTCCGTCGTGGGCTGCGTGGCAGGCATCAAGGTATTCACCGGATGCCTTGATGCGTATGTCGAGATCTTCAAGACGCTGTCTGAGTGCAGCGTCCTGGGTTTCGTAGTTTTCACGCGCTCGTTCCGCCTGACTGAGCAGCGAATCTTCGCGGTTTTCGTCCAGCACTTCGTTGAGTACCCAGAGGTCGTTCTGCAGTTTTGAGCGGACTGCGGCGACGGCTTCGTTGTGCTGATGCAGCCGATCCGCTTCACGACTGGTGAAATTCTGTTGCAGCAGCGACTGTCGGGCCTGAGCCGTTCGAGCGGCCTGATCCAGACGCTCTGCAGCCTGCGCCTCCAGGGCGCCCGCTGCTGCTGTCTGGCGAACTGCGACGGACGCCCGCAGCGTGCTCTCGTCCTGCCGGGACTGGTGGTTGAGTTGTTCGAGGTCGAGCTGCAGGGCCCGACATCGCGCCGCCGCAGAAAAAGCTCGATTCTGAATGCCGGTGAGCTCCTGGTGCTGTCCAACCAGATTGCTCCGATTTTTGTCATTCGAACCGTTGACCGCGGAATTCACTTGATTCTCCGGAAAATCCGGTGCAGAGCGACGGAGTGCTGCCTGGGGAGCATGAGTCTATCGATTTTCCGCCAGACATGGAAACGCGGAACCTGCCACGACCTCGGCAAAAAACTCTCGCAAATTTCTGCCTCGCTCCGGATCACTCAGGCTTGACTCAAAACCGGAACCTGAGAAGCTGACAGGTAAGTCGGGGAAGGAACCTGTTCCCCCAAACCCCACCTGCCACGCTCTCCCACCTGGAGTCTTCGGATGCGGCTCTCCGTTCCCGCCCCCACGCAGCGGCTCATGCTCAGTGTTGTCCCCGTTTGTCTGTTCACCATCACCCTGCTGCCCGTTCGGGCCTCCGCCCAGGAACTCAAACTGCAGCCTGGCGATCACATCGCCGTCATCGGCAATACGCTCGCCGATCGCCTGCAGCACGATGGCTCGCTGGAAGCCCGCCTGCATTACCATCTCCCCGGACACAAACTTGTGTTTCGTGACCTGGGCTTCAGCGGCGACTCACTCACTGAACGCCCCCGCTCCGACAACTTCGGTTCGCCCGATGAATGGCTCACCAAAGTCCAGGCTGATGTCATCATCGCCTGTTTCGGATACAACGAATCGTGGGGTGGTGAGGCCGGGGTCCGGCAGTTCCGCGAGCAGCTGCAGGCGTTCATCACACACACGCAGTCCCAGAAATACAACGGCCGCTCTGCTCCCCGGCTGGTGCTCTGCTCGCCCACATTCTTCGAAAATCTCCGGCTGCCATACCTTCCGGAAGGCAGCCGACAAAATCGCAACATCGAGCTCTATACCCAGGCACTCCGCGATGTTGCTGCCACTGCCGGGCTGCCGTTTGTGGATCTCTTCAAGGCCACGCGCGACGCTGCGGCGATCGTCAACTTCGACGCCAGCCCGGCTCGCAACCTCGACGGGCTGACACGTGATCGCTTCGGCAAAGATCTGCCTGACAAACCCGCCGATGGTACAGTTGTCATCCCGGCCCTCACCATCAACGGGGTGCATCTCACAGAATTCGGCAACGAAGTCGTTGCCAATACGATCGTCAGGACTGTGTTCGTGCCCGATGCGCCCGAACCGGACCTGAACAGGCTCGAAGCAATCCGCAAAGCAGTCCTTGCAAAGAACCTGATCTGGCACAACGTCTACCGGGCCACTGATGGCTACAGCGTCTTTGGCGGACGCTCCGGACTGCAGTTTGTTAACGGACAGACCAACTTCGTGGTGATGCAGCGGGAACTTGAAATTCTTGAGGCCATGGCGGCCAACCGCGACGCTGTCATTCACGCCGCAGCCAATGGACAAACCATGACTCCGGATGACAGCAACCTCCCCAAACCGCTCGATGTCAAAACCAACAAACCCGGAGCCCTTGACGGTGGTCGCCACGTGTTTCTTGGCGGAAAGGAAGCCATCGAAAAAATGACCGTCCATTCCGGCATGGAAGTCAATCTGTTCGCCTCCGAAGAAATGTTCTCGGACCTGGTCAATCCCGTGCAGTCGGCCGTTGATGCTGATGGCCGGCTGTGGGTCGCTGCCTGGCCTACCTATCCCCACTGGAATCCGCTGGAAGCGATGAATGACAAACTGCTGATCCTCCCGGATGACAACGGGGATGGCGTGGCCGATCGCTGCATCACTTTTGCCGACGGACTGCATAACCCGACCGGGTTCGAGTTCTGGAATGGCGGCGTGCTGGTCGCTATGGCTCCGGATATCTTCTTCCTCAAGGACACTGATGGCGACGACCGCGCTGATATTCGGCAGCGGATCTTCCACGGACTGGATTCCGCAGATACCCATCACACCGCAAACGCATTCACGATGAGCCCCGGCGGGAAGTTTTACTTCTCCCGAGGCATCTTCCATGCTGAGACCTTCGAAACACCATGGGGACCTGCCAAACGCTTCGGCACAGGCGGCACCGGTGTCTATGAATGGGACCCGGTCACCTTCGACATCAACTTCCACTTTCCCATCGGTCCCAATCCCCACGGTGACGTGTTTGATCAATGGGGCAATCAGTTTGCTACCGACGGCACAGGAGGGACCGGGAATCACATCGGTATGCCGGGCCGTGGTGCCCCCAGACAGCTTTACGATAAACGTGTGCGCCCTGTTCCCGCGATCTGCATTCTCGACAGTGGTCGCTTTCCTGCGGCCAATCGCGGCAATCTGCTCATCGCCAACGTGATTGGCTTCCAGGGAATCACGCAGTATCAGTTTGAAAAGCAGGGGGCCAGCTTCTTCGCGAAGGAGGTTGAACCGATCGTCTATTCGTCCGACCCCAACTTCCGCCCCAGCGATCTGGAGATCGGCGGTGATGGAGCTCTTTACATTCTGGATTGGCAGAACCCTATCATCGGTCATATGCAGCACAACCTGCGCGACCCCAGCCGCGACCATCTGCACGGCCGCATTTACCGGATCACCACAAAGGAAACGCCACTGACCGCCCCCGTGAAGCTGGCCAAAGCCAACACGCGGACGGTTATTCGTACCCTTGCCTCCGACACGCTCTCCGAACGCAGCCGCGCCCGCAGCGAAATCACTGCACGCCCCCCTGCCGAAACACTCGCGGCACTCCGCGAATGGACGGCCACGCTGGATCCTGCCAAAGCCGGTGACGCCCGCAGCCTCGTCGAAGCTCTCTGGGTCACCCAGCAACTCCGTCGGGTGGACGAAAACCTCCTGCAGTCGCTTTTCAACTCCCCATCAGCAGATGCTCGCGCCGCTGCTGTGCGTGTCATCCGGGACCTCGCCCGCGACGTGGCCGTGCGCACCGCCACCGAAAACGCCACAGCAGTCGCTCCCCGAATCAACGACGCCATCCCCGTGGTGCTTGATGAATCCCCCGCGGCCGGAGTCGCCCGCTGGGAAGAACAGCTTCTCCGCCTTGCCGCAGACCCCGATCCCCAGGTCCGCGCGGACGCCGTCGTCGCTGCCACTTTCACCCGCGGTCCTCTCGCCGCCGAAGTGCTCTTTGCCGCCATGCAGACGGAACAGGACCAGCAGCTCAGCTTTGTGATTGACCAGGCTCGCGGGATTCTCAACCCCGATCAGTTCATCCGCGAAACACTCGCTGCCGGCAAAAAGCTCTCCCGTAACGCCGAAGCCTTCGCACTCTCCAGTGCTCCAGTCGATGACCTGCTCAAAATGGACAAGACCGAAGGTGTCTATCGCGCCATCCTCACGCGCGAAAATGTCCCCGCAGAAGTCCTTCAAACCTCCCTCGCCGGACTTGCCAAACTGCGGGGAGTCCCCGAAACCGAAGAACTCTTCACCCTCATCGAAGACCTCAACGCCCGCGCCAGCGTGAATGTGCTCAACAGCCTCAGCCGACTGCTTGCTGCCCAGCCCGCCGATCAGCTTGTCCGCGTTCGTGATCGCATCGCCCGCCTCGCCGCGTCTGCTCGCTCCACTGAAACCCGCCGCGTTGCCATTGCCGCGTGGATCAGTGCCGATGGGAACGGCAAAGCCGTTCTGGACGCTGTCGGGAGTGGCAGCATCACTACGGAAGATGTCCTGCGATCCGTCTCTCTCGTGTCGTCGCCGACTGCCCGCCAGTCACTCTTTGAACCACTCGCCGCTCTCGTCCCGATGCTCGCCGGTTCACGCGGTGCTGCACCACTCTCAAAACCCGGTCTGCAGGTTGACTTTTTTGCTCCCAACCCTCCCAACGTCGCCCGCGAAACGCTCGCCGCAGCCAAACCCGCCGCAAGCGGTACCGCCGTCACCGTTGCGATGGATCAGCCCGTGCTCAAAACCCGCGACGGGTTCGCTCTGCGTTTCGCAGGGCACATTCGGGTAGAGAAGCCAGGAAAATACACATTCTTCCTCAGCTCCGATGATGGTTCCCGGTTCTATCTCGACGGCGAACAGCTGATTAATAACGACGGACTCCACGGCATGATCGAGAAACGCGGTACTGCCACGCTCGATGCCGGTCTTCACGAAATTCTCGTGACCTACTTCGATAACGGTGGCGGTGACGGACTGGGCTTCGACTGGTCGGGCCCCGGTATTCCGCGACAGCCGGTTCCTGCGGACGTGCTTGTATCAGCAGCTGCTCAGACGGTTCAGGATCTGGGTATCACCGCACTGATGTCACTCCCCGGTCGTGAAGCCGACAAGGCCACGGTGCTGGCCGGACTGCTCAGGGAAGGCGCCTCACTGCAGACTTCACTCACCGCCGCTGCCTCGCTCCCCCCTGAGGCCTGGAATGCCTCCACGGCTGCGCTCGCCGCCAGCGCCGCCACCGCGGATCTGGCCGCCCGTGAACCTCGTGATCGCAACTCAGATGCCGCCCAGCCCGCCCTGAAGCTCGCGCAATCCGTCCGTACGCGCCTCGATGCCAGTGCTCTGCAGCTGCACGATCGCAGACTGTCCGAAGTTATCGTCCCGCTGATTACAATCGGCACCGTCCGTGAACGTATGATCTATGATAAGGAAATGCTGGTCGTTCAGGCCGGTCGCCCGATCGAAATCCGGCTCACCAACACCGACAATATGCCGCATAACCTTGCGATTGTGAAACCGGGGACCATGGCCGTAGTGGGCGAGCTGGCTGAAGCGACCGGCCGCGATGCCGACGCCGCTGCCCGCAACTTTGTCCCCGAATCTGACAATGTCCTCGCCGCCGGAAAACTCGTCCAGCCCGAGCAGTCCGATTCCCTGTTCTTCGAAGTTCCGAAGGAACCCGGTATCTATCCCTATGTCTGTACATATCCCGGACACTGGCGGAGAATGTACGGCGCGATGTATGTCGTGGCCGACCTTCCGGCGTGGGAAGCAGACCCCGCAGCAGCCCTTGCCGCCAGCACCCTCAAAATCCAGGATGATCTGCTCCGGTATCTCGGCCGCAACACAGAATGGCAGCTCTCTGATCTGCAGGGTGATGTGATGCACCTTTCCCACAGAGCTAACCAGTACGCGGTCGGCAAACAGTTGTTCACAGCCGCCTCCTGCATCGGCTGCCACAAACTGGCCGGACAGGGGCAGAACGTGGGGCCGGATCTGACGAAGCTCCCCGCCGAATACTCCAAAACAGATGTGCTCGATCACATCCTCAACCCCTCAAAGAAAATCGACCCGAAGTACCAGTCAAAGATCATCACACTCAACTCGGGCAAAGTGGTGACTGGTCTTGTGATCGAGGACACGCCAAAGAGCCTGAAAATCGTTGACAACCCGCTCGCGCCGGACAAGGCGGTCGTTATCAGCCGGTCTGAAATCGAGGAAGTTACTGCTTCCGATGTCAGCATCATGCCCAAAGGAGTGCTCAATAAGCTCACACGCGAAGAAATCTTCGACCTGCTGGCGTTCGTGCTCGCTGGTGGCGACGCTAAGAATCCTCTGTTCGCTGAACATCACGACCACGATAAGAAATAAGGATCAACCGATGAGACGCTGTGCAAAGTCACCGATCTCGCCTCCTGCCAGTATTCTGATGCCGTTGCGGGGATCGGTACCGGGGCTGCTGCTGATGATGATCCTGATGTTACTGGTGTCTCCGCTGACTGTGTCGGCAGTTGGTGCGTCCGACTGGCCGGCATTTCGTGGGAGCGGCGGGCAGGGCACAGCCACCGCCGGCGCGTATCCGCTGGAATGGGCTGCAGATACCGGGATTGCATGGAAAACAGCACTTCCCGGAGCGGGTGCGTCCTCCCCGGTGATCTGGAAGGAACACATTTACCTCACCGCCTACACAGGCTTCTTCGTTCCGGATCAGCCGGGTGGCTCCCAGGCAGATCTTAAACGCCATCTGCTCTGTCTGGACCGCAAAACCGGACGCCAGCTCTGGCAACAGGACATCCCTGCAAAACTTCCGGAAGAAGAACGTATCCGCGACCACGGCTTTGCCGCGAGCACTCCTGCTGTGGATGACAGACAAATTGTCTGCTTCTTCGGAAAAACCGGTGTTATCTCGTTCGATCACAGCGGGAAGCAGCTCTGGAAGGCTGAAGTCGGAGACCGAACACATGGCTGGGGCAGCGCGGCTTCGCCTGTGCTCTGGAAAAACCTCGTGTTCATCAACGCCAGCGTTGAGAGCGATTCGCTGTACGCACTCGATGCCCGTAGCGGACGAGAAGTCTGGAAGGCTGACGGAATTCGTGAAGCATGGAACACCCCGCACATTGCTGTGAGTCCCGGAGGCCGCGAAGAACTCATTGTCGCCTGCCAGAAAAACCTGCTGGCTTTTAACCCCGCCTCCGGACAACCACTCTGGACCTGCGCGACCGATATCACCTGGTACATGGTGCCCAGTGCCGTGAGTCATGCAGGCATTGTGTATTGTCTGGGAGGACGTTCCGGAGTCGCCGGGCTGGCAGTCAGGACGGGAGGAAGCGGTGATGTCACGTCTGACAGACGACTGTGGACCAGTATGAAAGGCTCCAACGTCACCTCACCCGTCTATCACGACGGCCACCTGTACTTCATGCATGAAAGCCGTGGTATCGCCATGTGCCTGAAGGCGGAAACGGGGGAAGTAGTGTATGAACAGCGGATGGAACGAGCCGGGCAGGTGTATGCATCAGCACTGCTGGTCGGCGACCGCATCTACTACCTCACGCGGGACGGCAGAACATTCGTCGTGGAAGCCTCTCCCCAGTTTCGACTGCTGGCCACCAGCGACCTCCGCGACGGCTCCATGTTCGACGCCGCCCCGGTGCCCGACGCCGGCACCGGCCGCCTGCTGATTCGTTCACACAAAGCTCTCTACGCAGTGGGAAAATAAGTCCGGCATGCGGAGTTCAATTCGCTTCCTGCCCCTCCTGCCAGCTGAAAGTGCCATGCACCTTGACTTTGTTATGAATCGCCACCATGTTCCCCATCGCGGCTCCGATGGATTGCAGAGCCAGAATGGTGCGATCCTGGCCCAATTGCGTGGCAATTGAATCCGGAATCGGCTCGAAGGTCAGGTTGGAAATCGTACACTCACCCGCAAAGAATGCTCCGATCGCTCCCTGATACCTAGCGAAGTATTGCCACGAATTGCGAGCCGGACACTGGCAGGTCTTGCCTGAGCGAATTCTCCGTCAAACTGATTCCTGCAGGAAAATGAGCATGCAGTCGGGAGCACTCTTCTGACAGCGAACGAATTTCCTGGAATCTGTGTGAGATTGTCGGCAGCGTGGACATTACTCCGATACGGAGAATCCTCGTGGAACGCAGTACCGACCTGTTCATCCAGCTTCTGACTAGCGCACAACCGGCACTCTACGCATCGATTCGTACGTTGGTGCCGGAGCGTGAAGCCGCGCGCGAAGTGTTGCAGGAAACCAATCTGACGCTGTGGCACAAGGCTGAAGATTATGAGGCTGGCACAAGCTTCCTGTCATGGGCAACAAGTATTGCCCGCTATCACGTGCTGAACTATCGAAGGAAACAAAGGCGAGAAAAACTGATCTTCAGCGAAGAACTCGTTCAGGAACTTTCAGCAGCGCAGGCAGAGTTTGTCAACGATGTTGACAGCTACGTCACACTATTGAGAGACTGCCTGGAAAAGCTGCCTGCAGAGCAACGTGAACTCATCACCCGCAGGTATTCGGGAGACAGTTCGGTTCAGCAGATTGCGGATTCCAAAGGGCGGACCGTGGGGGCAATCTCTCAGTTGCTGTACCGTATTCGTGAGGTTCTGCTCAACTGTATCAAATCGCAATTGCAGAAAGGGGTGACATGACCAACTCATTTGCGTCCGCTGATGCAGTTGACTCTGCGAACGGTGAACCCGATGGATGCAGCCTGAAGGACCTGGTCACCGGACTCTGTAACGATCAACTGACGGCGGAGCAATTTCTTCGCCTGGAGGAGATCCTGAAAAATAATCCTAACGCCCGCAGAAGGTATCTGGAGCACATGCTGGTCGACGGGCTGCTTGGGTACGAGTTCGGACTGACACTGGACGAAACACCATCTCCAGACAAAACTCGTCGTCCGGAGGATTTCTCGCGGTCCATGACGGATCAGTCCCATAGAAACGCCGGTTCCCTTTTTTTGCGTGCAGGTTTATGGAAGCGATTGTTGCTGATGACTTTAATCGGCGGCTGTGCGATGGCGGGTTGGTTCTCGTGGAGCGTTCTTTCGGAGCCGCGTGTGGCAAATTTCCACCGTAAAACCCTGCCGCTGAGTGACCCAGGGTTCGAGTGGCAGCCTCCTTTCGTGGGAGCTTTTCCCCGGACAGGTCGCTGGTATGGCGATCCGGGGGAAATTGTCGGAAAGCATCTCGGCATCTCGCCTCTGGAGGGCGAACGAATGTTTCGGCTGATCAGGTCTGATCTGATCCCGGATGATGCGTGTGATCTGTACCAGTTGATTGATCTCCAATCGATCATTGACACAGAAACGGAAGACAATCTGATTGTGGAAGCCTCGGCGTCGTTCAACTCGATTCCTCAAATGGCTCTCGGAGAAGCGACTTCTTTTGCCGTCTCCCTCTTCGCATACTCGCTTGTTGACGTAACGGACGAGCAGGTGCCAGCACGCGGCCGAGTGGCTCAGTTGTCACCTTTGTCGGTCGCGCCCCTGTCCGTCAGTCGGCAGCAGGAACCTTCCGATACCGACATCACGACATGGCAACCTGTGAGAACTCAGTTGACGATCCCGCGCAGGGCCACCCATCTGCTGGTGCAGGTGTCCGCTGTTCGACAATCCGATCCGGCGATTGCAGATTCATCTGAGTTTGCCGGCCATTTCGTGGATCAGGTGGCTCTCGCCGTTCTGACTGGTCAGTAGCCGCCGATTTCCAAACTGTCTCAACTCACTCTTTTGGTTCCGGCTCCTGCTCAAAACATGAAAAACGGAATTTCGATGAACAGACTCATCACGTTGCCGATCGTCACAATTCAGAGACTCGTGATAGTCACACTCATTGCGTGCGCTGTCGTCAACTGCATGACGCCAGTCGTGGTGGCCGACGACATCGTCGTGCTGAAACTTGATTCCTCTTTGGGAGCCTCGGACGGTGTTGCCAGTTACTTCCAGCAGGAACTGCTCACCCGAGCGACCCCGTGGGACCGTGATGGCTTCAATTCGCTGCTGATTCAGACTCGGTCAACCGAACATCACAATGACGGGGTTCATGTTCCGGAGCCATTGCTCTTTGATCTGGTTCGACCGCTTGGCGTTCGCAAGGGAGAAGTGGAGGTCAACACGCTGATGGTCGCTCCATGGATGAGCAGAAACACAAACCTTAATGACGATCCCTTCGGTGATGGTCCAACAACTCCGGACCTTGCGGGAATCGAATGGGCTCCGGAGATTGAATACGGCATCGCCGACAACTTTGCGATCGAGTTCGAATTGCCGTTTGAATCGTCAACTCTCGAAGAATACAAACTTGGACTTCAGTGGACGATCGGTCCGGCCTTCGACAATCGTTACATTCATGGTGTCCAGATGCTGGTTCAGCCGAATGCCGACTGGGAACACTGGAATACAACGCTGCTGTATCTTGGCGGAATCAGGTTCGATGAAACCTGGAGTGCCCTGTTTATGCTGGGGGCTCGTATGGATCTCGAGGGCCCGGAGAATTCCAAAACTTTCGAGAGACTGACGAATGTTTCGATCTTCGCCGATATCACAGACAAGGCAAAACTTGGAGTTGAGACCAATTATGCATCCAAGTCCGATGGATCGTCTGAGTTCAGCTTGATTCCTCAGGTTCACTATCACGTGACCGAGAATTTTCAGGTGCAGTCAGGACTCGGGTTCAGCACATTCAGCGAAGGTGCAGAACAGTCTTTTATTCTGCGCGTCATCTATGCGCGTTAGGAAGCAGTCCCGAAATAAGCACAGGGATCGTCGTTTGACCGCAACACGTTTCAAAATTTAGCGGAGCAGCGCGAGCTGCCCGGTGAGTGCCGGTATTCCAAAACAACGCAGCGCTCTCCCGGTCGTGCCCCGTTTTATTCCGACGACTCGGCCACAACACCAGCAACAGCGAAGCCAGTGCGGCGATCGCGTCGTAGAGCGGCATGGGGCCGACTGTTTTTCATAGAATGTCCCCCTCTTTGTTGACCCGAACGAGCGCTGAGATGATCGCCACGATGTTATGAATCACCACCATTCCAATACGTCGGCGCACCAGCCAGGCGGTGATCAGAAGACTGATCATTCCTCCGGCCACGGGCATTAAAAGGTGCCATGCACCTTGACTTTGTTTTTGGGGTGGGTAGACTGGTGTTTTCGCTGAAAGGGGGCCGGTATGCCACGTGTCAATCGCCGTGAAATCTTTTCCGAAACCGACGTTCAGGTGTTTCACACCATCAGCCGCTGCGTGCGCCGCAATCATTTGTGCGGGCGGGATCGCAGGTCGGGGCGTGATTATTCTCATCGCCGCGAATGGATCCGCAGTCGCCTGGAAGAACTGGCCGGCATTTTCGCCATCGAAACGCTCGGCTATGCCCTCATGGCCAACCATATGCACCTGGTCATCCGCACTCGCCCGGACGTTGCGGCCACCTGGTCCGACGACGAAATTGCTCTGCGCT
>CAZLOQ010000083.1:11487-24221 GCA_964561125.1 uncultured Chitinophaga sp. | reverse complement strand
TGTCGTCATGGGAGACCTTTGGAAACTGGAATGGAAAGGAAACGCTGGGTTGTCTGACGGCGGAATTCTCTGCGGACGGCGAGGCGGAAACAAGTGAGCGCCGCAGAAGGGAACAGAGCAGCCTGGAAATCTGCACCAGACGTCAGAAAAGGCGCCGCGTTCCGGCGACAAATCAGGAGAGTGCAAAACCGACCTGCGACTGCCTCCATTCGGTCACTTCAGGGGCGCATTTTTGACCCCGGCCACCAGTGCAGTCGTATTCCGTAAACCGTTTATTGAATACGCTTTTGGAAAACAAGTGCCATGCACCTTTGGACATCAGGTGCCATGCACCTCTGGACCATCGGTGCCACGCACTCGGGTGGCGACATGAAGCAGCTATGTCATCAAAGAGATGACATCAGCGGAGGCTCTCTGCGTTCGGCGACATAAAGTCGTCCTGCGACCTGGAGCCGGTTGATTCCCGGGGTGAGGTGTCATTGCGGCCCCGTCGTCGCGCGGCGGTCCCCAGATGAAACCCTCCAGCCGCGCGTCCCCGGGAGCTATGGGAAACCGTCCGTTCCTGTTTATCGGAGGAAGGGGGGGAATCTGTTCAGAAGTCACCGATTACTTCGCCGCCCTGGGATGTACCGGCTCCCTGCCAGATCTGAATGGAGATGCTGTCGGAGAAGAAGCGAACGCTGCCGTCGCACAGTGCGGCCTGGACGCCGCCGGTGTGTCGACTGCGGGCCCCCTGTCGGCGATTGAAGGGGCTGGGGAGTGCGGCTGATGCGGTCTGGCAGGGGGCATTCAGGTTGCTGGCGGTGTTGCACCAGGCGCCGGTCATAATATCGGGATCAGCGGCGTTGGGGCCGAAGAGCGTGATGAAGCCACTGGCACCGCCCCACCAGGAAAAGCCTCGGGCATCCAGCCCCTGGCCCTGACGAACTTCAGAGACCATTAGAGTGTTGGTGAGACCATCAGTGATGTCGCGGAAGCGAACCGGCCGGCCGTAGACACGAGGGAATGTGAGGGCCTGAGCAGCGTTGACGGGCCCATCGTCCGAGGTTGACCCCGTGTAGGCATTGAAGGGAGCACCCTGGAAGCGAATGGTAATTCCGGCAACCGCAACGTCCTGCTGAAAGAATGTGGTATTTCCGTAGTTCACGACATAGTTATGCGAGGTGATACCGCTGGCGGGTGCGTTTGGGGTATCGCTGGGGCAGGTGTAGACAGAAAAGCGACGCCTGGCGATGTTGGTGAGATTGGAACCGGCGGCGTAGCGAATGCCGGACGCATCACTCCCGCCAAGATTCTGATAAGACTGGAAGACCGCCGCCTGTTCAACGAACGGCAGAACATTCACCAGCCACGTTCCCCAGCAGCAGCCGAAGCTGCCCATGCCCGGCGGGAGCATGCCGTACTGAGATTCGTAGTTGTGCATGCCGAGGCCGATTTGTTTGAGATTGTTTTTGCACTGCGTGCGGCGTGCGGCTTCGCGAGCCTGCTGAACGGCAGGCAGGAGCAGCGCCACGAGGATCGCGATGATGGCGATGACAACAAGGAGCTCGATGAGCGTGAATGCGCGGCGCTGGGGTTTCATGGAGGCTCTTTCAGAAAATGCAGACAGGCAGGCGTTCAGGGGATGGTGAAGTCAAACACGTTTTCAGCGACGTCTTTGACGTCCACTTCAACGTTGCTTTCGACGTTGTATTCGGCGGGAATTCGATCGACAGAGGTGAAGTTGCCTGAGGGGCCGGGTGGAGTATCGGGGTTGGCGGGAACATCGCCGTCAGCACTGCTGATGGCAACCTTGTACCGCCCCGGAAGGAGTCCCTGCTGTCGGGAAATCTGGTACCGACCCGCGGTAATTGCCGCTCCTGTCTGAGAGAGTGAACCGTCGGCGGAGACAAACATGATGTTGCCTCGATCAAGCGGCTGTCCCTGAAATGTGATGGCCCCGGAGACACCACGGCGACCATCATCGGTACCACCGCACCCGGCGAGGCCGGCTGTGAGCAGAAGTGCAGACAGTAACGGGCCACGAATCCTGGAGGTCATGATTACCACTTCATCGTCTGAGGCTGGGGGCATTCTGCAGTAGGGTGAGGCTAATCCTTAGAGCTGAGCATGTCCAGTGGAAAACACGGGCGCGACTTCGGGATTGCAGGATTCTGGTCTGTCTTCTAGAGTTCCGGGCACACTGGAGTCAGGTCAGCACTGTGGGACCGTGCGGATTTCGAAGTGTTGTGGGTTGGGCGGGGCCAGGAGGGCCTGCGTGAAGCTGCTGCAGCGATATATTCTTGGCGAGCTGGTGCGGGTGTTCCTGCTGCTGGTGACTGTGCTCACACTGATGCTCGTGGGCCTTGGAGTGTTTCGTGAGGCAACGGAACGCGGTCTGGGTGCCGTCCAGGTGCTGCAGATCATGCCATTCGTCGTCCCCAGCATGCTGCCGTTTACAATTCCGGCGACAGTGCTGCTGTCAGTCTGTGTGGTGTACGGTCGGATTTCGGGCGACCTGGAAGTGACGGCCGCGAAGTCGGCGGGGGTCAGTGCATACCAGCTGCTGGCTCCGGCATTTCTGCTGGCCGCAGTGCTTGCGGCCGGATCATTTGGTTTGTCGAATTACGCGATTCCGTGGGCAGTGGCAAACATTGAACGCATCGTCACGCAGGCAATCGAAGATATTTTCCTCGACGTTCTCGCCAGTCAGCATCACTTCACGGACGACCATCGCGGTTATTCGATCACGGTGCATGACGTACGGGATCGCACACTGATCGATGCCACGTTCCAGTACCGCACGAAGAATCATCAGCAGATTGCTGTTCGTGCGGATGCGGCGTCGATTCGTTTCGACCTTGAGGATAAGGTGATTCGGCTGAAGCTGGTCAGAGCGAGAGGTTTTCGGGCGGGGAGTGACAGTGAGGCCGAGCTGAATCAGACGGAACTGACTTTTCCCCTGCCGGAAGAAATCGCCCGCGTCAAAGCTCGACATATGACGCTGCGGGATCTGTTGACGGGAATGGCGACTGCGAGGCAGAAGCAGACTGCTCTGGATGCCAAAAGCGGTCAGGAGGCTGCGATGCTGCTGGCCATGGGAGAATTTGCGGAGCTGGCGGACGGCTCCGTGCAGTCGCTCCTGAATGACCGCAAGCGAGCAAGGAATGATGAGCTGCGATTTCGCACGGAGATTCACAGCCGCTTTTCCACCTCAGCGGGCTGTCTGTTCTTTGTGTTCATCGGCGGCCCGTTCTCGATGCTGCAGGCACGTCGCCAGTTCATCACCACGTTTGTGATGTGTTTTCTGCCGATTCTGATCATCTACTATCCTGTCCTCTTCCTGATGCTCAATCTTTCGCGAACGGCGACTGTCGATCCCGTCTGGGCCATGTGGGTTCCCAATGTGATTCTGCTTGTGGTCGGCTTGTCACTGCTGGGGCGAGTGACTCGCCACTGAATCGCGGGGGGCGTTGGACGGCGACTGTTTCTGAGCGGTCTGGTGCAGAATCTCTGAGATCCATGACCTCAGCGCAGCTCTGATCGCAGTGCGGTGAGACGGCCGAATCTGCGCACACCGTGCGCATTCCGGACTCGTGATTTTCGTTTCAGCGACGATGGCTGTCGGTTATCCGGCTGCCGGAACGGCTGTCACGAGAGCTGTCACGCGAGCGGTTCCCGGCAGAGCTGGCGGCCTGATTTGCGGTTCAAGCGGAGAATCTGATAGCCTTCCGGTCCCACAGCCCTTTCCTTTCATCGCGCAAATCTGTCTGCATGTCGTTCCACATCGTTCTTGAAGGCGTTCGCGTCAACAACCTGCAAAACCTGACCCTGCAGATTCCGCATGGTGCACTGACCGTCCTGTGCGGGCTGAGCGGCTCCGGGAAGAGCAGTCTGGCGTTTGATACGCTGTATGCGGAGGGGCAGCGGCGGTACGTTGAAACATTTTCCACTTCAGCGCGGCAGTTTCTGGATCGGCTTGAACGGCCTGCGTGCGACCGGATCACCGGACTGCCACCTGCGGTTGCCATTCATCAGCACGCGTTTGGCGGCGGTCCCCGAAGCACAGTGGGGACTCGCACCGAAATTCAGGATGCCCTGAGGTCGCTGTTTGCAGCCTGTGGTCGCCAGTACTGTCCTGCCTGCGGTGTGCCTGTCGAGGCTGCGGATGCGGAGTCGGGGGCTCTGCGGATCGTGCGGGAGCTCGCCGGACAGCGGGTGCTGGTGTGTGTCCCGGCGACCGCCTGTCACGAGCACCTGCAGTCACCGTCCGCATGGCTGACTGCGGGGCTCACCCGCGTGA
The DNA here is from genome assembly GCA_964561125.1 of uncultured Chitinophaga sp. Taxonomy (GTDB): domain Bacteria; phylum Planctomycetota; class Planctomycetia; order Planctomycetales; family Planctomycetaceae; genus SXXK01. The sequence goes on along the minus strand of CAZLOQ010000083.1, from coordinate 19,939 downwards.
TCGATCACGGCCGCCTGCGAAGGCTCGAAGAGCTGACTGACTTCAGTGATCCTCAGCAGACGCTGCTGGTGCTTGATCGCCTGCGTGCAGAAACCGGCCAGCAGGGGCGCATCGCTGAGTCGCTCTCCACCGCCTTTGCGTTCTCCAGCCAGTGTCGGGTGCTGGCGGAAGCTGTGAGTGATGCCGCATCCCCACAATTACCGTCGATTGTTGTTGACGGGGCAGCATGGCGCGTGCTCACACTTTCCAGCATCCGGTCCTGTGCGGCTTGTGGCGAGGAATTCGCGCCACCGCAGCCTGAAAGTCTCAGCTTTACCTCCCCACTGGGCGCCTGCAGTGACTGCCGTGGTACAGGCGAGCAGCTGACGGCTCCCGCGAAACGCGCGCGTGGCCGTCAGCGGGAATCAGCGGCTGCAGAAAGCACCTGCGGCACATGCAGCACCTGCGGCGGCTCAAGACTGAATACTGCTGCCCGTGCTGTTGTCTGGAACGATCGTTCGCTCCCGGCGGTCTGCGGCATGGAGCTGTCTGCTTTCTCTGAATGGCTGGAACAGCAGTTGTCGGTGATCGACCCGGAACTCCTGAAAGCACTCACACCGGCCGTCCGACTGATCCGTCGCCGTGTGCAGCTGATGCTCGACGTGGGGCTGGGTTATCTCTCGCTGGATCGCAGTATGAACAGTCTTTCCGGGGGTGAAGCGCGGCGCACTCTGCTCGCTGCAGTCCTCGGCTCGGGACTGACCGGGACCCTGTACGTTCTCGACGAACCCACTCAGGGACTGCACCCGCGTGACACGCGACTGGTTCTTGATCTGATTCACCGCCTGCAGCGGGTCGGCAATACGCTGGTTGTTGTGGAACATGATCCGGATGTGATTCAGGCGGCGGACTACGTGGTGGAGCTGGGACCGGGGGCCGGAGCTGGTGGCGGGCAGATTGTCTTCGCCGGCAGGCCCGCTGACCTGCTCACGTGCGACACTGCCACGGGACAGGCGCTGCGAACGCATCCGCAGCCACCTGTCTCGCCTGAATCTGCTGCGATGCCAGCTGGGGGAGCGGCCGGTCCGGCACACTGGCTGCGTCTGAGCGGAGTCCGCTGTCACAACCTGCAGCAGCTTGACGTGGAGATCCCGCTCGGAGTGCTCTGTGCGGTAACCGGGGTCAGCGGGAGCGGAAAAAGTTCGCTCATCGTCGACACTCTCGTACCGGCCCTCAGAAAACAACTGGGGCTGCCAGCGCCTCCGGGAGCCAGCGGGCCGCCGGCCGGTTCACTTGAGAAGCTGGCAGGTCACGAGACGCTGGAAGGTGTGCTGCTGCTTGATCAGCAACCGCTCAAACGCAGTTTGCGAAGCATCCCGGCGACATGGCTGGGTATCTGGAACGACATCCGCAGACTGCTTGCAGAAACTCACGAAGCCCAGCGCCGCGGCTATTCGGCAGCGATGTTCAGCTTCAACGCGTCCAAAGGCGGGCGCTGCCCTGTTTGCGAAGGGCGAGGCCGGATCACGGTGCCCATGCAGTTTCTTGCGGACATTGATACGCCGTGCAGCGAATGCAGCGGTCAGCGTTTCCTTCCGGAGATTCTTGAAATCCGTTACCGGGACCGCGGTGTGCATGAGATTCTGCAGATGACCTGCGAAGATGCCTTTCGCTTTTTTCACGGACAATACCGCATCCAGCATCGGCTGAATGCGATGAAGCAGGCAGGACTCGCCTATCTTCCACTCGGACAGCCCCTCAGCAGTGTCTCGGGCGGGGAGGCACAACGTCTGCGAATCGCAGCCGTGCTTGCGGGTGTGCCCTGTGATCTGGATCCGGTCACCAGCGGCTCGGCCCCCCGACTGACCCGTTCCGGACGCACACTCTTCGTCCTCGACGAGCCCTCCTGCGGCCTGCACCCGGCTGACGTCGATCGACTTGTTGATTGCCTGCAGTTCCTGCTGCAAACCGGGCACTCGGTGATTGTCATTGACCACGACCCGCGGTTGCTGCAGCACGCCGCATGGCAGATTGAACTGGGCCCCGGAGCAGGTCATGCAGGCGGAAAAGTGGTCCGCAGCGGGCCAGTGCGAGTGTTCTGAAAGGACGAGCCCTCCCCGCTGCTGTCGTCGGAGAGGGCGGCCTGCTGGCTGGCTGAACTGACTGTCCTTGCCTGGCTGATCTGGAACCCGTCAGTCTGCGGTCTTTGCCGCATTCATTTCACGCGAACAAGTTTCATGAGGCGTCCGCTGACATTCCAGTCCTGGACATACAGATTGCCATCCTGATCCCAATATGAGCCGTGGGTACCACTGAAGACACCTTCAACCCATTGTTCCTGCGGCACGTTGAAGTTTCTGCCGATTGCGGGATCTGCGTTGTGTCCCAGCACGGCGACGATGGTGTTGGTTTTATCCAGAATCACGAGCCGGCCCATCAGGTCCGGGACAGAGACATAATCGCCCTGCACGGCGACTGAGGTGGGCATGCCCAGTCCGGTGATGACTTCGTCGATATAGTTGCCATCGAGGTCGTAGTGCAGGAGTCGTCCTTTGGGCTGGTGATTGCGGTCGCAGATGAGCAGTCGCGGTGGATCGTAGCGGGTATCGAGCGTCATACCGTGAGCGGTATTGAACTGTCTGAGGTCATTGCCTTTCTGTCCGAAGTGCCTGAGGTATTTGCCCTGAGCGTCGTAGATGAAGATGTGATTGCTGGCATAGCCATCCGACAGGTAGATGTGACCGTTGGGGGCGACGGTGATGGCGGTGGGTTTGAAGTCTTTGAGTCCCAGTCCGGATTCTTCGGGGTAGGTCAGTTTGAGCATCACAGCGCCGGTTTCGGCGTTGAATTTGATGCCTTCCCGGGAATTATTGCGGGCACCGTAGATGTATTCGCCATCGGCTTCAGAGCGAATCTCGATGTCATGGATGCTGGTGTATTCGTCCCCGAGGAAGCGACGAACAAGTTGTCCGTCGGGGCTGAACACGAACACGCCGATGTTGGCGCTTGTGTAGATCAGACCGGCCTTATCGACGACGACACCACCGTGTGTGGATCCGAGAACGGAGCGACCATCGGAGCCGAGTCCCCAGCCGGGAACGGTTTCGAATGTCATGCTGCCGTTACCCATGCGGACGGGTTTGGCGGGTTCTTTGGCATCGGCTGTGAGGCTGGTGAGCAGGCACAGCAGGGCGAGGGAAATGGAAGCGAGCGAGCGGGGCATGCGTGGCTTTCTGACGGATTCGGTGGGGGGGGGCAGGAGTGGGGGAAGCCGACCTCAGTATTCGTTTTGTTCTTCCTGAGACGCAGCGGAGAACTGAGTGACGGTGGGTTTGGCAATTTGTCGAATCGTTCTCTGGTCGCGTTCGCGGGTGAGTTTTTCGAGGGCGTCGGAGAAGGTCATGACGCCGAGGTCACCGTCGATGCGGCAGCGAAGTGCGACGGAGCCGGTTTCGGCTTCGCGGGGGCCGACGACGAGCATATAGGGGATGAGGTCCATCTGGGCGTCGCGGATTTTGGCCTGGACACGGGCGCTTTGCAGATCGGCGGTCACGCGAAAGCCGGCGGCGCGGAGTCTGGCGGCGATGTCGCCGGCGTATTCGTCGGATTTTTCGCTGAGCGGAAGCACGCGGATTTGTTCGGGGGCAAGCCACAGCGGGAAGGCCCCGGCGAAATGTTCGATGAGCATTCCACAGAATCGCTCCATGGATCCGAACGGTGCGCGGTGGATCATAACGGGGCGATGCTGTTTATTGTCGGCGCCGGTGTATTCCAGCTGGAAACGCTGGGGCAGGTTATAGTCCAGCTGAACGGTGCCCAGCTGCCATTCGCGGCCGAGGCAGTCACGGACCATGAAGTCGGTTTTGGGTCCGTAGAAGGCGGCTTCGCCTTCGCATTCGGTGAAGTTCATGCCTTCGGTGGTGAGTACTTTGCGGAGCGTGTCCTGGGCCTGGTTCCAGAGTTCGTCGCTGCCGACGTATTTGTCTGATTTGGGATCGCGCGTGGACAGCTGGACGCGGTAATCTTCGAGGCCGACGGCCTGCAGCACGAACTTGACCAGCCCGAGCGTATCGCGAAATTCCTGCTCCACCTGTTCGGGCGTGCAGAAGAGATGGGCATCATCCTGTGTGAGGCCGCGGACGCGGAGCATTCCGTTGAGTGCACCGGATTGTTCGTAGCGATACACTGTCCCGAATTCGGCGAGACGTACGGGCAGATCGCGATAGCTGCGGGGAGCGGAGCGATACATCTGCACGTGGTGGGGGCAGTTCATGGGTTTGAGCAGGAAGCGTTCGTGCTGGTGTTCCCAGGTGCGCAGTGCTGTATGCTTCTGTTCGCTGGTGCCGCCGACGGGGAAATCGGGGGCGTCAAACCCGAGCAGCCGTGCGGCCTCGAGGAGTTTCGCTTCGGCCTCGGGTGCGGGAGGCTGGAGTTCTGTGTCGGCCGGATCGAGGCAGCGAATCCAGTGGTCGACGAGCTGCCCGGCGGGGTGTCCGAAGATGGGCGCGAACTGGGAGTCCCGGTAATAGGGAAAATGGCCGCTGGTTTCGTACATTTCGACGCGGCCGATATGCGGCGAATACACCGGCTGATAGCCTCGGCGAAGAAGTTCACTTTTGATGAATTCTTCGAGCGTGGCCCGGATTGTGGCACCTTTGGGGAGCCAGAGGCAGAGGCCCTGCCCGACGTCATTGGAAATGCTGAACAGTCCGAGCCGTTTGCCGAGCACTCGATGATCGCGTTTGCGGGCTTCTTCCAGCTGATCGAGCCAGGCTTTGAGATCCTTGCGGTCGAACCACGCCGTGCCATACAGACGCTGCAGGCGGGGACCGGCGGAGTTGCCTTTCCAGAAGGCAGCCGCGACGCTGGTGACCTTGAAGGCTTTGATTTTGCCGGCATGCGGAATGTGCGGGCCGCGGCAGAGATCGAGGAATTCGCCCTGGCGGTAGAAGCTGAGCGTGGAATGATCGGCAAGTCCCGTGCGGATGTGTTCTGTTTTGAGCGTTTGCCGGAGATCGGCACAGAGCGTGAGAGCTTCTTCCCGGCTGGTCTCGAATCGCTCAAACGGTTCGGCCTCGTCGATGATCCGCTGCATCTCTGCTTCGATCCGGGGGAAGTCGTCTTCGCTGATGGGAGTGGCAAGGTCAAAGTCATAGTAGAAGCCATTGCCTGTGGTAGGGCCGAAGGCGAGGCCCGTCCCGGGGAACAGCCGCATCACGGCGCGAGCCATCACGTGTGCACAGCTGTGCCGGAGCACTCCGAGAGCTTCAGGGTCGCGTTCCGTGATCAGTCTGAGCGGCACGGGGCGCTGGGGAGTCAGTTCTGCCAGAGGTCGCATGCAGTCGACGATGGAGCCGTCAACGGCAGCAGCGATGGTGGATTTCGCCAGACGTTCTCCGATACCGGCGGCGACGTCAAGGGCAGAGGCGGATGGTTGAATGTCGACGAGATTGCCGTTGGGCAGCAGCACCTGAAGCATGATGAAATGAGTTCGATCTGGAAGACACCCGGCCGGATATAAGCGGCTGAAACGAGAAGTCGCGGGACGGCGGGCTGAATGGAGAAGCAAAATTCTACGCTGACGGCTGCTTGAACTGCAAACCGAAACTCGGCGAAATTCAGCCCCTGCAGGTTTGAAATTGCCGCCGGTGGTAGTTACGATGCGAGTGGCTGCTGTCCACTCTTTTCCGGAACAACCAGGAAGATTCCGAAAAAAGACAGCTGCCAGAACGGAGTCACCAGGAGATCACAGGATGATGACACAGAGTCCTCAGCGTACGCCCACGTCCGCTGAAATGGCCGCCGCATGGCTGCAGCGCGTTCGGCAACTAGTCAACGATTACACCGCGTTCGTCCACCAGTTTTCAGAAGCTCTGCAGCAGACGGTCGCTCAGGGACTGCCATTTCCCGACGCAGTGTGGTACTCCGAATCCACTGCGCAACTATCGCGGCACCGCACGGAGCTGATCGATGAGATCCGCGGGCTGGCGTGGATGCCCGAATCGGCCGGGTGGGATGCTCCGTCCACCGATGCACCGCTGCACATCTTCATCGAATCGCTCGCCGATCTGCAGCAGGTCAGCAGCGAACTTCAGCGGCAGCAGTCTGAACTGCTGCCGCGCTATTCCGATCTGGCAACCACCGCCGCAAGACTCACGTCCCGCGACGAACCCGTGATGCCGTATCTGGAACCGCTCCGACAACAGGCGCGGAAACTGCAGCATCAGTTTGAGCAGCAGCCGTGGGCGGTGGCGGAGCGTTCGGTGCAGGACGAACTGGAATCGTTCCAGTCACTATTTCAGATGCTGGCGGATGCACAGCGTCCGCTGCCCATGCTGCCCACAGCGCGACGCGAGGGTTTAACGATCGCGGAACTCGAACAACACTTTGCCACCGTGGATGGTCGCTGGGGTCGTCGCATATCGCTCGCCGCTCTTCGCGGACTCATATTCTCTGTCACGTTTCCGGGCTGTGAACGACGCGATGCGGTCGACTCGAAAGCAACTGATGCAACTGATGCTGCTGATGAACTCCTTCAGTCGACCGCAGTCGCACCTGCTGCCGTGACCGCCCCGATCGCTGGCCCCTCCGTCAGCCCTGCTGTGACACCAGCCACAGTTCCTGCGACAGCCGCTGAACCCGCTGCGGCAGTGCCAGTGAAACAGGCACTGCCCGCAGAGGAGAAGAGTGCTCCGGCTACTGCAGCGCAATTACAGTCTCTGCTGCAGAATTTTGGTCGTGTGCGGACTTCGGCGGTTCCCTTGAAGGGAGTGGTGCCGGTGCCGGTGCCTTTGAACGCAGCCCCGGCGGCTCGCGGGACTTCCACAGCTGAACTTGCGGCAGCCGCCGGCTGGAGTTCGACGCTGGCGAAACGGGCGGAAACGCTCTGGCCGCCCGTTGCCGATCCGCAGCACCATGCCACGGCGACAACAGCCGAACACTTCCGTGCTCTCGGTTGGCAAAACCTCGCCTTTGCACTCGATCTTGTTGGTGAACTCCTCGCCGAACGCTCCCGCTCCACGTCGTCCTTTCGGAGCGAACTGGTGGAACTGCTGAATCTGACCGCGGAGGCTCAGAATGCTGTACGCGTGGAAGCTGAAGGACGGGAAATCATCAGCGAACAGGATCACGTGTTCCAGTGGATGCGCGCGATTTGTCATGAGCAGTCTGAGGGAGTGAAAATCGATCGCTTTATGCGGCGCGACGATCGCGCGAATCCGGCAGCCAACGCTGATGTGTCGGTGCGACTGCAGGCGCTGGGTAAGAAAATCCGCGATCGAATTCGCCAGGGGCGGCTGCTCCGGGATCTGGAAGGTCAGGTGGAGCACCTGAAACGTGAAGCCACGTCCGGGAGGATCGCTGATGAGGGCCGCCAAACTCCCGCTGACTGGACGCAGGTCGACCAGACCGTGCGGGACCTGCTGCGGACCGGACTGCACGAAAATCACTGTGGCATGCGGGATCTGCTGCTGCCGGTGGTGGACCTGATTCCAGAGCCTGCAGGGGGTACGGCGACGCCTGAAACGGAAGACTCTGATCCGCGGCATCACGGTGAGGATCTTCTTTCGGTGGAAGCGGACGCTGAGCCAGGGATCGAGGCATTTGAGTTTTCGCCGGAATTCAACCGTGTGCTCAACAGCATCTCAATGCACCTTGCTCGCAGTTCTGCTGCCGTCCAGCATGAAGCTGAGGTGGAGACGGCAGATGTGCAGTACGTCCGTGAACGACTCGCGGGACAGTCAATCGCGATTGTGGGCGGTGTCTGCAAGCCGCATGCATCAGCCCGGATCCAGAAAGCTCTGAAGCTTCGCGAAGTCCGCTGGCTCAGTGCCGGAAAGAATGACCGTGTCTGTCAGTTCGAAACTGATGTGCGGGGAATGTCGCTGGTGGTGCTGATCACCAAGCTGATTGGGCACAAACACAACGATATTCGTGAGTTTTGCAGGAACCACGGGGTGCCCTGGGTGCAGACACGGATTCAGGGTGGCTACAGTGTCAACCAGCTGGCCCATCTGATTCGGGAGCAGGCCAGTGACTATCTGGATGCCCACTCGGCCGAGCTTGCCGTGCTCAGTGGACGAGAAAAAGTGGCGTGCTGACGGCCATCCGGAGGCGTTGCACGTTGCTCCGGACGCAGCGAAGTGAATCGGTATGCGGCGATGGGACGGCCTGAAAAGGCCGTCCTGGGTCGCGGGTGGTTGGTTCGTGGCAGGCTGGCATGTGCAGGCTATGTTTGTCAGGATGCGGCAGTTCCCCTTTGTTTGCTTGTCGTTCTCCAGTTCAGGCAGAGTCCATGTCCATCTATCGTCAGCAGCTGGAGCAGCTGCGTCGAGCGTTTCCGCAGCCGGTTTCTGATCAGGAGCACGATGCGTGGTTTGTGTTTTCGGTGCTGCGGGCGCTGGATCGGGTCGACGCCATGAAGTCCCAGCGGCCGGTTTTGGGGGAGCCGCGGGAGGTTGATTTTTCAGCCGCG
>CAZLOQ010000083.1:0-11477 GCA_964561125.1 uncultured Chitinophaga sp. | reverse complement strand
TTGAGCAGGTCTCGCGGCAGCTTGTGGATTATCTGAGCGGCATGTTTATCTGGGGTCACCCGCGGTCCCAGATCAACGTCATTCCACCGCCCTGCATTCCGGGAATTCTCGGTACGCTGCTGCCAGCCATCTACAATCCGAATCTGTGCAGTGAAGAGGGCAGTCGCGGAGTTGCGCTGGCCGAAGCTGAAGTGCTCAGCATGTCTGCAGCATTACTGGGTTACGATCCCGGCTGCGCAGGGGGGCTGTTCACATTCGGCGGAACAGGAACGCTCCTGTATGCCATCCGGATTGGTCTGGAAAAGGCGTTTCCGGGAAGTCTGCGAACCGGCCTTCACGGGCCGCCGCCGGTGATCGTTTGTTCGGACCAGGCACATTATGCCGGGAAGACGGCAGCTTCGTGGCTGGGGCTGGGACTCGACAATGTCGTTTCCATTCCATCGACTGCGGCATCCGAGATACGAACCTGTCTGCTGGAAACTGAGCTCCGTCGACTGCTGCGTGAGGGGCGTCGGATAGCCTGCATCATCGCCACCACAGGAACGACTGACGCCTTTGGTCTGGATGCTCTGGATCAGATGCGGGAGATTCGCGATCGACTGGCCGACGAGTTCCATCTGGATTATCTGCCGCATCTGCATGCGGATGCCGTGATTGGCTGGGCTTGGAGTGTTTTTCGAGACTACGACTTCACCCTGAATCCACTCGAGTTTCCCGATCGCACGCTCCGGGCTCTTGCGGGCACCTATCGTCGCATCCGGCATCTGCATCTGGCAGATTCGGCTGGGATCGATTACCACAAAACCGGTTTCGCTCCGTATGTCAGCAGCGCGGTGCTTGTACGCGACGCTGCCGACCTGAAGCTGCTCAGCCGCGACCAGCAGCTGACGCCCTATCTGTTTCAGTCCGGCACCTGGAATCCCGGGCGATTTTCGCTGGAAACCAGCCGCTCCGGCTGTGGCCCGATGGCCGCGCTGGGAGCTCTTTCGCTGCTTGGAGTGCAGGGACTGCAGTCGCTTCTTGGGCACCTTGTCACCATGGCTGAAACGCTGCGCACGCGGCTTTCGGCCCATCCCTGCATCAGTGTGATGAATCCGGACAACTTCGGCCCGGTGACGCTTTTTCGTGTCTACCCTGAGCAGCTCGATACGTTTGAATTCCCGCGACGCGAACAGACCGAAGCCCGGCTGACTCCGCGGCTGCTGGCGGTCAATGACTATAATCGGCGGATTTTTCAGCGAGTTCAGGCGGAGGCACTGCAGGGGGAAGGAGTGGTCATTTCGATGACCGACCGCTTCCGCGAATCAGATGCCGGCACGCCGATTGTCGCACTGAAATCCTATATCATGAGTCCGTTTTCCGATTCACAGTACGTCCAGGCCGTCGTGGATTCGATCGACCGCGCACGGGCTGCGGAAGGGGCCGTGATGCTGCCGGACTGAAGTTGCTGCCGGGATCAGCCGGTGGTGTTACGTGCGTCAAACGTGTGAAGCGAGCGACGGGATGGCCTGAAGGGGCCGTCCTGGGAGTCGCCTTCATGTGAGTCGCGAAAGCCCCAGCCCTGCTGTTCCCACTCGGGATGAACCCATCGCATCCATTGCTTTTCGGGAAGCCCGGCTTTGCGGGGATTGTTGCCAACGTATCGGATCAGGTTAAACAGGTGCTCTTCATCGCGAATGATGCGATCGAAACTTTCTTCCTGCCAAAGCAAGCCGGTGCGGCCGAGCTTTTGGTTTACGAGGTGACCGCCATAATCCGCGCGATGCTGAGGTCCGCAAAGACACACTCGCCAAAGCCGGCATCCATCCAGCGTTCCGACTGGAGGAACCACTGGCGAGCAAACTCTTCCCATTGCTGCTCAGATCGTGGCTCAGGATTTCGCTGTTCCCACTTTTTTCTCCAGCGCTGGAGTTCCTGCTGCTTTTCCTGGGGCAGAGCGTCTGCGAGCCGAAACGTGACAAAGTAAGTTGCGCCGTCCTGACGCCAGTGAGGCAAATGGCGGCGATAGATGGTGACTGGCTTGTGCGGATCGAGCCCATGAAAACCGGGCGGTGCAGTCAGGTTGAATGTCCCGTGTGCCATCGCAAAATATTCCTCAATGGCTGCTTGCAGGACGGCATTTTCAGGCCGTCGTGAGCAGTGAGGTATGTGGTGAGCATTTGGGTGCTGAATAGAATACCACCCGTGTTGAGTGTTGGCAAGGTGGGGGGGCAGTTGGGGGGTAGGACGGCCTGGAAAGGCCGTCCTACGTTTTTTGTTGGGTCGCGTCTGCGCAGGACGGTGTATCTGCTGAGCTGTGGCACAACAGCCGGATCCTGCTAAACTCTGAGCATCAGCGGCCCTTTCGCTGGTGATTTCCATTCCAACTCAGGCCTCCTTCACCCCAGACGCACAGGAGTTCACTGTGACCATGTCGCAGCCGCAGGCATTGAAGATCTGTTTGGCGTCCTTTCTTGCTGCAGTCCTGTCGTGTGTTTGTCGTGCAGACGAATCGCCTGCGAGTGTTACGGCAGCCAGGCCGGCACCGGCCGCGATGGTCTTTCAGAACGGTGAAGCGCAGATCGTTCCCGAATTTCGTCGGTCGTCCGAGTGGATCCGTCATTTCCTCTGGGTGGAAACGCCGTTCGATTCTGACGGTGACGGCAGACTGGACCGCATGCACGTGGATGTGACACGTCCAAAACAAACGGACACTGAAGGGCTCAAAGTGCACGTGATCTACGAGACCAGCCCTTATTTTGCGGGCACGGGCACAAACAACCCGGAGTATTTCTGGAACCCCCGGCAGCAACTCGGGCAGACCCCTCCCAAACACGTGATTCCACCGGAGATCGAGCATCAGAAGGACATGGGGATGATCTCCGACTCGCACTGTGCGGAGTGGGTGCCGCGAGGATTTGCAGTGGTCCATTCCTGCTCGCCTGGCACCGGTCGGTCTCAGGGTTGCCCCACTGTCGGTGGCTCCAATGAATCGCTGGCCCCGAAGGCTGTCATCGACTGGCTTAATGGCCGCGCTCCCGGTTTCACAACTCCGGACGGCGACGAGCGTGTGGAAGCCACCTGGTGCACGGGCCGCGTGGGGATGACGGGCACATCCTATAACGGCACGCTTCCTCTGGCTGCCGCAACCACGGGCGTCGAAGGGCTCAAAGCCATCATCCCGGTCGCCCCGAACACGTCCTACTACCACTATTATCGCTCCCACGGCCTCGTCCGGCATCCGGGTGGCTACATGGGTGAAGACATTGATGTGCTTTACGACTTCATCGCCAGCGGCGATCCCGCCCGTCGAACACACTGCGACAGTGAAGTGCGTGACAGCGTCATGTTTGCCCGTCAGGACCGTGAGACGGGGGACTACAACGATTTCTGGGCCGGTCGCGACTATCTGAATCAGCTGCAGTCGTTCCGCGCCGCGTTGCTCATGGCACACGCCTTCAACGACTGGAACGTCATGCCCGAACACAGCGTACGCATCTACGATGCTGTGCGTGCAAAGGGAGTCCCTGCTCAGATCTTCTTCCATCAGGGCGGGCACGGTGGCCCGCCACCGCTCAAGCTGATGAACCGCTGGTTCACCCGCTATGTCTGTGATGTGCAGAATGACGTTGAGAAAGACCCGCGTTCGTGGATCGTTCGCGAAGGCGGCACTCGCGGCAACCCCGAACCCTACCCCGACTACCCGCATCCCGAAGCGGCTTTTGTTGAGCTGCGTCCCCGCGCAGGCGGTCAGAAGACCGGCCCCCTGGAACTGGTCAGTGCGGCGAGTTCGACAGCAGGCGGCACCGAAACCCTCGTCGACAACTACTCCTTCGATGGTGCAACGCTCGCAAAAGCCGAATGGACCAGCCATCGTCTGCTCTATGCCACACCCACACTCAAATCAGGCTTGCATATCTCCGGCACCGCCAAACTCAGGATTCGACTGGCCTGCAATCGCCCGGCCGCAAATCTCTCTGTCTGGCTTGTGTCGCTCCCGTGGACCAACAGCCGCAATATCACCGACGACGTGATCACCCGCGGCTGGGCCGATCCTCAGAATCACCGGTCACTCACCGAAAGCGAGCCTCTGGAACCCGGTCGCTTCTATGACCTGTCCTTCACTCTGCAGCCCGATGATCAGATCCTGCAGCCGGGCGAAAAACTGGGACTGATGATCTTCTCCAGCGACCGTGACTTTACCCTCTGGCCGGACCCCGGCACAGAACTCACCGTGGATCTCGATCACACGGAACTGCACCTGCCCGTTGTGGGCGGTGAAAAGGCCTTTACCGAAGCCACAGCTCCGTGATCGTCGTCAACTGTGAATCCTTGGCAGCGAACAGCCGGCAGCGATGATCTCCGCTTCCTGACCGGCCAGTTCCTGCAAACGCAGCTGCACTTCCGTCGGCTTTGCAAACAACTCCGCGAGACGCAGATACGTGGCATGATGCCGAGCCTCCGATTCGAACAGGCTCCCGTAAAAATCCTGCAGCTCAGGATCATCCAGATGATCTCTGAGCAGCTGGAAACGCTCGCAGCTGCGGGCTTCAATCAGCGCAGCCACAATCAGTCGATCCACGGCACGGTGCGGTTCCTGGCGCCGCACCAGCGCCTTCAGCTGCCGTCCGTAGGTCCCGGGTTTCAGTCCTGTGAAGCGGATACCGCGACGCTTCAGCAGACGGCGGACCTGACCGAAATGATCCAGTTCTTCGCGCACGATTTCTGACATGCAGTCACACAGTCCATCGTGCATCACATAGTCAAACATCAGATCCATTGCGGTCGAAGCGGCCTTCTGCTCGCAGTGGGCGTGATCGATGAGCATTTCCGGGAGGAATTCAGCGACCTGCCGGAGCCAGCGGAGGGAGGAAGAAGACTGCAGGTGAAGCATAGGGAGCCCCGGGAAACTGTTCAGACCACCAAACCATCATCAGGAAGCAATCTGCCTCGGCCCGGTGGACGGACGAGACCAGATAAGGAGTGCAACACCGACCAAAAAAATCACCCACTCACCGGCTGCAAGTTTCCATGTCATCGGCTCGATTCCCTCAAACAGCACAAACGCGGCGGTCCGAAAGAGCACCAGACAGCCGTGAATCAGAGTGCAGTTCAGGAGCGCCTGTCGTGCGGCTGACGCCTGCAGCAGCGGCCACAGAAAGGTCAGCGCCATCCCCAGCTCCAATCCTCCGTAAACCGTCAGAAACTCGGACTGTCCTGAACCACGAAGGAGCTGAAAACCCACCAGCCGGGACGTTTCCGCTGGCTGAAAGGAACACCAGGCCGCCAGCCAGACATACAGCAGGCCAATCGCCGCAAGAAACACCCGGGTCATCTTTCTGCTCCCTGGAACGCTTCGCAAACTCACACGAGGCACGCTGCAGAAGTTCAGACGGAAGTCAGCTTCTGCGATTTGGGGAATAGTATCAGGCAACAGCGGCAGGAGGCAGCCTTTGGCAGGAAATGCCGCAGGCTCGCCCCAAAATCCTGGCCGCGACAGCAATTTTTGGCACAGCCACCCCCACCCCGGTGACTCAGGGTAGACTCGAATAATTCTCTGAGCTACAGTTCGGTGGTCGTGCGGAAGGATCCGCAGCACCGCAAGCGGTTGTTCTTACGACAAAACACTGTATTTTCGCTCAATGCTACTCGGCACGGAGGCCGCGCATGGGAGTCAGGCAGCCAAATTCCCCAGCATCTGACACACCATCCCCTGAGGGTGTGGACGCTTCCCGAACCCAGATTCGCTGGCTCATCCGTCGCGATATGGATGAGGTGCTGGGTATCGAACGTGGCAGCTTCCAGCACCCATGGTCTGAAGAAGAATTCCTCAGCTGCCTGCGCCAGCGCAACTGTATCGGGACCGTTGCGGAGCTTGATCACCGCGTCGTGGGCTTCATGATCTACGAACTCCACAAATCCATGCTGCGAATTCTGAACTTTGCTGTCTGCCCCGATCTTCGCCGCATGGGGATCGGTCGTCAGATGGTGCAGCGACTGATCGACAAGCTGTCACAGCAGCGTCGCCGCGAAATTGTTCTGGAAGTTCGCGAGACGAATGTTCCGGGCCAGTTGTTCTTTTCCGCGAGCGGATTTCGGGCCATTACGGTGCTGCGACGGCACTATGATGACACCGCAGAAGATGCGTACTACATGCGGTTCAGTCTGGATCAGGATTCCACCATGCCGTTCATTCCCCACAACCGCATTGCTGATGCCGCGTGAATCAGTGTGTGGGAGCATCTGCTGCATCACCTGAGCCGGCGCGTTTGAGCCGTCGATCGAGCGTTGAGCGTTCGATGCCCAGGATCTGAGCTGCGCGGGATTTGTTGCCACCGGTGAATTCGAGTGTTCGCAGGATGTGGGCATACTCGACTTCGGCCAGCGTCATTCTGGCATAGTCTTCCGGCTGCTGGTCACTGATGGACACACCAGCGGTTTCCTGGCTGTAAGGGGCATCTGCAGGGGCTGTTGTGGTACCCAGCTGAGAAAGTTGAATATCCGGTGCATGCACGAGTTCCCGGCGGCAGAGAATGACGGTCCGCTCAATGGTATTCTGTAACTCGCGGACGTTGCCAGGCCAGGAATACTGCATGAGCTTCTGCAGGGCGTCTTCGGTGAAGCCAGTGATGCGGCGGCCGATTTTCTGAGCAAATTTCTGCAGGAAGGCGGCTGCCAGCAGAGGAATATCGTCCTGGCGATCCCGGAGCGGCGCGGCGTGAATCTCTGCCACCTGCAGCCTGAAATACAGATCCTGACGGAACACCCCGTCACGAACTGCCTGCTCAAGGTTGCGATTGGTGGCCGCCACAATCCGCACGTTCACCTGAATCGGCTTACGTCCTCCCAGACGTTCAAACGGGTGTCCTTCCAGCACCCGCAGGAACTTGGCCTGAATCGCAGGACTCATCTCGCCCACTTCGTCCAGAAACAGCGTCCCGCCATCAGCCTGTTCAAATCGTCCGGCCCGGCGGTCCACAGCACCGGTGAAGGCGCCCTTTTCGTGCCCGAAGAGTTCGCTTTCCAGCAGGCTTTCGCTGAGTGCCGCACAGTTCATACACACAAACGGTCCCTCAGACCGCGCACTCAGATCATGCAGCTGCCTTGCAATCAGCTCCTTGCCACAGCCGCTCTCTCCGCGAATCAGCACGCTGGCATCGGTCTCGGCAATGAGCTGCAGTTGTTCGCGGAGCTGCAGCATTGGCGCACTGTCGCCGATGAGTGGCTGGTGGTGGCCCAGCTGTGCCCGCAGCTGCTGATTCACGCGTCTGGCCCGCTCCAGCCCCTGCTCCAGACTGGATCGCTCCTGCAAACCCGCCAGAGCCACTCCCAGCTGACTGGCCGCCGCCAGCACAAATTCGAGGTCGCTGCGATCGAGCGGATTATCCGGGTTGCGGGTGTAGAGATGAATGAGTCCCAGCAGGCGTTCTGCGGATCGCACGGGCGCACAGATCACGCTGGCAGCGCGAAGCTGACCCAGACTGTCAGACTGCTGCAGCTGACTGTGTCCCGACAGATCGCGGGCAAGGATGGCTTCCTGAGATGAGAAGACAATCTGTGACAGACGATCCGAAACCCGCCGGTACGGCAGATCATCGCGACTGTGCCATGCGGTCAACTGCAGATCGGACGGCGATGGACTTCCGCCGGCCTGAGCACTCACCAGCAGCACAGCAGCAATTTCGGCAACGGTTTCCCGCGTGAGCGCCGCGAGAACGATTTCCGCAAGCTCCTGACCGGTCGTTGCAGCACCCATCTGCAGTCCCAGTCGGTAGAGCCTGGCAAGCACTGCAGCCGCTGCGGTCCCCTGAGTACCGCTCTGAAGAAATTCCGGGGTACGACTGCTGTGCAGAATTCCGGCAGTCGGCCGCGGGGGTGCAGCAGCGGCCGCGCCAGCCCCGGCGGCAATCGCTGTGGCACGGTCCGGCACCGCAGCCCGCGCCTGGGCTGGCAATTGAGGCACGTGATCGAGGTTGAGAGTGAAGCCAAGCCAGCAGTCGCCGATGCAGATCAAATCACCGCCCGACAACGGAACGTCACCGACAATCTTCTGCCCCCGCAGCAGCGTACCGTTGCGACTGCCCAGATCCCGCAGACGCCACTCACCGGCAGCACAGAAGACTTCGCAGTGATTGCGGCTGCAGGATTCGTGTTCGAGCACCACACGGTTGTTCGTGGACCGGCCGATTGTCACCGACTGACCGGCACGCAGCCGGATCACATCACTCCACGCCGCTCCATCCCATAACAGCAGAAATGCGCTGTGGGTTACGGGCTGATCGGAACTGTCGAATGCTGCTGCCGGACCGGACATGGATCCTCGCTGACTGGGAGACCAGTTTTCTTCGCTGTGGCTGATTCAACTGCCGGGGCGGGTCAGGATTCCAGGCTGCGTTACATCGCTGATCCGGGGCTGGCGGGCACGGCTGGAAAGTCTCCGGCCTGAACCACAAACAGGCGATCCGGGGTCAGATGTTTGCGGAGCGCCGCGTTGACCTGATCCACCGTCAATCCGGAAATGGAACGCTCCTGACGGTCGACAAACGTGAGATCCCGCGAGAGAAAAGCGAAGGCTTCGAGCATTCCGGCGAGCCGCGCGTCGCTGGATCGGGCGACCTGCTGTTCCTGCAGATAGCCGGAAATGGCAGCATCCAGTTCGGCCTGAGTAATGCCGTCGCGGAGCAGTCGCTGGAGCTCTTCACGGATGGCAGCGAGCACTTTCGGGGAGTTGTCGGGGTTGGAGATCGCAAAAATCAGGAACGCCGATCGCTCGTCTGCCGCTGATGCCTGCAGACTGGACTGAATGGCATAAGACAATCCGTCCTGCTGGCGAATTCGATCTCCCAGCCGCGAACTTAACCCACCGCTTCCGAGGATGAAATTGCCGATCGCCAGAGCCGGGTAATCCGGGTGATCGTCGCGAATCGGGAGCGTCATCAGGGCGACTGTGGCGGCGTTGGCCTTGTCCGGTGTATTGAGGATCTCTGTGCTGCCTGTTGCGTTGGCCACATGCACGCGCGGAATCCGCACCCAGGGGATGGATGACTTCCAGTTGTCGGTGAGCTTTTCGAGGGCGGGCTGGAGGCTTTCGGGGTCGAAATCGCCCACAATTGTGGCCTCACCGACTGTGGCGGAAATCAGTTGTGAATGAATGCCCCGGAGCTGTTCGGCGGTGACCGCCTTCAGCCGGTGGACCTGCTCGTCCGGCAACGCTGCATAACGCGGATCCTGCTTATCAAATGGGGAAATGCGACGCGTGGCCTGTGTGAATGCCAGGAAATCAGGTTCGGAGGCCTGCTGTGTGACAGCCGCCACCTGTTCCTCACGAACCAGCTCCAGCTCTTCCGAGGGGAATGTGGGGTTGCGGAGCACGTCCTGAACGACAGCAAGCACCGGGAGCAGATTTTCGCGAGTGGTCTGCACGGAGACGGTCAGGTTGCCGGGGTTGCCGCTGAATGACACCCGAGCGCGATACTGGTTGAAGGCGTCCGCAATCTGCTGGCGATTTCGAGTGGTGGTGCCGCGGTCAATGACGGCCGGGAGCAGTTCGGCGGCGACACCGAGCCCCAGCAGGGATTCCAGACTGCCATACCGCAGATTCAGTCGGAAGGTGACACTGTTTCCCCGCGTGCGCCGCGGGAGTTGGGTGAGTTTGATACCGGAAGGCAGCTGTGATCTTTTGAGGCGGCCTTCGATGGCGAGGGGTGAGGCATCGAAGACTTCGCCCTGAGCCACTTCGGAGCGTCCCGTGTAGCCTTCCAGGAGCGCGGCAATGTCCGGAGTCTCCGGAATGGAAACGCGTTCAGGTTCATGGGCCGGTTCAAAAATTCCGGCTGTGCGGTTGTTGCGATCGAGGTAGGCCGTGGCGACGCGGGTGATGTCTGCGGGAGTGATCTTTTCGAGCCGGTCGCGGTGGAGGAAGAAGAGCCGCCAGTCGCCCTGAGCCGCCCACTCGCTTAATTCAATCGCCACCGACTGAGAACTTGCCATCTGCAGCTCGCGTTCCTTGAGCAGTGCGGATTTGGCCCGATCGACTTCCTCGGCCGTGAACGGCTTTTCAGCTGCCGATTCGACCGCTTCGACCAGAGCCTGCAGGAGCACAGCACCCTCGGTGCCCTCGGCCGCCTGAGCGCCGAAGAGCAGCGCACCGGGGTCGTGCAGCCCGAACGGGAAGCCATAAACCGAAGAGGCCAGGCGACGACGAACGAGCGATTGGTAAATGCGGCCGGAAGGCTCATCAGATAATACCGACGCCAGCACCTCTAATGCGGGATAGTCGGGATGGGCTCCCGCGGGAATGTGGTACAGCAGGCCCGCCAGAGGCACATCGCCAACACGACGCACTGTTACCAGCCGTTCGCCGTCCTGCGCGGGTTCTTTGGTCCACGTGCGGTCCAGTTCCCGTGCAGGGCGCGGGATCGTACCGAAGTGTGTCCGGACCATCGCGAGCGCCTGGGCGGGATTGAAGGCCCCGGCGATCACGAGCATCGCATTGTCAGGCTGATAGAACTTCTTGTAGAAACGGCGGAGCTTCTGTCCCGGCACACGCTCGATGTCCGCCCGATTGCCGCTTGTCGAACGACCGTAGTTGTGCCATTCCCAGGCAGCGGCCATCATGCGTTCCATCAACACCCCGTCAGGACTGTTTTCTCCCTGCTCGAATTCATTTCTGACAACCGTCATTTCGGATGCGAGGTCTTCTGCACGAATCAGACTGTTCACCATCCGGTCTGCTTCGAGGCGAATGGCAAAATCGAGATTGTCGTCTCCGGCAGGTAATGTCTGGAAATAGTTGGTGCGGTCCAGCCATGTGGTGCCGTTGAAATCAGCGCCGCGCTGCTTGAGTTCTGCGGGGATGTTGGGGATCGATGGAGTTCCCTTGAAGAGCATGTGTTCCAGAAGATGTGCCATGCCCGCTTCGCCGTAGCCTTCATGCCTTGAACCGACAAAGATCGTTAGATTCACGGTGACCTTTGGCGCGGAGACGTCGGGGAAGAGCAGCACCTGCAGGCCGTTTTCCAGACGATACTCTGTAATCCCCTCGACACTCCGCAGCGGCTGCAGGTCCTGAGCGACCGTGGGGCGGCATACGGGCAGGATGAGGGAGAAGAACATACACAGCTGAACCGGGAGTTTGTTATGCATTCGGGCTGCTGCCGGGAGGACAGGGATGGTGCGGTTTGGGGGAACGTTTGGGGGCGATGCCGATTGAAAGTGTACCAGCAGCGAAGGGCAAAGAATACTGGGGGAGGCTCAACATTCTTCCGGGAGGAGTTCTCTGAGGCGTGCAAGTCCTCGGCGGAGCAGTCCGGCCACAGAGGGCACGCTTTTTGTCATTGCCTCTGCAATCTGCGGCAGGTCCATTCCCTGCAGATACTTCAGAACCACCGCTTCGCGCTGGTCTTCGGGGAGCTCGAAGAGGGCATCGGCAAGCTTCAGCAGCTGTTCATGATTGGAAGGCTCCGGCTGCGCGGCAAATACGGCCGGCTGCTGGAGAT
>CAZLOQ010000082.1:11243-24312 GCA_964561125.1 uncultured Chitinophaga sp. | reverse complement strand
ACCGGCCAATCCCTGACTGGTCTCCCTCCAAAGATCCCCACACCAGCAACTGCAATGTCGCAAAGTCCCCGCTACCAGATCCCCGATCCCTCCGTCAGTCTCACCGACGAACTCATCATGCAGCACATTACTCGCGGTAGTCGAGTGATTGACCTGGGCTGCGGGGATGGCCGTCTGATGCAGCGGCTGCATCTCGAACTCCAGTGCGACGTACTGGGTGTCGAAGTGGAACAGGAAAATCTGCGGCACGTAATTCAGCGGGGCATGGCCGCGATTCAGGCCGACCTCGATCAGGGCCTCGCCGACATCCCCGACGACAGCTTCGATTTCGCAGTGCTCAGCCAAACCCTGCAACAGGTCCGCAATCCCCGCCGACTGCTCACCGAAATGCTCCGCGTCGCCGCTCGCGGACTTGTCGTTGTTCCCAACTTCGGCCACTGGCGAGTCCGCATGGAAGTGCTCAGACGCGGTCGCACGCCCGTCACCGAAACGCTCCCCTGGGAATGGTACGAAACCCCGAACGTGCACTTTATGTCCATGCATGATTTCCGAGCGTTGATTGAACGCATCGGGTTCCGCATTGTTCGTGAAAGTCCCATTATTCGCGGTCGTGCCGTCGACCGACTGCTCGCCGCCAACCTCCGTGCCGACAGCGCCTTCTATCTGATCGAACGGTCCGCCGCCCCCGGCGGATCCGTCAACACCGCCACCCTGACTGCGGGCGGCACACCCCGCATGCAGTCATCAGGAGCACTCTGATCCGTCACGATTCTGAAGAGCTTACGCATCGCCAGTTTCTCACGGCTGCCGGTCTGTTTGAAGCGGCTCTGCTGGCAATCGCCTTTGTCGGTGGCTGGCTGACGAAAGTCGACCCCACCGCATCACTCACCTGGCGTTCCTCCGACGCACTTCTTGGTCTGCTCGCCTGCCTCCCCATGCTGCTGATGCTTGCCGCCTGCATGCTCTCACAATCCTCCGGGATGGCACAGATTCGCAGCTTCCTCCGCGACACTGTCGGCGTCTATCTGGCCCGCTGCAGCTGGGCCGACCTCGTCCTGCTCGCTGTGCTGGCCGGTGTCTGCGAAGAAGTGTTCTTTCGCGGTTTTGTCTATTCCTGGATTGCGCTCTGGAATCCTGTGCTGGCCGTGATGCTCTCAAATCTGCTGTTTGCCCTCGCACACGCGGTGACGCCTCTGTACGCCCTGCTGGCTGGCTTTCTCGGTCTGTACCTCACTGCCCTGATTTCCGTCGATCCCACCCCCAATCTGCTCATTCCCGTCATCGCGCACGCACTCTACGACCTGATCGCATTCGCAGTGGTTGTGTCTGATTACCGGCGGCATTCCGCCCGGCAGGATCATCCGGAAAACTCCAGCCAGGACAGCTGACATGCTGGATCGCACCTTGCGAAGGCTCATTGACCCGCTCCTTGAACCGCTCGCCAGCCTCCTTGTGTCCGCCCGCGTTTCCGCCACCACGATCACTCTGACCGGTTTCCTCGCCGGACTCCTCGCAGCCGGGGCTGCTGCGCGCCAGTTCTGGATGACCGCTGCAGCGCTCATTCTGTTCAATCGCCTCTGCGACGGTCTTGACGGCATGGTCGCACGCAGAACCGGCATCACCGATCGTGGTGGGTTTCTGGATATTGTTCTGGATATTGTCTTCTACGGCGCAGTTCCTCTGGGCTTCGGACTCAGCGACCCCCGGAATCTGCTCCCGGCGGCCGCTCTGCTGCATAGTTTTCTCGGTACCTCCGGCTCTTTTCTTGCATGGGCCGCAATTGCCGCAAAACGCGGCCCCCTCGATGACTGGGACGGCAGGAAATCCCTGGAATACTCCGCAGGACTCATGGAAGGCAGCGAAACGATCCTCTTCTTTCTCGCTTTCTGTCTCCTGCCATCAGCTTTCGTGCCGCTCGCATGGACGTTCTGCGGGCTCTGCTGGCTGACCACGCTCCTCCGAATTCGCCTCGGACTCAGACACTTCACTGCCGCACAGCCAGCTCCGTCAGCTCAGCGGGAAAACAGCCCGCGGCACATAGACTGAACCTGCCGGCCCCGGACGTGACTCCAGCAGCTGAAAATCGAGCACTTCAAATTTGCTATGCAGACGACGGCCACGTCTCAGGAACAGTGGCAGATCTTCCGGCGGGCCGCCGAAATAACGGGCCAGCGTGACATGGGGCGACCATGGCCGCGACTCCAGCGGCAGACCTGCAGCCTGAACAACAGCCGTCACCGCGGAATACAACTGCTGCAGCTGTTCGCTGTGCTGGACTCCCGCCCAGAGCACACCGCGAAGACCCGATTCCTGCCGGAACACTCCGGTGTCCGTCAGTACCATTCTGAAACGCGAACATCTGACCGCAGCCAGTTCGCGCTGTAAGCGACTGCACACATCCTCGGGAACCAGCCCTGCAAAATGCAGTGTCAAATGCAGTTGCCCCTGCCGGGCTGGTTTGAGCTGTGCGGAGTCGGGCAGCAGCGCCAACAGGTCAGGCTGGAGCGACGATGGCAGCATGATTCCGATAAACAGACGCGGCAAGGGTGACAGCCATCGCAGGGAATGGTTTGACAGGGAAGCGCGGAGTGCAGCTGGATGCTCAACACCGCAACCCGAAAAAAAACACCCCCTCGCTCGATGAGGAGCGAGGGGGTGCTGGTGGACTGAATACGCGTGATTTCCAGCTGCCCTCAGCCGGCGACTACAGGGGTGGCGTCTTCTTTGGGGGCGTCCTCTACGAGGCTGCCTTCGAATCCGAGCTGTTTCTGGTCACCAACTTCGCGGACAACGACTTTGATGGTGTTTTGTCCATCGAAGGTGCCGCGAAGGATTTCTTCTGAGAGGGGGTCCTCGATGTATTTTTCGACGCTGCGGCGGAGCGGTCGGGCGCCGTAGTCGAGTCCGTCTCCGGCTTCGCCTTTGTCGATAATGAAGCCGCGGGCTTCGTCCGTGAGCACCATGTTTTTGCCGCGTTCACGGAGTCGGTCGAAGACTTTGCGGAGTTCGATGTCGACGATCTGCATGAGTTCGACGCGGGTGAGTTTGCGGAAGACGACGACTTCGTCGAGTCGACCGAGGAATTCAGGCTTGAACTGTTTCTGCAGTTCATGCATGAGGTTGATTTTCATGTCGTCATAGGAGCGTTCGGCGTCGCGTTCACGGAGAGTGTGGAGTCCCATGCTGCCACCATGAGCCATGCGGGCGGCTCCGGCGTTGGTGGTCATGATGAGTACGACGTTTTTGAAGTCCACTCGTCTGCCGAAGCTGTCGGTGAGATGTCCTTCCTCCATGATCTGCAGGAGCATGTTGTAGACGTCGGGGTGCGCTTTCTCGATTTCATCGAGGAGCACAACGGCGTAGGGACGGCGTCGGATTTTCTCGGTGAGCTGTCCGCCTTCTTCGAAGCCAACGTAGCCCGGGGGCGCTCCGATCAGACGGCTGACGTTGTGCTTTTCCATATATTCAGACATGTCGATCTGAATAAGAGCATCTTCGTCACCGAACATGAATTCGGCGAGCGTTTTGGCGAGGAGTGTTTTTCCGACGCCGGTCGGACCGCAGAAGAGGAAGGCACCGGTGGGTCGTTTGGGGTCTTTAAGACCACTGCGGCTGCGTCGGACAGCTTTGCAGACCTGAGCGATTGCCTGGTCCTGGCTGATGACGCGTTTGTGGAGTTCCTGTTCCATCTGCAGGAGCCGGACGGCGTCTTCGCTGGAGAGGCGAGTGAGCGGGATGCCGGTCATGCGGGCAACGACTTCGGCGATGACTTCGGCATCGACGACGCCGTCAGTCTGACGGGAGCGTTCTTTCCATTCTTCGGTGAGTTCGTCTTTCTTGCGGCGGAGCTTTTCGGCCTGATCGCGGAAGGAAGCGGCCTTTTCGAACTGCTGTTCAGCGACAGCTTTTTCCTTGGCCGCGTTGAGTCTCTGGATTTCTTCTTCGAGTTCCTTGAGGTCGGGCGGGCGGACCATGGATTTGAGTCGCACGCGGGCACCGGCTTCATCGATGACATCGATGGCTTTGTCCGGCAGACAGCGTGCGGTGATGTAGCGGTTGGACATTTCGACGGAGGCTTCGAGGGCATCATCGGTGATCTGCACGCGGTGATGTTCTTCGTAGCGGTCGCGGAGTCCTTTGAGGATTTCGATGGCCTGTGCGGCGGAGGGCGGTTCGACCATCACGGTTTGAAAGCGGCGTTCGAGGGCTTTGTCCTTTTCGATGTATTTGCGGTATTCATCGAGCGTTGTGGCGCCGATGCACTGGATTTCACCGCGGCTGAGAGCGGGTTTGAGCACATTGGAGGCATCGATGGCACCTTCTGCGCCCCCGGCACCGACCAGCGTATGCAGTTCGTCGATGAACAGGATGGTGTTCCGCGCCCGGCGGACTTCGTTCATGACGGCTTTGATACGTTCTTCAAACTGACCGCGGTACTTGGTGCCTGCGACCATCATGGCGAGATCGAGCACGATGATGCGGCGGTCAGCGAGGATATCGGGGACCGCGCCGTCGACGACCATCTGAGCGAAGCCTTCGACGATGGCGGTCTTGCCGACACCGGCTTCACCCAGCAGCACCGGGTTGTTTTTCTGGCGGCGGCAGAGGATCTGTACGACGCGTTCGATTTCGCGTTCGCGGCCGATGACCGGATCGAGTTTTTTCTGGCGGGCGAGTTCTGTGAGGTCGCGGCCGAAGCTGTCCAGAGCGGGAGTTTTGCTGCGGCTGCCGCCCTTTTGCGGAGCGGAGGAAGCGCCGGGGGCGGCACCACCACGTTCTTCGCTGCCAGGTTCGGCGGATTCCATGCCATGTCCGAGCAGATTGAGGACTTCTTCGCGGACGTCATCGAGCTTCATGCCGAGATTCATGAGCACCTGCGCGGCGACACCTTCCTGTTCGCGGAGGAGTCCCAGGAGCAGATGTTCGGTGCCCACGTAGTTATGGTTGAGGTTGCGGGCTTCGTCCATGGCATATTCGATGACCTTTTTGGCCCGCGGAGTCTGCGGCAGCTTGCCCATGGTCACCATGTCCGGGCCGGTCTGGACGATCTTTTCGACTTCGATGCGGATTTTGCGGAGGTCCACATCGAGGTTCTTGAGGACGTTGGCGGCGACGCCCGAACCTTCCTTGACGAGCCCCAGGAGAATATGTTCGGTGCCGATGTATTCATGGTTGAATCGCTGGGCTTCCTGGTTCGCCAGCTGCATGACTTTGCGGGCCCGATCGGTAAAACGTTCGTACATTCGACGTCCTCGATGTTGTCGACTTGTTTTGGTGAAGGTCTGACCGCTTACTCTAGCGACTGAACCTGAAAAAAACCGATTTTTTATTGCAGGATCCGGCGGAGTCCGCCATTTCCACCGGGAAAACCCGGACAGAGCGCCCCTGAACCCGCCAAAATGACAGGTTTCAGCCAGCTTTCCCAGCTTCTGCCATTTCGTGCGAATCCTGTTCCGAAGTTTAGGAGTCGCCCGGCAATGGAGCAAGGGGTACGAGGCCTGTATCCGCGGTCACTTTGCCTTCAGGGCAGAATCCGGATGCAGGACGGCATTTTAACTGCCAGCGGCGATCCGGCCGGTTCCAGCATTCCGGTCTCCGGCTGAATGCGGAACACTGCGAGACTGTTGCCCGGCATATTGGCGCACAGCAGGAGCCGGCCATCGGCGGTGATTGCCAGATTCTGCGGTCCCCGGCCACCGCTGGGGATGATGCCAATCCGTTTCAGACTGCCATCGTCGTCGATGCGAAACATGGCGAGGCTGTCGTGGCCGCGATTCGTACCGTAGAGGAAGCGGCCGTCCGGCGTGATCTTCAGGTCGGCGCACCAGGATTCGCCGGTGAAGTCGGCAGGCAGCGTGGGTTCCGTGCCGCGTTCGATGAGCATTCCGGAGTCGGCATTCCAGTCGAACACGGTGACGGTATTGAGCAGCTCGTTGATCACGTACATCCACGGCTGGCGGGGGTGAAAGACCAGATGCCGCGGTCCGGAACCCGGCGGAAGCCGCACGAATGGCTGTCGCGCGGGTGTCAGTCGGGCCGTTGCAGAATCCAGCTCGCAGCACATCACCTTGTCAGTTCCCAGATCGGCGGCATAGGCAAAGCGATTGTCGGGACTGATCACGATGCAGTGGGCATGAGGTTCGTTCTGCCGCGCTGTGTTCACGCTGCGACCGGCATAACGGATAAAAGACACCGGGGCAGAGAGACGTCCGTCTGATTCAAGGCGATAGGAAATCACATCACCGCTGCTGTAGTTGGCAACGAGCACACACTGGCCGGTGCGGTCCACTTCGACGAAGCAGGAGGCGGTGCCGCGGGTGGTTTCGCGATTGAGGGGCTTGAGCAGATCGGGGGAGGAGTGCAGTTCGAAAGCGGCCGTTGATTCCGGTGCGGTGCCCCCGAAGGTTTCGGCGTGAATGCTGTACAGCCGTCGGCGATCCGGAGTGAGAGCGAAGAAGAAGGGGTTGGGGATTGCGGGTGAACGGGGGCCGGGTGTGAGCGTTGCGGTGGTGGTATCGAGCTGAAAGCTGAGGATTCCGCCGTCGGGGGCTGAGGTGAACGATGAGACAAGTACGGTGGGTTCATCGCCGCGGAGTGTTCGCGGTGTCAGCAGTGATGCGATCAGCCAGACCAGCACCGCGGTGGCTGGCAGACAGGTGGTCAGAAAACCGTGTGCGGGCAATAGAACGGGGCAGGTGCGCATCTGCGTGCCTTGTTGTTCAGAAGAGAAACGGACGGTGTCAGGGACGGTGCAGGAGGCAATGTAGGCGACGTTTCAGGGGGCGAAACAGATTGTGAGTTACAGGCTGCGAGAGCTGATATCAGGGATTGCGCGGTTCCGTACGTCCCATTGTGCGGAGGATAAATTCAAACAGCAGACGCTGGTAATGCTCACCGGAAATACCATGTCGCGCTGTGGGATAGAACATCACTTCGAACTGCCGACCGGACTGCTGGAGTGCATGCATCAGCTGAATGGTATTTTCAGGATGGACGTTATCGTCACGGAAGCCGTGCAGCAGGAGCAGGCGACCGCGGAGATTTGCGGCGGACTGCACGACAGATGACTCGCGGTAACCCTGCGGATTCTGCTGTGGTGTCGACATGAACCGCTCTGTATAAATCGTATCATAATGAGCCCAGTCGGTCACTGGTGCCCCGGCGATGCCTGCGGCGATACAGTCCAGCCGGGTCATTGCAAGAGCGGTGAAGTAGCCGCCATAACTGTGACCGCTCAGTCCGATTCGCGAAGCGTCGGCCCATGGCTGCATTTTCAGCCAGTTGCATACGGACTCGAGGTCGCGGGTTTCTTCGGTGCCAAGGCGTTTCCATGCAGGCCATGCGCTGCAGGCGCCGTAACCGCTGGCGGTGCGGGGATCGAAGGTGATCACGACAATGCCCATTTCGGCCAGCAGATGATCGGCGAGCCGAGGATTCCACTGGTCCTTGACGAGCGGTGCGTGGGGACCGGCGTAGGTTCTGAGCCAGACCGGGTATCTGCGCTGCGGATCAAAGTCATGCGGCAGCACAAAGATGGCTTTGGTGGTGCTGCCGTCGGCCATCGGCAGATCACGCATTTCCAGACGGCCGAAGCGATACTCGTCAACGGGCAGCGGGATGCGTTCCGTGAGCACTCGCTGTGGTTCGCCGTCGGCCCGGTGCAGCGTTGTGCGGATCGGCTCGCTGAAGCTGCTGTGGCCGTCGATGAACCAGACGCAGCCCGGACTGGCAGTGGCGGAATGCTGGCCGTCTTCGGGGGTGAGGCATTCAGGTGGTGCGCCGGGCTGAGCGAGAGACACGCGGAACACTGCGCTGGCAATCCGGGAATTTTTTGCGGCAGCCATCAGGAGCGTCTGTTCGTCGGCTGTCACGCCGAGGAGCTCGCGGACTTCGTAGTCACCGCTGGTGAGCGGCGTGAGGATGGAGCCGTCGGGAGAGACGCGGTAAAGGTGTTTCCAGCCGGTGCGTTCGCTGAACATCAGAAAGCTGCCATCGCTCAGAAATCGCACATCGCCGTGATGATCGGTCCATGCCGGTGTCTGGTCGCGAAGCAGCTTTTGCGGGGGGCCGCCGGACCGGGGACTGCGGAGCAGATCCAGCCAGGTTTGTTCGCGATTCTGCACGGCCCACAGAAGGCCACTGCTGTCCGGCAGCCACTGGAAGCCCACCAGCAGAAGGTCATCAGCAGGGGCATCCCCGAATGACAGCCACTGAATGTCTGCGGCGGTCGGCACGACTGTATCGCTGCTGTCCGTATCGCTGCTGTCCGTCTTCACAGCCTGACAGTGGGGTTGGGCTGGCCGGCCTGCGGATAGTGCTCTTCTTCGAACTGCTGAGCCACTGTCGTATGGTCGCTGATCCGGAAGACCGGCACGTGTGCGTCATTGAACTGCTGGAAGGCAATCCACTGTCCGTCGGGGCTGAAGCGGAATGCCTTCCAGCTGCGGTTATAGACTTCCTCGAAGTACACCCAGTCCGCCTTGCCGTTGCGGAGTGTGGCGGAGCCATCGCTGGTGATCCGCCGCAGACTGCTGGTGCGGAAGTCAGCCAGCCAGAGGTCATGCCTGTGGACAAACGCGGCCGTCTCGCCGGTGGGGCTGAGTGTGACGAGTTCTGAACCATCGGGGATCTGCACCGCAACTGCCTGTTCGGGGGCCGCGAGGTCGACGCGGATCAGCCAGCCGCTGGTCAGAAAGAGGGCGAGCCGGCGTGGAGGGAGCAGGTCAATCCAGCCGCCGCGACTGAGCTTCTGTGATTCGTCTGCAGAGCAGTTGCTGAGCATTCGCAGGGCGGTGGCAACGTCAGTGGGGTTGAACCACGGGGTGCGGACGCCGTCGGCTGCGGAAATGATTTCCCAGTTGTCGTCTGTCTGCTGAAGCCAGCTCTGATCATCGAGCCAGATGGGTTTTGCGGGAGTGTTGCCGGAAAGATTCAGGCGATTGGGGCCGTGAACGAGGTCGAAGGTGAGCGGCTTGAGGGCAGGTGGGGTCTGTGCGAGTGCTGGCGTGCACCAGGTACAGAGGAGCGTCAGGAGGACGCAGAGAACGGGGCGGGGCATGAGAATTTCCTTTGGGAGGCGCGGCTGCAGCGGAGCCGGGAGGGAATGGCCGCAGGGTAGCGGCCCGCATTTTTTCCGGCCTGCACCGTGTCTGTCCAGGCCACCGGCACTTGAAAATAGCCGAATATTCCATTCTCTTTTTCTCCCGCTTTCGTTAAAACGCGTGCTCGAGCACGTCTGGAAGCCGGGAGGTGGCGCATTTGGCGGAACTGGCAGGTTTCACAAAGCCCATCGCTCTGCAACGGAAACTGCGATCAGAGAGCCTTCACATGCCCGCTCTGGAATACATGGCGCTGCTGAAAAAAACGGGCCTGCTCTCGCCGGCGCAGTGGACCATTGC
Source organism: uncultured Chitinophaga sp. (assembly GCA_964561125.1). Taxonomy (GTDB): domain Bacteria; phylum Planctomycetota; class Planctomycetia; order Planctomycetales; family Planctomycetaceae; genus SXXK01. The sequence continues at coordinate 14,914 of CAZLOQ010000082.1, read as the reverse complement.
GGAAGAAGCAGCCGCCCGCGTCTCCATGCCCGCCGCACTCTCTGCCGAACTGGTCCGCCTCGGACTGCTCACCAGCTGGCAGTCCATGCAGCTGCTCAAGGGACAAACCGGTTTTGTGCTCCACCACTACCGGCTGCTCGAAGCGATCGGTCGCGGGGGCATGGGGCATGTGTTTAAAGCTCAGGACAACCGCACCTCCGGGATCGTCGCTATCAAAGTGATGTCCCGCAAACTCTCCTCCAACCACAATCTCGTCAGCCGTTTTCGGCGTGAAATCCGCGCGTCGTCACGGCTCAACAGCCCCAACATCGTGCGGACAATCGACGCGGGCCGTGTGGGGAAGATCGACTTCATGGTGATGGAGTTCGTGAACGGCGATCAGCTGGACAGCATTCTCAGCCGACTGCCGCTCATTCCGCCCGCCACGGCCTGTGAAATCGTCCGCCAGGCGGCGCTCGGGCTCCAGCACGCTCACGAATGTCGCATGGTGCACAGGGACATCAAGCCCGGTAACCTGATGATCGACTGGGATGCCGAGGGACGCGGCGTCGTCAAGATCATGGATATGGGCCTCGTGCGGCTCGACGAAGAAAAAGAAGAACTCACCGCAGTCACGCGCGCCGGACAGGTGATGGGAACTCCGGACTACATGTCCCCCGAACAGGGCTGGAACACCGCCAAAGTGGATATTCGTTCGGACATCTACAGTCTTGGCTGCACGTTCTACCGGATGCTCACAGGCCGTATGCCGTTTCCGGGCGACAACCCCCTGCAAGTGCTCATGGCCCGCTGCTCCAAAGACGCTCCATCCCCGAAGCTCCTGCGTCCCGAAATCCCCGATGCCGTTGACGCCATCATCCGCCGCATGACGCTCCGCGACCCCGACGCCCGGTACCAAACCCCCGCCGAACTCGCCGCTGCACTCGAACCCCACTGCACCCCGCTCACCATCGAAGCGCTCCGCCAGTGCGCCCGCGAACAGGGGGCCGACGAAGAAGCTGTCCTGCTCGATGCCGCCAGTCGCGTGGATCTCTCCGATCCGCTCGACCCCGGCTATCAGCAGTTCCTTCGGGAAATGGACACGGGCGCCTCTGTGGATCTGATGATGACCAGCACGCCCTCCGGAGGCGTCGCGCTCTCTCCCACCTTTCCCGTCATTCAGGAACGGCGTTCCGTTTCCACAGACCGTCGCTCCAGTGACTCGCTGGCACACGTTCGCGGTCGACGTAATGGCCTTGTCACACTGCTTATCGCTGCCGCCTGCGTGGTGGCCATCGGTGCCTTCCTCGCACTGCGAAAATCGGATTCCAGCGATACCGCCACCGCCACTGGCACTGACAGGAACGCTGCCGCTGAAAAAAACACCCCGCAGGCCCCTGTGATCGTCACGTCACCATCCGCCACACTCGCGACCGCTCCACCCTTCAAATTTGCCCCCGGAGACACCCTCGACTACGACCCGGAATTCGAAGGACCGCCCCCCCAGAAACCGGCCACCGGAGAACTCGCATGGAAACTCGTCGCCGGGGCCCCGCAGGGTGTCACCATCAATGCCCAAACCGGACACATTCGCTGGAAAATCCCGGAGAGTCAGTCCAACGGAGCGATCCCGATCCCGTTCATGCTGATTCATTCGGTCGACGGTGCTGAAACTGTCGTCGCTCATTCCCAGATCGTCGCTTCCATCAAAGCCAGCAGTCCCGAATTCCAGCTTGTCCCACCCGGAAACATTCGTATTCGTCCCGGCCAGTCCGTTGCCCAGCACGTCGAAGCGGTGCCTCCGCTCGAAGCCGAAAGCAACATCAGGTTCCGTCTTGCCGGAAAAGTGCTCGACGGCATGCAGATCGACGGCCGCAAAGGCGAGTTTCGCTGGACACCCAACGAGACCCACATCGGTAACCATCAACTCACTGTGGAACTTCATGACCAGCAAGCCGGAACCACCCTCGCCTCGGTCTCGCTGCAGGTTGTCGTTGCCCCCGACCGCTTCAACCTCCCCATGCCCCGCGTCGCCCCCCGGAATGCTGCACCCGGTCAGACTCTGCGTATCCCGCTCTACCCCGATCCCCCCCCTCGCGGACTCGGACAGGTCTTCAACCTGCAACTCGATCCCGGCGGACTGCCACCCGGCGTGAGCCTCGAAAATGGCGGAGAACTGCTCGTCTGGAACGTGCCCCAGGATGCCGCCGGCACCGTCAATATTTCGCTCAAACCACAGCTGCTCATCGACGGCATGCTGCTGCCGGATGACTTCAAGCCGTCCGTTGTCACCATCACCGTCGGCCCCCGCGGAAATTCAGCATCCGCCAATGCCCCTGCTTACGACCCCGCCGCTGTCGCCGCAGCCGAAAAGGAACTCCTCGAAACACACAGCCGCGATCTCAGCTCCAGCACCCGACGCACCGCCACGCTCCGACAACTCCTCGATCAGGCAATCCAGACCGCCCCCCAGGCCGCAGACCTCGCACTGCTCAATACAATCATCAATGCTGATGGCGGCACCAAAGCCGCCGATTCCACCTTCGAAGCCGCAGTCCTCCGCCACTACCGCTATGGCTCTGAGATCCCTCCCAAAGTCCTGGAACTGTGCGCCGACCTGAAGACCAGCTCACTCAACTCGCTCTCAGCAGACCGCCTCAGCGAATCCTGCCTGACACTCGCCGAACTCGCTGCCGCAGAAGAACGCTGGAGCGAAGTCGTTGAATTCCTGCGTATTCCCATGGAGTATTCAAAAAAGAGCGGACGTTCTTCGGTTTTCCCCGACCAGTTCACTGAAGACCTCAGCGAAGCCCGGAAGGCCGCAGAAAAGCTAAGCACAGAAACCACCGCCACCGCCGATCTGCTCAAACAGAACATCGCCACCGCAATCAGCAAGTGGAAATTCCAGCCAGTCTTCCGCGGGCCGGGGGGGCTTGACTCCTTCACAGTCACTCCGGCGAACGCCCCGGCACCGCCGCCGGCAGATTCCGCCTGGACCTTTCAGTCCGAACTTGCACTGCTCCAGGGACCGCGAAGTCCGCATCAGTTCGGATTCCTCGATCCCGCAATCCATGGCAACCGCTGGGTATTTCGCACCCAGGTCGTCGCCGGGTTCACGTCCTGTCGCTTTCTCCTCGGCTCCCGTCAGGACTCCACCATCACCGGCTATCTGCTCAGCCTCGAACAAAACCAGCCGGCACTCATTCTGCCACTCCCCCCGACACCCGGAGTGCTGCCGATCAGCGGAGCGGTTCCCGGTGCCGGACCAGCACCGCGGTGGAACACCTCAGGCTCCCTGCATGACCTTGAAATACGCGTCGATGGCCGCGAACTTCGCGTCCGCATTGACGGCACCGTCGTCGTCAATGCCACGCTCCCGCAACCCCCGCCACCCTCCGCCGGATTCCTCGCCACCATGGAAAATGCAGACAGTAAACCCGTTCTTGAACTCCGTCGGCCCCGGTTCCTCCGGCTCCCCTGAACCGCCACGCCCATCCCCGGCATCTGACGCCACCCAGTGCCAACTACTTTCGGCTCCGGATAGAAGCGGAACGGCGCGAGCCGTCCGGTAACGACAGAAGATTTCGGCATCCATCACCGGACGGCTCGCGCCGTTCCGCTCAAAGCAGGTGGCATTGGGCCACTGCCCACTGCCCATGGAACCCCCGACAATGGCCTCACTGGATCCTCGC
>CAZLOQ010000082.1:0-11233 GCA_964561125.1 uncultured Chitinophaga sp. | reverse complement strand
TCCTCGCAGCCTGCCCCCTGCGACTCTCTACCAGCACCTCATTCGGCTGATCATGCCGCGTCCCATCGCGTGGGTGTCCACACTGTCGCTCGCTGACATTCCCAATCTGGCACCGTTCAGTTTTTTTACCGGTGTCGGCTCCATTCCCCCGACACTCGCCTTCTGTCCGGCCAATCGTCGGGACGGTCGCCCCAAAGACACGCTCGCAAACATCCTCGCGCAGGGCGAATTCGTGGTGAACCTCGTTCCGTTCGCACTCACAGGGCCCATGAACCTGTCGGCCGCTGAACTTGATCCGGAACACTCCGAGTTTCTTCACGCCAATCTGGAAACAGCCCCATCCGCAGTCGTCCGCCCACCGCGAGTGGGGCGTTCACCTGCCAGCCTCGAATGTCGACTCCTGCACCATCTGCCGCTCGGTACAGGCCCCGGCGGCGCTAATCTGGTCGTTGGCGAAATCCTGCACCTGCATCTCGACCCCGACATTCTTGACCAGCGCGGGCTCCCCGACCCCGCCCGACTTGACCTCGTCGGGCGACTTGGAGGCCAGCTCTACTGCAGAACTCGGGACGCATTCGAGCTGCCTCGGCCCGAATAAAGGTCAGCAGCCGACACGCACCTCTGCTCAGCACGAATCCTGTGAAACTCCCGGGTTTCTCTGTGTGTTCGGCCCCCTGGGTATTGACTCTTGCCGGGCAGTTCCGATAATCGGAATCGCCGGTGTCAATCGGCAAAATCGATATTTTTTGCATTGTCAGTAAGTTCCGGATCTTCAGCGCAGACAACCACGGCCGGCAAAGTCGCGCAAAAGTTGCGTGGCGGCGATTCGCCAAAGTGACGGGTCGAGCGGCTGGGCAATGCGGGCTGTCGGGTACGACTGGGAAGTTCCTGTGTGCTTCCTTGGCACACCCTGCGGAATCTGCCGAATTATGCAAAGAAGTTCTCGAAGTTTCCCCGGAAACCGTGTAAATTCGCATCTGAGGAAGTCGTGAAAGTGCCGAAGGGCGATCACGTCATCCGTCATATCCACAACATAAAAACGGGTCCGCCAACGGGTCCTCTCTCAACGGAGTCAGTCTCGTATGATCACGGCAGAAGCCGAAGCCGAGCGTCTTTACCCGTCCTGTCCTCTTCCTCCTTACACCTATTATCCGGGCTCCGGAATGCCCCATCCGGTGCGTGATCCGCGGGGTCATTGTTACGGCAAAAAGCATGCTCCCGGCGGTGGTCCCCGAGCACTCTGCCACGAAAGCTGGCATCTGAATCGCAATTATCTGCTCGGCCTGGACTATTTCAATCTCGGCTTCTACTGGGAAGCCCATGAGGAATGGGAACGCCTCTGGAGGGTATCGGGGGCAGACACGACCGTCGGCAGGTTTCTGAAAGGGCTCATCAAACTGGCTGCCGCGGGTGTGAAGGTTCGCGAACGCAGCATCCACGGTGTCAGGCGGCACGCCGCTTCCGCCGGAGAATTATTCGCGGACGTCGCAGCCGAAGCCGATCTGGATGCATTTTGCGGTCTGGAATTCATCCGCCTGCAGTTCGCGGCTGATCGTGCAGCCCAGTTGGCCTACAAGAAACAGCACGTCGCGGGAACGGCAATTCGCGTGTTCCCGTTCATTCTCAAACCGGAACTCGCGCCCGCCGTCTGAACGGCGTTGTCTTAAGAACGGCACCGGGAAAGATCCCATCATTCAGGTTTCCCGTTTTAAGCACGTCAACAGAATCTCAGGGCTCAGAATCGAACTCGCACAGGACTCGCGGTAACCTCCCGCGAGTCCTTTGCATTGACAGAACTGGAGTGGACTGGAATACATGAAGATTCTTGTTGTGGGGTCCGGCGGCCGCGAACACGCCCTTGTGTGGAAACTCAGACAGTCGCCGCTGGTCACTCAGGTTTGGTGTGCCCCCGGAAATGCCGGCACCGGTCTGGATGCCGAAAACGTGCCGATCCCGGCTGATGACGTCCCCAGGCTGCTCAGGTTCGCCCGGGATCGTGGCGTTGATCTCACCGTGGTTGGCCCGGAGGCCCCGCTGGTGGCGGGCCTGGCAGACGAATTCCGCCGGCAGGGGCTCGTCGTGTTCGGTCCTTCAGCCGCCGCTGCCCGGCTGGAAGGCAGCAAAGTTTTCACCAAAAAGCTGCTCCGCCGCGCCAGCATTCCCACGGCCGATTTTGCCGTGTTTACCCGCTACGCAGACGCCGAACGCTACATCGAAGAAGGCCCCGAACAGCCACTGGTGGTCAAAGCGGACGGCTTGGCGGCCGGCAAAGGCGTTTTCGTCTGCGCCACTCGCGCCGAAGCCAAAGCCGCAGCCCGCTCAATGCTCGTCGACAGCATCTTCGGCACCGCCGGAAATCAGGTGGTCATCGAAGAATGTCTCGTGGGCCACGAAGCCAGCATCCTTGCCATCGTCGACGGCGACACCATCGTCCCGCTCGATTCTGCACAGGATCACAAACGCGCCCACGACGGAGATCGCGGACCCAATACCGGTGGCATGGGCGCCTATTCCCCCGCACCTCTTGTCACTCCGGAACTGATGGACGAAATTGTCCGTCGCATTCTTGTGCCCACGGTGCACACCATGAAGGTCGAAGGGCACCCGTTCAACGGGGTGCTCTACGCCGGACTGATGCTTACACCCGCCGGCCCCAAAGTGCTCGAATTCAACGTGCGGCTCGGCGACCCCGAAACTCAGCCCGTCCTCATGCGGCTCAAATCCGACCTCGCACACCTGCTTCACCTCGCAGCCACCGGACGACTCCACGAACTTGAATCGCTTGACTGGGATCCACGCCCCGCCGTCTGCGTGGTCATGGCCTCCGCAGGATACCCAGGCGACTATCGCTCAGGTCACCCCATCAGCGGACTGGCTGCTGCCGATCAGGTCACTGATGCCAAAGTCTTTCACGCAGGCACTGCCGTCAAAGATTCTGAAATTGTGAATACCGGCGGCCGGGTTCTTTCAGTGACGGCCTGCGGAGACACGATCGCTGCTGCAAGAGCCCGCGTTTATGAAGCGGTGGATCACATCAGCTGGACAGGAGCCTGGTGTCGCCGTGATATCGCAGTCAAGGCTGAAAGCTGACGGCTGAAAACGGACGGCTGAAAACTGAAAGCTGACGGCAAAGCTCACGGCCATTCGGGATCCTCACCCGCCGAACCGGACACTTGTCCCAGCCAGACTGCCAGATCCTGCTGCAGCAGCAGCAGGTTCTGAAATCGCTGCCACGAAAATTCAATGCTCCGCCGATCTTCCTGATTCTCCTGTGCGTCGTGAATGATCTGCTGCAGGATTTCATGGATATACATGAGCAGATCGGACAGGCGGGCGCGCTGGAGCGGTGCAAGGTGATCGGGGAGCGGAGGACGTTGGCCGCAGAACAGCGGGAGCATTCCCTGATCGGTCTCGCGTGAGTACCCAGGAAGCTCATCAGCTGCCAGCGGTTGGGGAACTTCACCGCACTCGTCTGCGGTGTGCCCCTGTCGGGGCAGCAGCGGTATCTTCAGTTTTTCTGCGCGTTCCCGGATTTCAGGGACGCTTCCGAACAGGAGCGTACAGCGCCCCAGCTGCAGCTGGTCACCGGGCTGCAGCACCCGGATCTGCACCGGGTGCCCGTTGATCCGGCTGCCGTTGGTACTGTGGAGATCCGTAAACAGGATGGTGCCCTGATCTTCCTGCAGTTTGGCGTGCAGACGACTGATCCGTTCGTCGTTGAGCTGCACCGAGTTGACTTCTTCACGACCGATGGTGACGGGTGTCTGCAGGTTGCGAAAAATCCGCCCCCGCTCGAGCCCTTCGAGTACAGTGAGAGTCACCAGTGCCATACAGGAGCTGCTTTGTTGAGGAAATCCGGGAAAGCGGATGCTGTGGTTACATCGTTGGTTCATCGTGACTGCGGGTGCTGAAGCCTAGGCGACACCCTGCCCGGGAAACAAACAAAACGCGTCTGAAAACTCAGAAATCGACAAAAAGTCAAGCGGCGATTCCCGCAGCTGTTCTCAGGGCCTGCATGCGGCTGGATTGCAGCTCGCTCCTGCGGTATGCTGCGCACAGCGCCCCCCACTGCGCCGCCTCCCATCCACAGGGCCAAACGCCCGCTGTTGTCCTGGAAGACTTCAATGATCGCCTTCCGTAAACTGCTCGTTGCCAACCGCTCCGAAATCGCCATTCGCGTCTTCCGCAGCGCCTCAGAACTCGGCATCCGCACGGCCGCCATCTACTCCCACGAAGACCGCTACGCACTCCACCGCTTCAAGGCCGACGAAGCCTGGCGTGTCGGCCGTCCCGGCGAACCAATCCGCTCCTACCTCGACATCAATTCCATCGTCGGCCTCGCCAAAGACATCGGCGCAGACGCCATCCATCCCGGATATGGATTCCTGTCCGAACGCCCCGAATTCGCTGCCGCCTGTGCGGCCGCCGGAATTTGTTTTGTGGGCCCCTCCGTCCACTGTCTTGAATCGCTCGGCGACAAAACCGCTGCCCGCAACATCGCCATCGCTGCCGGCGTCCCTGTGCTCGGGGGCACCCACCAGTCGATCGAATCCGTCGATGAAGCCAGACGGCTCGCCGCAGAAATCGGCTTTCCCGTGATGATCAAAGCCGCCAAAGGCGGTGGTGGACGTGGTATGCGGGCCGTCAAAACGGTCGCCGAATTTGACCAGGCCTTCGAATCCGCCCGCAACGAAGCACGCACGGCATTCGGCAGCCCCGAGGTCTTCATCGAGAAATTCATCAGCCGCGCGAAACATATCGAAGTCCAGCTGCTCGGAGACGAACACGGAAACCTCGTGCACCTCTACGAACGCGACTGCTCCGTCCAGCGACGCCACCAGAAAGTCGTCGAACTCGCCCCCGCCCCCAACCTCAGCACCTCTCTGCGCGACGGGATCCTCGAAGCCGCTCTCCGCATCGGCCGCGCCGTCAACTACTCCTGCGCCGGCACCGTCGAATTCCTCGTCGATGTCGAAGCTGAAAAATTCTACTTCATCGAAGTCAATCCACGCATCCAGGTCGAACACACCGTTACCGAAGAAATCACCAACATCGACATCGTCAAATGTCAGATCCTCGTGGCCCAGGGCATGCCGCTCGCCCACGAAGACATCGGACTTGGACACCAGGCAAATGTGCGGCTCAGCGGCTTTGCTGTGCAGTGCCGAGTGACCACGGAGGATCCTGCCAAAAACTTTATGCCCGACTACGGCCGCGTGACCCACTATCGCTCCGCCGGGGGCATGGGCATTCGACTGGATGCCGGCACCGCCTTCAGCGGCGCCGTGGTCAACCCCTTCTACGATTCGCTCCTCACCAAAGTCACCACGCGCGGCCGACGCTTCGTTGATGCCGTCAGCCGCATGGAACGCACTCTCCGCGAATTCCGCATCCGCGGAGTCAAAACCAACATCCCGTTCCTCTCCCGCGTCATGGCTCATCCCACCTTTGTCGCCGGCGACTGCACAACCCGATTCATCGATGAAACCCCCGAACTGTTCCAGTTCGAAGAACGCAGAAACCGCGCCACACGACTCCTCACCTACCTCGCAGAAACCATCGTCAACGGCAACAGCCTCGTTCGCGGTCGACCCAAATCCCAGCGCCGCTCCCCGGCCCCCGTTCCCCCCGTCCCCCATGGCACAGAACCGCCCGCCGGAACCCGCACCCTCTTCAAGCAGCTTGGCGCCCCCGCCTTCTCCCGCTGGATCCTCGAACAAAAACCACTCCTCCTCACAGACACCACCTTCCGCGATGCCCACCAGTCGCTCCTTGCCACCCGCATGCGCACCTTCGATCTGCTCCAGATCGCCGCTGCTTACGCACACTTCTGTCCCGAACTGTTCAGCATCGAAATGTGGGGCGGAGCCACCTTCGATACCTCCATGCGATTCCTGCGCGAATGCCCCTGGCAAAGACTCGTGCAACTCCGCGAACGCGTCCCCAATATCCTCTTCCAGATGCTCCTCCGCTCCTCCAACGCGGTCGGCTACACCAACTATCCCGACAACGTCGTCCGCACGTTTGTCAAAGAAGCCGCTGACGCCGGAATCGACGTGTTCCGCATCTTCGACTGCCTCAACTGGCTCCCCAACATGCAGGTCGCCATGGAAAGCGTGATCGAAGCCGGCGGGATCTGCGAAGCGGCAATCTGCTACACCGGCGACATCACCAACCCTTCCCGAACCAAATACAGCCTCAGCTACTACGTCAACCTCGCCAAAGAACTCGAACGCATGGGCGCACACATCCTCGCCATCAAGGACATGGCAGGACTCTGCAAATCCTCAGCCGCCGCCCAGCTCATCCGCGCCCTCAAACAGGAAATCGGCATCCCCATCCACTTCCACACTCATGATACCGCCGGCATTCAGGCAGCCGCCATCTACGAAGGCTCCAGTCATCAGCTGGATATTGCCGACGCCGCTATGGCCCCGCTCTCCGGCGGCACCTCCCAGGTCAATCTCAACACCCTCGCCGAAATGCTCCGCTTCGGCCCCCGCGACTCACAACTCAACTCCGATCGTCTCGACCAGATCGCAGAATACTGGCGCGCTGTCCGCGAATTCTACACCCCCTTCGAAAGCGTCGCCCTCGCCGCCACCGCAGATCTCTATCGTCACGAAATGCCCGGAGGACAATACACGAACCTCTTCGAACAGGCCCGCGCCCTGGGACTCGCCGATCGCTGGCCCGAAGTCTGCCAGCTCTATGCTGACGTCAACCAGCTCTTCGGCGATATCGTCAAGGTGACGCCCACCAGCAAATCCGTCGGTGATATGGCCCTGTTCATGCTCGCCAATAATCTCACCTGCGAAGATGTCCTCAGCGTCGATCGCGATATCGCCTTCCCCGGCAGCGTGATCGACCTCATCAGCGGAGGCATGGGCCAGCCGCCAGGGGGCTTCCCCGAAGCCGTCAAACAACGCATTCTCCTCGGCAAACCCGAATTCACCGGCCGGCCCGGAGAAACACTCCCGCCCGCAGATCTCGATGCCGCCCGCGCCAAAGTCGCCACTCTCCTCGGACGCGTCCCCAGCGGTCGAGAAGTCATCTCCTGGCTGCTCTACAATCGCGTCTTCGAAGAATTCGCCGGGCATCAGGATGCGTACTCCGATGTGAGCATTCTGCCGACACCCCAGTTCTTCTTCGGGCTCGAAACCGGCGAAGAAATCGCTGTCGATATCGAGCCTGGCAAAACACTTATCATTCGGCTCCTCACCGTGAGCGATCCGCATGCGGACGGAACACGCACCGTGTTCTTCGAACTCAACGGTCAACCCCGCGAAATCACCGTCATCGATTCTTCCATCGAAGCCTCCGGCACCTCTCGACTCAAGGCCGATCCCGCCATCGCCGGACAGGTCGGAGCCACCATGCCCGGAATGGTGGTCAACGTCGCCGTCCGCGCCGGCGAACGCGTCCGCAAAGGACAAAAACTCATCAGCCTCGAAGCCATGAAAATGGAAACCGCCATCAACGCCGAACTCGATGGCACCATCCGCGAAGTCAGCGTCCAGCCCGGCTGTCGCGTCGAAACCGGTGATCTCCTGCTGATCATCGACCCTGTCTGAAAACAGAAACCCGAAACAAACGCAGCCGCTGACTCGTTTCCGGATTCCCGGGCAGACCAGCATTGACCTGCCCTGCATCGCCACCCTCTTATTCGCAATCGGCCACCCATGTCCGCCTCGCAGATCAACGCCAACCCCCGTACACCCGCCACACCACTCAGTCCCGAACTGCTCAATCGCATCCATCACGGCGACTGCCTCGAAACCCTCGCAGCACTCCCCGCACAGTCCATCCACCTCGCCTTTGCCGATCCGCCCTTCAACATCGGGTATGACTACGATGAGTACAAGGATCGGCTGGAGGAAGACAAGTACATCGAGTGGTGCACCCGCTGGATGCAGCAGCTGCATCGAGTGCTCATTTCAACCGGCACCTTCTGGCTCGCCATTGGAGACGAATACGCCGCCGAACTGAAAGTCGCCGCCAAAAAGATCGGCTTCCACTGCCGCAGCTGGGTCATCTGGTACTACACCTTCGGAGTCAACTGCAAATACAAGTTCACTCGCTCCCATGCCCACCTGTTTCACTTCGTGAAGGATCAGCGAAGTTTCACGTTCAACCATGCCGACATCCGCGTGCCCTCCGCACGACAGCTGGTCTACGGCGACAGACGCGCGGAAAGCACCGGACGGCTCCCCGACGACACCTGGATTCTCAGGCCTCAGGACTGCCCCGAAGCGTTCACAGAAGACGAAAACACATGGTACTTCCCACGCGTTGCCGGGACATTCAAGGAACGTGCCGGATACCACGGCTGTCAAATGCCCGAACAACTCCTCGCCCGCATCATCCGCGCCTGCTCCAACCCCGGCGATGTCGTGCTCGATCCCTTCGCCGGAAGCGCCTCCACGCTGATCACCGCCAAAAAACTTGGCCGCCTGCACATGGGCTGCGAACTCTCACAGGAGTATTCCACCCAGGGCACCGCGCGGCTGGAACAGGTCAAGCCCGGAGATCCGCTCGTCGGTCCCGCAAATCCACTGCTCAGCGCACCCTCCACTTCCGCAGGCAAACGGCTGGAAGATCGGAACGCACCCCGAAAAATTTTCAACAAACGGGAAAAAACAAAGGCGGACGCTCCCCCAACCACTCCGGACCTCTTCCCCGAATAACCCGCATTTCTCGTTGTCCTGACGGTCTTCTCATTCCTGAAAAACAAAAACTGTCGAAAAAACGCGACAAAATCACGAATGTTTTGTCCGGAATTGACGTGAAACCTCAAATCACCGTCTTTCGGCTCTTTCCCTGCTCACAATGCCCCAAAATATTGCTCAATCCGATTCCCGGCAGTAACATTCAACTGCTTTCGCTGCCAGGATCGAATCCCACCCAGCCCTGCTCACCACACCTGCCGAATCCTGTTCCACGGGTTTCTGCTGCGACCACTGCTTCTGTTCAATCCATTCATTGCTTCCGGGAGGTTCAGATCTGCTGCTCTCTGTTTTGTTTGTCCCCCTGGGTAGCTCATACGGACAGCCTTGCAGTCGGGCATCAGTTCCACCAAACTTCTGAAATCACGGTCCAGGCACATTCGCCCTGACTGAACGATCTCAGCAGGATTCTCGCAGGAGTGTTCACATGAGTACAATTCCTGGGACCATGACCGGTACTGCTGTCTCTGACGCAACCGCAGACACACTCGCCGACGAATCCGTCCAGGATTCCGCCCTCTGGACACTCTTCGACGCCGTCCCGGCATGGGGCGTCAGCGTGCTCGTGCATGTCGGCATCTTCCTCGTCCTGCTCACAGTCACCCTGCCCGAAATCATCATCCCCGAATTCAACCTCTCCTCCGTCGCCGAACCCGAAGAGATCCGCGTCGAGGAATACGTGCTCGACTCCACGCCCACCGAAGAGATGGGCAGCATGAGCAACCTCAACATTCAGGGGGCCTCCGCTGCCATCGCACAAACCAAAGGCCTCGATAACCACGTCGAACAGATCGACCGCATCGAACAGGACATCGTCAACCCCAGGATCGAGCTGTACGAAGCCGTCACGATGCCCAGCGAAGCACAGACGCTCGAAAACATCGATCTCACCGGCACCACCGAACATCCCGGTGGCACCGCAGGCGCCGTAGATCGCATCACGCTCGAAATCGCCGCTTCGCTCCGCCAGCGCCGCACGCTCCCTGTCTGGCTCTTCGACGAATCCATCTCCCTCGAATCCCGCCGCGAAGAAATCATCGCGCGCTTCGAAAATATCTACCGACAACTCGGACTCATGGATGACATCGACACCAAAGAAGCACTCCGCACCGGCATCATCGGATACGGCAAGGATGTGCACGTGCTCGTCCCCGAACCCTCCGCCGACATCAACGAACTCAACAAGGCCGTCAAATCCATCACCAGCGATGTGACCGGCGTTGAAAATGTCTTTGCCGCCATCAATACTGCCATTAAGCAGTACGCCCCGGTCCGCAAAAAGATGCGCGCCAACATGATGCTCATCATCGTGACCGATGAACGCGGCGATGACTTCGGTGGCGACAGCTACTCCGTTCTCGAAGAAACCGTCCGCAAACTCAGCCGCGAAGGCATCCGCGTCTACTGCATCGGCAACTCATCTCCCTTCGGCCGTCAGAAAGGCTACGTCCGCGTAAAGTGGAAGGCTGAAGACGGCACCGAATTCGACGAAGACATTCCCGATGCCGACCAGGGCCCCGAAACCCCGCTCGCAGAAGGCCTCACTCTGCCCTTCTGGACCGCTCAGGCCCAGCAACTCGATCGCATGTCCTCCGGATACGGTCCCTATACACTCTCCAGACTCTGTGCAGAAACCGGCGGCATCTTCTTCGTTGCCGATGACACCACACAGAAGAAATGGCCGGCCCAGGTCATGCGACAGTATGCCCCGGACTACCGTCCTGGCATCGAATATCGCAAACAGGTCCAGACCAATCTCGCCAAGCAAGCCCTCATCGCTGCTGCTCAGCTGGCTGTCAACGAACGCGTCCCTGTGCCCCAGATCACCTTCCAGGCAAACAACGATAACATTCTCCGCGAACAAATCACCGAAGCTCAGAAACCTCTCGCCGTCCTCGATTACTTCCTCGCTCGCGTCCACGAAGCACTCGAAGCCGGAGAAAAGCACCGCGATAAACTCGATACCGACCGCTGGCGCGCCCAGTACGACCTGGCCATGGGACGAGTGCTCGCGATGCGCGTGCGCGCGTTCGGCTACAACGCTGTGCTCGCCGAAATGAAATCCAGCCCCCGTCGCTTCGAAAAAGCTGGCAGCAACCAGTGGAATCTTGACCCTTCCGACAAAATCGAGGGCGGAGCGAACATTCGCAAAATGCACGACAAAGCGCTCGTCTACCTCAATCGCGTGATCGATGAACACCCCGATACGCCCTGGGCCTTCCTCGCCAAAATGGAACTCAGCGACCCGCTCGGCTGGAAGTGGCGCGAAGGACAAATGGAAGTTCCGCAGATGGGCGGCGGCAATGATGGCCGCGCCCCACAGTTCGCCCCCGAAGAAGAACAACGCCGTCGCCAGCAACGCGAAATGCAACGCAAAAGAGAAGCCTCGCGGCCCAAGGTCTAAGGCCCAACCCCACCTGCTTTCGGCTTCAAATATAAGCGGTACGGCGCAAGCCGTCCGGTAACGACAGGAAATTTCAGCATCCATCACCGGACGGCTCGCGCCG
>CAZLOQ010000081.1:16440-24473 GCA_964561125.1 uncultured Chitinophaga sp. | reverse complement strand
GGGATTTCGGTCACCTGGTGCCTGCGTGGATTCTGGTCGGAACCTGCGAGCCTGCTGCCGCAGGAATCGCAGGAGCGTGGGACGTGATTTTCGACCTTATCGCACCGTTCCGTTAATCAATTCTCTTTTGCGTTTGACATGCCCTGCCTGTCCGCCCCGCTTTTTTCCTGTCGAAGTCGTTTCGACTTTCGGTGGCGTTTGTTCCGGGCGATCACTGGACGGAGGCATTGACGAGTTGCCGGAGTTCATGCCCAACCGAGACGCAGCTCCCTGTTCTCCTTCTCCAGCGCTGCCACACGCCTCTGACCGACTTCCAGTCGCTTCTGGCTGGTCTCCAATCGCGCTTCGAGAGAACTCAGCCGAGCCAAAAGCTGCGACACGAACGCCCGCACAGCGGGCGTCATCTCGGCAAGAAGCTCAGGTGGTATTTCGTGAGATTGCGGCATTGCGGCGGTATCGCAAATTCCGCGAAATTCTCAAAGTGCAGTTTTCGAGCTGTGAACGGTTACTCGCTGCGCGTCCCGATTTCCGCGGAGCTTTGATTCGTCAGCTCACCGCATCGCTGGCCGACGGCATGTTGCCGCAGCAGCTGTCATACTGGACGAATTTCGACCTGCTCTGCGGACAAACCCGACAACGTCTCCCGAGTCGACCCCGTGACACCAGCAGATCGCCGCCATTATGGCTGGGTACCAGATGGCGAGCAGCCCATGCGATACCGCGCGATCGACTATCGTGCCGTCTGCCGCCTGATCTCCCTCTCTCGAGTGCTGAACCTCCTGTTATTTGAACCAGTACACTCTACGCCGCAACAACACTGCTGTGCCACTCCGCCGGCCTCGCCATTCCCTGGCTGCCCTCCTCCCAGCCACCGTCCAGACCGGACGTCCCCGGATAACTCTCAGAAAATCTCGATCCGCAACCGCGTGACTGCTGCTCTTCTGGCTGGAAAAGTGCGTTCCTCCCAGACTGGAATCGACACACAGTCGCTGTACCGAGCGGAAAGCAACCCTGAGCCCGTGAATCAGACTCACTGGCCAGCCTGCGAACCCTCGATTCAGACCGGACAAGCCTCTGGGAGCCCTGTGCGCGCTGCCGCGGGCTGACGCCCGTCTCAGCCCCGCTCCTCCCGTTGCTTCTCCTGCTTCTTCGCCGCCTGGTAGATGTCTTCCATTTCTCGCAATGAAACTGTCTCCAGTGATTTGCCGGCCGCCTGCAGCGCCTGCTCGATCGCCCGAAATCGCCGCGCGAACTTGGCGTTGGTCTTGCGCAGGGCTTCTTCCGGGTTAATGCCCCAGCGGCGTCCGATGTTGGCAAGCACAAACAGAACATCCCCAAGCTCCGACTCCGCTCGCGCCTTCTGCGCGGGATCACTGATCGGAGCGTCGGGGATCACTGCGGACTCCACTGTCGCTCGCATCACTGGAATCTGCCCGTCCTCGAACAGCTCCGCTGCCAATTCCCGCAGCTCTTCATCAAGCTTATCGAAGAGCATTCGCCGGTCGGGGAAGTCATAGCCCACCGCAGCCGCGCGGGATGTAATCCGCGCGGCTCTCGCCAGCTCAGGAAGCGTCAGCGGAATCCCGTCCAGACGGGATTCGCGGGCCGGCTTTTCCTGCTGCTTGATCTGCTGCCAGCGACTCCGGACGGCGTCAACAGAATTCACCGGCTCCGCACCAAACACGTGCGGATGGCGACGAACCATTTTGTCGGCGATCTGCCGCACAACATCAACCAGCAGGAACCGCTGCTCGTCCGCCGCTATCTGAGCGTCGAGGATGATCTGCAGGAGCAGATCACCGAGCTCTTCGCGGATCGCCGCGTTGTCGTCCGCGTCGATCGCCTCCAGCAGTTCATAGGTTTCTTCCAGCGTGTAAGGCTTGATGGAACTGAGCGTCTGCTGGCGGTCCCACGGACACCCGTCAGGTGCTCGAAGCCGGGCAATCACTTCACACAGCCGGCGAAATTCAGGAAGCAGCGCGGTGAAGTCCGGAGGTGTGCCCGGGACAGATGCAGGGACTGGTTCCGGTACAGCAGCAGTCATGAACGTGGCCTGTTGAATGGCGTTGAAAAACTACCAGATCTGCCACCAGGGCTTCTTTGAGGGCGGAGCTGGCTGGGGGGCGAATCCGGTGCGATTGGCCGGTTGCAGGGACTGGGACTGAATCACATCACCTTCGGGGAGGAGCACACAGCTGAGTTCACCCGAGCTGCCGCCTCCGGTATCGGTGCAGATCATGCCATTCGAGAACTGAACGCGCGGCATCGGGACATGGCCGATCACAATCGGCACGGGCGAATCGAGGGGTGCACCCGCGTGGATAAAGTCCTTGGAGTACAGCCACGGTGGATGGGTCAGCGAGTAATCCCGCTGACGAAGAATCCTCAGCTGTGTTTCAAAAGGCAGATTCCGATCCAGTCCGGCGTGTACAAACAGAAACTGCGGGTGCTCGATGCACCACGGGAGGTCCCGCATCAGCTGGAGCTGCTTCGGGGGGATGGCTTCGCGGAGCGCATCAAGATCACCATAGGGAGCACCCCATGAACGGAACGTGGATTCAGTGTCGTAGTTCGGCACCCAGCGACTGGCAAAGTCCACATAAGCGGGTGTCGGGAGCATTCCGAGGGAGCCCATCATGGCGAATTCGTGATTGCCGCAGAGCCACGTCACGCGATCGTGCTGAGAAGCGAGGTCGCAGTAGATCCGCACGACTCCTGCCGGATCCGGTCCGCGATCAACGAGGTCGCCGATGAACACCACCCAGCGATGATGAATATCGGGCAGACGCGCAAGCTGACCAATAATTTGCCGCAGCTTATCTGTCTGACCGTGAACGTCGCCAATGACGGCAACAGGGCCATCGATGCGCTGGGGAACAGAGGACATGTCAGCGAGTTCCGATCAAAAAAGTCGCACTGGTCACGACCGATTCTGTTCCTTCGCCCACGTGTCCTTCAGCGTGACCGTCCGGTTGAATACGGGGTGCTGCGGAGTGGAGTCGGGATCGACGGTGAAATAGCCAAGGCGTTCAAACTGGAAGCGTTCTCCCGGAACCGCAGCAGCAAGCGCGGGTTCAAGGTAAGCGGCAGGGAGTATTTTAAGCGAGTCGGGGTTGATGTTGGATTTCCAGTCGAGGGAGGGGTCAGCCACATCATCAGGATCCGCCGTGCGGAACAGATGATCGTAAAGCCGAACTTCGGCGCGCAGGGCGTGCGGTGCGGAGACCCAGTGCAGCGTGGCTTTCACGCGGCGACCGTCCGGAGCGTCTCCGCCGCGAGTTGCCGGGTCGTAGGTACAGTGAATCTCTGTGACGTTGCCGCTGCTGTCCTTCACCACCTCTGTGCAGGTGATGAAGTAGGCCCAGCGAAGCCGAACTTCACGGCCCGGGCTGAGTCGGAAGAACTTCTTCGGCGGATCCTCCAGAAAGTCTTCACGCTCAATCCACAGCTCCCGACTGAACGGCACCATACGGCTGCCGGCAGAAGCATCTTCGGGGTTGTTGATCGCAGGGAGCTCTTCTGAGGTGCCTTCCGGGTAGTTGGTGACGATCACTTTGACCGGATCAAGCACCGCCATCCGCCGGTCGGCCCTGCGGTTGAGATCTTCGCGGATGTGGTTTTCGAGAACAACCATGTCCATCGTGGCATTGTGCTTGGTCACACCAACCGTTGCACAGAATGCCCGAATGGACTCGGGCGTATAGCCACGTCGTCGCAACCCGCGCAGCGTGGGCATCCGCGGGTCGTCCCAGCCACGCACAAAGCCGCCTTTGACCAGCTCGAGCAGCCTGCGCTTGCTCATCATCGTCCAGGTCAGGTTGAGTCGATTGAATTCGATCTGCTGCGGGTGGTGAATGCTGAGTGCCTGGCAGTACCAGTCGTACAGGGGCCGGTGGTTTTCGAATTCCAGCGTGCAGATGGAGTGGGTAATGCGTTCGATGGAGTCGGACTGGCCGTGCGCGTAGTCGTAGGTGGGATAGATGCACCATGCACTGCCGGTCCGATGATGTTCCGCGTGACGAATGCGGTACATGATCGGATCGCGGAGGAGCATGTGCGCGTGGCCCATGTCGATCTTTGCCCGAAGGACGTGGGCACCGTCGGGAAACTCGCCGGCACGCATGCGGCGAAACAGATCCAGATTTTCAGCCACTGTCCGGTCACGATACGGGCTGTGGACTCCCGCTTCAACCGGAGTTCCGCGACCCGAACGGATCTCTTCCAGCGGCAGACTGCAGACGTAGGCCTGCCCCTGCTCAATCAACTGCTCCGCCCACTGATACAACTGCTCGAAATAGTCGGACGCGTAGTACAGGCGGTCTTCCCAGTCAAAGCCGAGCCACCGCACGTCCTCCTGAATGGATTCGACGTATTCCGTGTCTTCCTTTTCGGGATTGGTGTCGTCGAAACGCAGATTGCAATGGCCACCATATTCCGCAGCAATGCCGAAGTTCAGACAAATGCTTTTTGCGTGGCCGATGTGGAGGTAACCGTTGGGTTCGGGGGGGAACCGAGTCTGCACGCGACCGGCCCACTTGCCGGATTTCAGGTCGTCTTCCACGATCTGACGTACGAAGTCCCGATGATGCTGATTCGCCGCGTCGTTCATGGCGTTAGGTCCGGCCGGAGAGGCAGGTAAAAGGGGAAAATTGCTGATGAAGCTGGAAAAATACCAGCGATTCCGGGGGCTGGAAAGAGGAAGCAGGGGATTTGCGGCAATGGGAGGGGGCAGACAGAGACGTGACGAACCTGGGGTTCCGTCACCGTATCAGCCCGAACCAGGCGTGTTCATCCGGCTGCGTTTCCAGGCAATCACGTCGTCAAGAATCCGGTCCAGCGTTGCTGTGGGGCGGCGCCCGATGGTCTGGTGCAGCAGGTCCACACACGGCACCCGCCGCTGCACATCCTCAAAGTCCTCGCTGTATGCCTGGTGATACGGCAGAAACTCCATTCCCGCCGGACTGCCGGTTTTCTGCAGCACCCGCTGAGCCAGCTGCAGAATTGAGACCGGCTGATCACTGCCGATGTTGAACACACGCCCGGCAGATGCATCACACTCCGTCAGCTCCAGCACACACTCCACAATTTCCTGCACATGCGCAAAACATCGCACCTGGGAACCATCGTCGTAGACCGTGACCGGACGATGCTGGAGCGCCGCTTCGACGAATCGCGGTACAACCATGCCGTAGTTGCCAACCTGCCGCGGGCCGACGACGTTGAAAAATCGCCCGACTGTCACTTTGAATCCATACTTGCGGTGATAGGCCAGCGCCAGAAATTCGTCGATCGCTTTGGAACAGCCGTATGCCCAGCGAGGACGACTGGTGGGGCCCAGATGCAGATCGTCCTCCTCCGTCCACTGCTCTTTGGGATTCTTCCCGTACACTTCACTGGTGGACGCCAGAAAGAAACGCTTCACCTGCCCCTGTACCGCCAGCCGCAGCAGCTGGTCTGTGGGATAGATGTTGGTTTCAATCGTACGCACCGGGTCGTCGGCGACCAGCCGCACCCCGACAGCCGCGGCCAGATGAAAGATCATTTCCGCACCCAGCACGGCCTCGGCCAGCGCCGTGGGGTCCGTAATTGACCCGTTGCGGATCTCAAGATGACTGTGATCGCAGACGGCTGCGAGGTTTTCGGAGCGGCCCGTGGAAAGGTTGTCGAGGACGACCACATGGTGGCCGCGACGGAGCAGGAGTTCGGTGAGGTGGCTGCCGATAAAACCGGATCCGCCCGTCACAAGACATCTGGCCATGTTCAAGATCCGGATCTGATGTCGCCTGGAAAAGCCACTGAATGCCTGGACACACGTGGTGGTGTCAGCCCTGAGCCACTTCAACGAAGACTTTGAGTGCCTCGCGGTCTTCCACCAGCAGCCGCATCATCTCGTTGTAGTTGTCGAGCCCTGCAACAGGGGTCGTGAGAATCTTCTGAATCACTCCCGGCCACGTGACTTCACCCAGCGCGAGATCCCGGATTCCGGATTCGAAATGGCGAAAGTTGGCATTCACGGAACCCACAAGAAGCTTGTTTCCCAGCACCCAGTTGAGGTTGATCTGGTCGCCGGGAATCTGCACCTGCCTGGTTCCGCCGGTGATACTGGTCCAGACCATGCAGCCGTTATGTCCCAACACCTGCATGGCTTCGAATGCAATCGCACTGCTGCCTGTGGCTTCAATGATCAGGTCAGGCCGTCCGTGTGTGGCCGCCAGCTGCTGCAGCGAGACATCGCTGGTGCTGATGTAGTGCGCTCCGAAGCCTTCCGCAATCTCGGACTTCAGGCACGGTTTGCGGCCTCGAGCCAGTGTGAAGACTTCGATGCCGCGAAGCCGCAGAATGAGTGTGCTGAGCAGTCCGATCTGCCCCGCTCCTGTGACCCACGCGCGCTGCGGCTGCCAGACCTGCAGCCGCTGCTGCGCCAGATACGCCTGCTCCACTGCCTTCGCCGCACAGCTCATCGGTTCTGCCAGCACATGCAGATGTTTAAGCCCCTGCGGCATCCGCACGATGTACTCTTCTTCGTCGACAAAGTATTCCGTCAGAAACCCGTGCCGCAGATTAATGCCCCGCTCGTAATAGGTTTCTTCGCTGGTGATGTCATTGCGTCCGATGCGGTCGTAAATCGAACCGCCCGGGCGACGGACCGTGCAGGTGACATAATCGCCGGGCCTGACCTTCTTCACCTGCGGCCCGACTTCCTCGACAATGCCGAAACATTCATGGCCGATCACAAGAAAATCGTATCCGGCAGGAGCATTGCCGTAGAGCGCTTCGTTGATTTCACGGTCAGTGGCATCAACGCCCACTTTGAGCACTTTGACGAGCACACCGCGACCGTCGGCGATGTCAGTGACCTGAGGCCGCGGAAGTTCGGCAAGGTGAACGCTGTTGGGAGTTCCGGGGCGGACGGCGATGGCTTTCATGTGCACAGGACTTTCGGGACGGTGGGCCGGATGATTGCGGCTGCCGGGACGGGGTGTTCTGATCAACAGGGGAGCAGACGTTGGAGATCTACGGGGATGCCGGGATGGCGTTTGCAGCCGACGACCGGGAGCGAGCTACGGCACCTGGAGCAGACCGTAGCGGCTGAGCGTGGTGCGAAGGGCAGAGAGCTGGTTGTCAGAGAGCGGCGTGAGCGGCAGTCGGACTTCGCCACAGTCGCGTCCGATCAGCCGCATGGCGGCCTTGACAGGGATCGGGTTGGTGGACAGTCCGAGCATATCGCGGCAGAGCGGGAAGAGTTTGTGGTGCCACTGCCGGGCGGCGATGATGTCACCCGATTGAAATGCGGTGAGCATTGCTTTGACATCGGCGGGGACGATATTGCCGGCGACGGAAACCACGCCGGATGCTCCGAGGGCAAGGAGCGGCAGAGTCAGGCTGTCGTCTCCGGAGAGCACTGTGAGTTCAGAAGCGGAGAGAATCTGTGAGGCCTGATCCATGGAGCCGGTGGATTCTTTGATGGCCACCACGCTGGGGCAGGTATCGGCGATGCGGCAGATGGTTTCCGGTTCCATATTTTTTGCCGTGCGACCGGGGATGTTGTAGAGCACGATCGGGAGGTCGACGTGTTCGGCGACAGCGCGGAAGTGCAGGAAGAACCCTTCCTGCGTGGGCTTGTTATAGTAGGGAGCGACCATCAGGGCGCCGTCGGCGCCGGCGTTACGGGCGGATTTGGTGAGCCGGATGGCTTCAGCAGTACTGTTGGAACCGGTTCCCGCCATCACTTTGATTCGCCCCGCCGCATGTTCGCAGGTCACCGCAATCACACGCTCGTGCTCATCATGCGTCAGTGTCGGACTTTCGCCGGTCGTGCCCACAGGCACTACACAGTCGGTGCCGGATTCGACGTGGAAATCGATCAACGACCGGAGCATGGCTTCGTTGAGCGATCCGTCGGCAGACATGGGAGTGACAAGGGCCACGGAGAGACCGGAGAACTGTTCGCCGCGTCGGACCATGATGAACTGACTTTCCGTTGTCGATGTTGGACTGCGAAGGTGTGGACTGCGAAGGCGTGGACTGCGAAG
>CAZLOQ010000081.1:0-16340 GCA_964561125.1 uncultured Chitinophaga sp. | reverse complement strand
CCGTTGTCGATGTTGGACTGCGAAGGTGTGGACTGCGAAGGCGTGGACTGCGAAGATACGTGAGCAGAGCTGCTGAACAGGCTGGACCCGACAGAATAGCGGGGCGGGGCAGCGATGCAAACGAAAGCCGGCCGTTCCCGGGAATTCAGGAACCGGAGGGACGGTTTTTCCAGTCGATGCCTGCGATGGCACTGAGTGCCAGAATCAGCGACTGCGTGCCGGCCCGGCCGTGTCCCTGAGCCTTCACGGCCTGGTAGAGCTGTTCGGCGAGGGCAAGGCCCGGCATAAACAGCCCCATCCGCCGCGACTCTTCAAGGACAATCCCCAGATCCTTAATGATGTGCTCAACATAAAACCCGGGATCAAAATTGTTGGCAATGATTCGCGGGGCCAGATTGGAGAGTGACCAACTGCCCGCAGCACCACTGGCTACGGACTGCAGCACCGTGGGCAGGTCGAGGCCGGCTTTGTAGCCGTAGAGCAGTGCTTCGCAGACACCCACCATTCCCGCCGCAATCAGCGTCTGATTGACCATCTTTGTATGCTGACCGCTTCCGGCCGGGCCCTGGTAGACAATGGTTTTGCCAATGGTCTGCCAGAGCGGCTGCAGGGCGTCGACGACTTCGCGGTCACCGCCGATCATAATCGAAAGCGTCGCATTACGGGCGCCAATGTCGCCTCCTGATACCGGCGCGTCCACACTGTGAACCTGCCTGGCCAACGCCGCCTGATGAATTTCCACTGCCAGCGATGGCTGACTGGTGGTCATGTCGACCAGCACTGTTCCCGGGCGAGCAGCCGACAGGGCGCCGGATTCTCCGAGCAGCACTTCGCGGACGTCTGAGGGAAAACCGACGATGGAAAACACAACGTCCGACGCTGCAGCCACACCGGCAGGCGTGTCGGCCCAGGCGGCACCACGGTCCAGCAGCGAAGCCGCTTTCTCTTTTGTCCGCGAATAAACCGTCGCCGAATATCCGGCTGACAACAGGTGCCCGCACATGCTGGAACCCATGACGCCAGTACCAATCCAGCCGATGCGAGTCTTGTTGGGAGCGATGGTCGGAAGCGACATGGGAAACCTGCCGGGAGAAGTGGAGGACGGAAGACTGGGGACCACGACGAACGCCCTGCGGATCACAGGAAACCGCACGACTTTGTGCATTCTATCCGGAGAACCGGGCCGGATCGAGCGTAGCCTGAGTCTTGCTGTTCCGGCAAAGGCAACCCATGGTGTGCTTCACCCGCTGATCGCCGTACGGCGACGAGCGTGCTCGATACACCCGTTTATCCCCGCGAAATCAGCTCAGGTATCGCCTGCCCGTGATACAGAATTCTTTGCGGCCGCCCACCGAAATCAAGGAATTCGTGGTTGGGGTCGATACCGAGATGTCGGTAGATGGTCGCCAGCAGGTCCTGGGGGGTGAGCGGTCGTTCGACAGGGTATTCCGCCTTCGAATTGGTGGCACCAATCACCTGACCCATTCTCAGGCCACCGCCGGACACAAGCACTGACATGGCGTGAGGCCAGTGATCGCGGCCGGAAAGTCCGGAAGCCTGACTGATGCGGGGAGTGCGACCAAATTCACCCATCGCCACAACAAGAATCCGCCGGTCAAGGCCGCGGGAGTAAATGTCTTCGATGAGCGCCGACAGGGCCGGGTCCATATCGGCCGCACGAAACAGCATGGCCGGTGCCAGATCCCAGTCGTACATCGGTATGACGTGATCGTCCCAGCTGAAGTAACGCTTGAGCCCGTTCTGCGGCGCCTGAGCGTCAATGGTAATGAGTCCCGCGCCGGCTTCCGCCAGACGCCGTGCCAGCAGACAGCTTTGTCCCCAGAGTGTGCGACCATAACGGTCGCGGAGCGAATCAGGTTCCCGTTCAAGATCAAATGCCTCTGCCACCCTGGCGCTCGACAGCATCTCCCACGCCTGCTCATGGAAACCCGACATGCCCTCCGCAATCCCGCCAGCCTGCAATTCACGACGAAACTGATCAAACTGTTTCATCAGGGCAATGCGATCGGCGAGGCGGCTGCCGTCAAGCCCGGCATCGAGCTTCAGATTGGCCGGCTGAAACCCCGCAACAGAAGGGTCGCCCGTGACGTAGGCCGTATGGCTGACCCCGAGGTACTGGGGGCGAGTCATGAAGGGTTTGGTGGGGATGCCGATGTACTGGGGCAGACCCGACGGATGCCGGCCACGCATCCGGCTGGTCACCATCCCCATGTCGGGATGCTCGGAATGCGCGAGCGATGTCGGATCCGGACGGAGCGGTGTTTTGCCGGTGAGCATCTCGATTGAGCCGTCGTTGTGGGCGGACATTTCGTGATGCACCGAACGGATCAGAGAATAACGGTGCGCCTGAGCGGCCAGTTGCGGAAAGATCTCTGAGATCCACACACCCGGTACTGATGTTGCCGCCGGCCGAAACGGCCCACGGTACTCGCTGGGCGCATCCGGCTTGGGGTCAAACGTCTCCAGCTGACTGGGGCCGCCCCACATCCAGAAGAGAATTACCGATGTATCAGCAGACACACCCGTCTGTTCGCGGGCTGACAGCAGTGCGGGGAGCGACAGGCCGCCAAGAGCCATGGTGCCGGCGCGGAGGAATTCTCGGCGACCGGCAGGGCCTGCACAGGAATGCCGTGTCATGGTCGCAGTTCCTGAAGGGAGGGAAGGAACGAAGAACTGTGCTGGTGGCGGGAGCCCCGTCTTACTCAGATTCGCACGCCAAATCAACTGCAAAACACGGATGTCGTGGAAGCTTTGAACAAGTCCTGCGGCGCTGGATCAACCCTGCTCAACAAGGCAACGAGCCTTATCCGGGAGTCCTCTTCATCCAGTAAAAGCCTTCGACGGGCCAGAAGTTGCCAGCCTCGCCGGTCCCCTTCAGCCGGATTTCATACAAAAATCCAGCCCGATGACCAGCGGTTCTGATGAACACCGATCGCCCGTCCGGGCTGCGGCTGATGCCCCTGATTTCTTCCGCTCGTCGCTCTGAATCCGCCGTCGCGTAACTGCCCTTCCAGATACGCGTGAAGGACTGCAGGTCCCAGTCTTCCGGTCGAACTGCCGTGTCTGCCGACAGCGGCTGAAAGAACTCCACCCGAAACCCGTCCGCCACCGCCCGGATTTCCCGGATGCCGTTTGGCAGCGGTCCGGTCGGCAACAGCCGTTCAATACAGCCGGTGTTTCGCGCCCCCTGCCAGCCGCTGTCACGCAAACTGCCAATATATAAGGTGTGGTCCGGTGCAAATGCCACAGAGATCGGTCCCTGCAACTCCGCTTCGACACCCGGTTCCGGCAGTCGACTGAACCGGTAACACGCCCCCTGAATCACACCGTCCACCTCTTCAAAACTCATCCGGATCAGACACTGTGTGTCGTATTCACACCCAATCGCCTGACCGCGGAACGCGGCAAGCGGATAATCCTCCGGAAAGAACGCAAGGCTGTTGACACTGCGAGTCCACGGATGGGGGATCTGCAAGGCCGGAGATTCACTCTCTTTATCCGGCTGATCATGCCGCGAAGGAACCCCGTAACGCCGCCCCGTCTGGATATGATTGACTTCATTGAACGTGTTCTGCACACCCTGGTTGTCGGTCGCAAACAGCCGTCCGCGCGAATCGAAGGCAAGGCCCATGGGAAAACGCATTGAAAAGGCCACCGGTTCAATCTGACCCGCCGGATCAATCTTCAGAATCGTACCGCGCCAGCGATCGTTGTCCGGAGAACGTTTGTTCTGCGAATAATCGCTGCCCAGCCCCACATACAGATTGCCCTCGCCATCCCGCGTCAAACCGGAAGTCCAGTCGTGATAGTCATCGCTGAAGCCCCAGCCGGACGCCAGCACCTCACTCACGTCCGCCCGCCCGTCACCGTCTGTGTCCCGCAGTCGCAGAACCTCCGGCTTGTGAGAGACAAGAACATCAGCGCCGTCGACGAGTACGCCGTACGGCGCCGCAAGCCCGTCGGCGAACAGATCTGCTGAGTCATAAAGTCCATCGCTGTCACTGTCCCGCAGAATCCGCACCTCGCCACGCAGCGAACTCAACGCCATTCGTCCATCCGCAAACCACGCCATGCCTGTCGGCATCAAACCCGCTGGCAACGGCAGCCGCGTTCCCGTAAAGCCCGGTACACAGTTCACCGCCGCGAGCTCGGTGAGCAGCGGCGGGACAGCCGGCGGAGAAAATGAGACTGCCGGCAGACGTGTCTGCAATCGTCTGAAAAGACGTTGCCCCTGCTGCAGTGCCAGCGGCTTGTCTGTGCCCGTGGCCGCCGACGCAGCGACACCCGTACCGGACCACAGGAATTGCTGGGAGATCACCGGACCGTCGCTGCGCGGCGGCAGGTCCTGGTTTCCGCAGTGCAGCGAACTGCCCTCCGGCGCCGACTCCAGAAAATACTCAATCTCCACGCCCGTCTCCCCTGCCGGTGCAGTGCCTGCCGGTGCGGCGTCTGGTGGTGCTGGCGACGCTGCGGGGGGCGTTAAGGCACTCAGGGACATTCGCAGCACCACCGTGTGCAGGCCAGGCCGGGCTGTCCAGGCAGTGATCGGAGAATGCGGTGCCTCGGCCGTCGCCCCGTCGGGCAGAACGGCAGCTGCTGCAGCGCCGGAATCGCCGGAATCGCCGGAATCGCCTGCAGCGCCGGAAGCGGCATAGTGCAGTCGCAGTCGCGCCACGACATGCGTCGCTGTCTCCTGGATGGAGAGCAGTTCAGCTGTTCGCGATTCGTCGCGAACGGGTCTGAGCAGCGTGGTTGTGCCAGGCAGCTGCAGCTGAAACTCGCCCTGCTCACCGCTTCGATCGAACGCTGCCAGAGAAACTCCGGCAAGGTCCCGGAACCAGCTCTTGCCCTCCGTTCGCTGCCGCGCAAATTCGCCGGCTGTCCACGCCACCAGACGCCCGCTGTCGAGGTCAAACAGAAGGTTGTGACTGTTCTCGAAGCCCACCGCAAGTGCTCGTGCAGTTCCGCTGCCGACCGGATTGCCTTCACCCAGAAACACATCCCGGATCACCCGCGGCCTGCTCCCCTTCGACACCGCCACAACCTGTTCATAGCGGCTGATGACCGTCGGGGGGACGAAACGGGGGTCTGCGAGGGCCGTCCAGAGCTGTCCGATCTGCTGTGCCAGTGATTCGTTGAATCCACGATCTGCAGGCTTGCGCAGCTGCGGCATTTCAATGCCGGGCACCACGCGAATCGGGTTGTGCATCCAGCGGAGAAAGTAGCGGGATCTCAGACGACGTCCCATGAGCATCAGGTCTGAGCCTCGTGTGCCTGGAGCGACGTTGCGGGGCTCCCAGGGCCCGGCCCTGTGGCACGCAGTGCACTGAAATCCACCTGCACCTGCAAGTTGATTGCCGGAATACAGCTCTTCAGGAGTGGCGAGTGCAGGGTGCTGCGGATTGACGTATTCAAAGAGCTCCTGTCGCGCGGCATCGGCAGTGTCGGGGATGCGGTCTTCAGTGATGAAGAACCGAACCAGTGCGTCACGCTCGGCCGGAGTATGGCGGAAACGCGGCATGCGAATGAGCAGCCAGGGAAGTCGCCGTTCAGTGCCGCCGTTGACGGCTTCCGCGAGTACTTCATCCCGCAGGCGGTCTCCGACGGCAGTGAGTTCAGGGGGAATCAGCGCCTGGGACTGCCCGCGCAGATCTTCACGTCGCTCCTCCAGACGAGCTGCGATTTCTGAGAGTCCCCGGGAGGCATCGCGGTCGTGGCAGGCAAGGCAGGAACGACGCTGCAGGAGCAGACGACCAAGCTCGTGACCGACTGCCGTCGGCAGGGGCTGTGTGAGTGATCCGTGCCATGCCGCAAGCTGCTGCTGCCGGAACGCGGAAAGCAGGTACCGGGGTGCACGTGTGGCAACGCCGGGCGGGAGTGGAAGGCTGGCACGGGAGTTGTTGCTGGTGGTGCTGGTGGCGGGGCTGGTGCTGGTGCTCGGGCTGGGGCCGGGGCCGGTGCTGTCGGCAGCTGAAGCAGCGAAGCAGGGGATGCGATTTCCGGCAGCCGGCCATTGCTGAAAAGGGCGCGGCGGCGGGGAGTTGATGCCTTTGATGTCGTGACAGGCGGCACAGCCGGCGGACTGAACGAGCACTCGGCCGCGCTCAGCGTCTCCCTGAGGCAGCACCACCAGGGCAGGTGACGGCGATCCGACCACGAGAGCTGCCGCTGTGTCTGCTGCGTTTGCTGTATCTGCTGCTGCGTTTGGAGCGGAGGCGACGGCAGCCTGTCGCTGCAGCAGCGCGGCGACGATCTGTCGACGTTCGTCGTCGGTGAGTTCAAACACGGGCATGCGGTGATGGCGATTGAGCGTCTGCGGGTCTTTGAGCCACTGGAGCAGCCATGCGGCTGAACGTCCGGCACTTCCTGCACGCAGATCAGGACCGCCCCAGGGGCCGATGTCGGCCGTGACAGACTGATCGATCGCATGACAGGCCGCGCAGCCTGTGGTGAGGATCAGTTTTTCGCCGGCTGCTGCGTCAGCGGGTTTGAAGGCCGGGGGAGCGGGAAGTTCGGGCCGCGGTGCTGCTTCGCTGATCACCGTCTTGAGGAATGCAAGAGCATCTGCTGTTTCAGCTGGTGTGAAATCGAAATGCGGCATCGCGGACTGCCGGCTGCCGGGAAGCAGTCGGGCAGTGATCTGGTCGTCGGTGAGCCATGGGAGTGCGTCGGTGAGGCTGGGTGCGGGAACCACGGGGCCTTCTGACCAGCCGGCATGACAGGCGCCGCAGCGGAGTGCGTCTGTTGTGAAGCGTCCGGCGGCACTCTGCTGGCTGGCCGTTTCAGCAGCGGGATCCGGGAAGCGGCTGAGCACATCTGCGGGCAGCGGTTCGAGAGTAAAATCGGGCGCCGACCAGAAGATCTGCAGCAGACCTTCACCTGCAGGCGGAGTGCGATAGCGGATCTGCAGGTTGTGTTCGCCGCCGCTGAGCAGCACAGGTTCACTGCTGAAGAAGCGATCCTCGCCGGACACATCCAGCACCGGTTGCTCATCCACCAGGACGGTAACATGTCCCGAGAGCTGCACATGAAAGCGGTGGGGGCCACCGCTGCGCACGAGCAGCTGGCTGCGGAGACTGGCGGTGGCAGGAGTGGTAAGTCGGGGGTCAAGGCGACCGCCGGTGGTGTGGAGCACCGGACGGCTGACAGCCTGGAGAAGCGCTGCCTGATCGGTCTGCAGTTCGAGGGACAGTCCGGGAATGGCTTCGTCGGGATCGAGTTCCTGCGGGGTCTGTGCGGCGACGGGGGCCGCGCTGATGGTCACGGTTGTCAGCAGAGCGAGGGCGACAAGGGCAAACGAGGCTCTGGCAGAGCCTGGGGCAGAGGCCGTTGGAGAAATGGTGCGGCAGGGGGATTCAGCGGTGGGCATGAACGGCTCCGGCGCGGATGGCTGGTGTGGTCGGGACTTCGGGTATGGTAACGCGGATTGAGGGAAACGCGGTGAAAAAATGGTGGCTGGCGCGGGAAAATGAGGAGTGGAACTGTGTGTCAGAAGATCCAGGTCTGCGCCATTCGCAGCAGCAGCGCGGCCCAGAGTGCCGCTGCCTGATCATCTGCCATCACACCGAGTCCGCCGGGAAGGCGTTCAAGGCGATATCGAAAATTCTGAAGAGGACGAAGCCCGCGAAGAGTCCCTGCCAGCCGGGTTTGGCCACTGCGGCGAGGATTGCAAAGGCGGTGATTTCGTCCCACACAACACTCCCGGGATCATGCCTCCCGCGGAGCTCGGCAGCCCGACGGCAGAGGGGAATTCCAGCAAGGAAACACAGCAGCCAGACGGCCAGGCATGTCAGGGGACCAGCATGCAGCCACTGCAGTCCGGCCATGAGCAGAACGCCGGGCAGGCTGCCGAACGTCCCGGGAGCGATACGTGTTCTGCCCGTGCCGAAGCCTTCGGCGACAAACAAAAGCCAGCGTTCGCGGCGGGTAAAGGAGCGAGCTTGCATGGGGCTGGATGGGGGCAGGTGCATCGGAGGCTGCTGAAGTCAAGGAAAATCCGCTGCGATTTTTCGCGAGCTGCTGACGGGGCTTTCGGTTGGACGGCTGGCTGCGGCATGATAACCTGCGGGGCTCAGCATAAGCCAGCGGGCCGAAAGAAGCCGGCGGACGGGGAAAGCCCCGCTGGTCTCGAACGACGGTACATGGCATGCAGGCACCAGCAACAGCCGGTGAATTTTTTCAGCTGCTGGAAAAGAGCGGACTGCTGAACAATGAGCAGATCCGGCGGGTACAGCACGCGCTGAATCTGTCCGCAACAGAGAATTCCCGGACCGCCGCCACGCAGCTCATTCAGGAACGCATCCTCACGCCGTTTCAGGCCGAACGAATTCTTGAAGGTCGGTATCGAGGACTGGTAATCGACGGCTACCGAATTCGCGAACTGCTCGGATTCGGCGGTATGGGGGCCGTGTACATCGCGGAGTCGCCGGAGCACGAGGGCAAAGTGGCGGTGAAGGTCCTCTCCAGCGAACATGCACTTGACAACGGCATGCTTGCCCGACTCAAACTGGAGGCTCTCGCCGGCATGAAGCTGCAGCATCCCGGCATCATCCATACCCATCGACTTGCGAATACGGGCGCCGTCCACTACCTCGTGATGGACCTTGTGCGCGGGATCAGCCTGCATGAACAGGTGGCGCTGCATGGTCCGCTGCCGTACGCCAGCGCCTGTGATGTGGGCCTGCAGGCCTGCGAAGCACTGCAGGCAGCTCATGCCGCGGGCATCATCCATCGCGATCTGAAGCCGGCCAACTTTCTGATTGAAGCAGATGGACGCGTCCGCATCCTCGATTTCGGCCTCGCCCTGATTCAGGGGATGTCGGAACAGGAATTCTCCTTGTCCATGGTTTTTGGTCACGACTGTCTGGGGACGCCCGACTTTATTTCCCCTGAACAATCGCTTGACAGCAGCCGCGTGGACGCGCGCACCGATCTGTATTCTCTCGGCGCCAGCCTCTACGTGGCACTCACAGCCCGCGTTCCATTCCCCGACAAAAGCAATCGCGCGAAGCTTGATGCGCACCGCACGCGCACACCGCGAAATGTCTGCGAACTGCGTCCGGAAATTCCGGCGGGCGTCGGCGACGTGATCCGGAAGCTCATGGAAAAAGATCCCGCTCACCGCTACAGGACCGCCGCCGATGCCGCAGCAGCTCTGCGTCCCTTCGCCGAACGACAGCCAGTAAAGTTCGACTTTCGCGAACTGATTACGCTCCGCGCAAAACTCGCCAAAGCCCGTGCCGCCAGCGTGCCACGAAAAGCCGCCTCACCACGCTCCTCCATCACTCGCTCCAACGACTGGCTCCAGGCCGAAAGTACCCTGCCGGAAAGTTCAGAACACTTCGCGATTGACGATTCACGCGAACTGCCAGCCGGCGGCACCGCCGCGTCAACTCCACTCCCGCAGAAACCTGCCGCACCCCGCACAGCGATCGGGCCAGCGCCGGAACGCACGCCTGCTGCCGGTGCCCCCAAACACAGGACTCCCGCCACCGACAAACCCCGAAAAACGGCTCACGGCCCCCCGGCAACTGCTCACAGGCACGCAGGCGCCCCCGAACAGACCCCAAAAACGGCTCGCTGGAAAATCATCGCTGTGCTCGTTGTGATTGCCGTCGTGCTTGTCATCGCCGCGA
This sequence comes from uncultured Chitinophaga sp., assembly GCA_964561125.1. GTDB lineage: Bacteria > Planctomycetota > Planctomycetia > Planctomycetales > Planctomycetaceae > SXXK01. The sequence goes on along the minus strand of CAZLOQ010000081.1, from coordinate 6,684 downwards.
TGTTTCTTTCTCCGCTCCTTCACAGCAGTCTTTCCGAACTGCCGCAATGAATAACTTCACCTCTCCCACCGCCGCCGCAAGCCCCGGCACCGCCTTCGCAAATGACTCACCCGGCGCACGCACCGCACCCATCGCAGATACCGCACCCGGCACCGCACCCGATACCGTACCCGCCGGCAGCTCACCGAGATTTGTCGTGGGGATTGACCTCGGAACCACCAACTGCGCCCTCTGCTGGATCGACTCCAGCACCAATCCGCAGTCCGTGAGCGTCTTTCGCATTCCGCAGGTATGCGGCCCCGGTCAGACCGAACGCTTCGAAACGCTCCCGTCCCTCTGCTGGTTCGGCACAGAACAGGAGACCACTTCGGGACTGCTGCAGCTCCCCTGGCAGACTCAGCCATCCGCTGAGGCGGTTGGCATGTATGCGCGGGAGCAGGGGCGATTGTCGGCAGGACGACTGATCGAATCTGCAAAAAGCTGGCTGTGTCATTCGGGTGTGGACCGGCGTGCGGCACTGCTCCCATGGCATGGCTCCGCTGATGTCCCCCGCATCTCTCCGGTAGCCGCCACCGCGCGGTACCTGCGGCATCTCCGTGACGCCTGGAACGCAGACCACCCCGCGGATCTGCTTGAGCAGCAGGATGTGATCGTTACGATTCCAGCCTCCTTCGACGAAGTTGCCCGGGAACTCACCGTGCAGGCAGCACGCGAAGCCGGCCTGCCGCGAATCATTCTCCTCGAAGAACCTCAGGCCGCCTTTTATGCGTGGGTGCATGAGCACCGTGAGAATTGGGAACAGCAGGTGTCGCCCGGTCAGCGAATTCTCGTCTGCGACATCGGTGGCGGTACCAGCGACTTCAGCCTGATTCAGGTACGCCGGGGCGAAGACGGACGCGTGCAGTTTCACCGTGCAGCTGTCGGTGACCATCTGCTGCTCGGCGGAGACAACCTCGATCTTGCACTCGCACATCAGGTCGAAGAGCAGCTGGAGCGACGCATCACGGACGTGCGGCAGTGGGGACAGCTTACGGCCGCCTGTCGTCATGCCAAGGAAACACTGCTGGGACCTGCCGCTCCGGACAGCCTCACAATCAACCTGTCCGCCGGTGGCTCCCGACTGATTGGCGGTTCGCTGCAGGTACAGCTGACGCGCGACGCCGTCACCACGCAGCTGCTCACCGGATTCCTTCCCGACGTGAAATGGGGCGACGAACCGCAGCGAAAACAGTCAGGCTTTCAGGAGTACGGTCTGCCCTATGCGGCGGATGCGGCCATCAGTCGTTATCTGGCCGGCTTCCTCAGAACCTTTGCGAAGGCCGCTTGCGGCGAATCCACAGCTGCCCCTGATCCACTGGCCGCCCGCCCCGATCTGGTACTCTTCAACGGTGGTTTCTTTGAATCACCGGTGTTGCGGGAACGTGTGCTGGAAGTGCTGCGGCAACTGTTTGCGGAGTTCGATTCCGCGTGGACGCCTACCGTGCTCCGCAACGATCGGCTGGACCTCGCTGTGGCTCAGGGCGCTGCTGCCTTCGGAATGGTTCGTCGCGGACACGGCATCAGAATCTCTGCTGGTCTTGCGCGGACCTGGTACGTCGCTGTGGAACAGGCCGACGGCCGCCGCGCAGCACTCTGCCTTGCCGCAGCCGGTACCGAAGCCGGCGACCAGCTGCAGACGCTGGACCGCGAATTCCGCGTGCGTACATGGGAGCCGGTTGAGTTTCCGATTCTGGTTTCGGGGACGCGGTTGAGCGATCAGCCGGGACAGCTTGTTGAGATCATCCCGGAACAGCTCACCAGCCTCCCGCCAATCCGCACCGTGCTCACAGGACGTCATCGCATGGATGCGGCCGAAGTCTCCGCTCAGCTGGCAGTGCGGCTCACCGAAATCGGGACACTCGAACTCTGGTGTCGCCAGACCGACGGGTCACGCCGCTGGCAGCTCCAGTTCGACGTCCGCGCAGCCACTCAAACCGATCGCTCCGCACACAGCGGCGAAGCAGAACGTGCAGGGTTTGTCGATGAAGAAATCATCCTTGCAGCTGCGGCCGTCCTGCAGGACATCTTCGGACCGGAGGGCAGCGGGAAACCGGACGAAACCATGGGACGCCTGTCCGCAGCGATCGACATGCCCCGCACTCAATGGCCCCCTTCACTGCTCAGAGCCATCTGGAACGTCCTGATGCAGCTGGCCGAAGGTCGCCGCAAAAGCCCCGCCCACGAATCTCGCTGGCTTAACCTGACCGGTTACTGCCTCCGACCGGGTTTCGGGCTGGCGGCCGACGACTGGCGCGTGGAAGAAACCTGGCGAGCCATTTCCGGACGCACCGTTCACGGTGTTCCAGCCTGCCTCGCGGAAGTCCGCACGCTCTTCCGTCGCATTGCCGGCGGCCTGTCGGCCGGGCGTCAGAACCAACTGGCTTCCTCTGTGCTCCCCGCCATCCGTCAGCGCGTCCGTCAGGCCCTCACCGGTCGTGGCCGTGCAGTTCCCTATGCCTCGGGAAATCACGAAGCCGCTGAAATCTGGCGAATGCTGGGCGCTCTCGAATTGCTCGAAGTACCCCTTCGCAGAGAACTGGGCGACATCGCCCTTGAACTCTTCCCCCGTCCAGGCTTTGAACCGATTCGCAATGCCCTGATCTGGATGCTGGGACGAGTCGGCAGCCGCGTCCCCGCCTACGGCCCGCTCAACCTCGTCGTGCCCGCAGAGATTGTCACTGTCTGGGTCGAAAAACTCTTGAAGTCAGCCGATGTGACGGATGCGCTGGTGCAGCTGACACTGATGCAGTTGTCAAGAAAAACGGGCGATCGATTTCGCGATCTTCCGGAATCGCTGCGTTCCACACTGCTCCGGCGCCTGCAGTCCGCCGAAACCCGCGAAAGCTTTCTCAGGCTGATTGCTGAAGGCGGGCAGCTTGAAGCTGACGACGCCGGACTGGTGCTCGGCGAAAGCCTCCCCACCGGCCTGCGACTGTGAACCCGTCTCCATAAACTCGTCGAATTCCGCGCCGGAAAGCGCGTGAAGTATCCACAAAACGCACGCCAGCCCAAACCCGCTGCTGCACACGTGGGTCACACCATACACACAGCGATCGGCTGAGAACTGCCCTTACAGGGCGACGGTTTTCGCGGGCCGGGTAGCCTGGCATTTCATGCGAGGCTGACAGACCTGGCCTTACGGGTCGCAAACACAGCAGAGACCTTCCCGTGATACCGCAGCCCCCGCACCGGCCTGTGAAATTTTACGGGGCAGAGGGTCAGAAGGGCCAAATAAATTGCATGGGTCTGATGGGTCTTGTGGGTCTGATGGGTCTTATAGGTCTTAGACGACATATTTGCCCTCTCGGGCGACCATCCCTTCCACTGCCCACTGGCCACTGCGCACTGCCCTGCGATTTCGGCCTGTAAGGCCAGGTCCATCAGCCCGGGGTGCAACCCCGGGTCAGCGCAACAGAAGTTCAAGTCATCCTGATTCGAGAGACCGTGACGAGCGACAGCGGACAGATCGCCAGCGTGAATACCTGAGTCCCACGGAATTCTTTTGATCTCTCCGTGAAGCCCGGATTACCATCAGGGTGCATGGCACTTTGAGAGCAGAAGTCAGCCCGCCAACGTCCGGGAGCCGGACGAAACCGTCCATGCAAACCGAATCACAGCAGGACCTTCCGTCGCGAGGTGCCATGCACCTTTGTAGTCGTTTGTGGTCGCCAGCGGGGGCACTGCCGCGGGCGGATCCTCGTGTACCACAGGCACGGAACCAGTCCCGACAGAGTCCGCACGATGCAGTTGTTCCGCAGAGCCACTGCAATCGCGCAAACCGATGAGACCAATAAATTCGGCATAAACCTCGCGTTCCCTGCCATTCACGACGTACAGAGCGACCTCTCCGTCAGGTCCACTTCCTCGTCACGGGTGCCTCGCACCTGACGAACTGAGCCAGCACTGCGTCGAAAGCTTGTCCGATCACCTTGTTGAAATATGCGGGATTGACACATCGACCTATCCACGGCTCAACGGCCTTATCCCGCTCAAAAAACCGCCTGGAAATCAGGCGTGTGTGGAGTTCTCTGCGGAAATGTGCTTCTGCGTCCCCACCCTGCCATTTTGAGTTGTTTCGATGCTGGCTGATTTGTACCATCTGAGAATTTGACCGCCATTTGTGAAGAAATCGCCTGAATCGCCGATGTCATCAGTAATGCAGGCGGGGAGCACAATTGCGAGGAATAACCAATGTCTGGCCCGCAAGGGAAACACCCAAGTGAAGCATCAATTCACCCTTTCAATTTCATACAGATCGACGATCATTCGCAAAGTTAAACAGATTCATCAGCGTCTGGAAGAGTTCCTTGGGAGGGGGAAGGTCTTTTTGGATGCAGCGAATACCAGTGAACTTGCCGGAATGGATGGGCCAAGCCGCCTCTTTGCAGCATTAAATGCGAAGAGCAAGGCGGTGGCGGTTCTGTTCACCAAGGACTATGGTGAGTCGCGATGGACCGGACAAGAGTGGAATAGTATCACTCAGGAGAACGCTGATCGAATTATACCGGTGTCAATTGATGGAGTTCTTCCGGGGTTCATAGGCACCACGGAGGGCATGTTCTATCTGGACCTTTCTAAAGCGACTGCGGCTGAAATTGCGGCGGAGATTTTGAAGTATGGCCATGAGAGGGGCATGTGGAAGTTAAGTCGTGAAAAGCTCTCCCGCCTCGCTTTAACGACTGAAAAAGCGGTACGGAAAAAGTCGCCAAAACCCGAGCCTGATGCTGGCGACATTACGTCCAGCGGCACCATCATTGTCGGTGACATCGCGAACTTTTCGGCTATTGCCTCGGGCAGGATGTCGAAGACTCTGGCTGTGCTTTGGGACTGTGCGTCCGATGCCGGACTGCTCACGGAACATCACAGTACTCTGCTGGACGGGGTGGTCATTGCGATTCAGAAAGCCACCTACGACAAAACAGTCGCCGCCTGCGGTGAATGGATGCGACTGTTCAGGGAGCGGATGAGCGATTCGCTGGAACTTCGGGTGGCGATTCATCGCGGCGACTACTGCCGTTCAATCAGAAAGACACTCTCAGGTGCTCACGTGCTGCTGGCAGGTCAGGCTCCCAATGAATGCAGTCGGCTGGTCAGGATGGCAGGGCCTGGGCAGATGGTGATTTCTGAGGCCTACATACAAAGCTGGGCGGACCATGAGGGATGGAACCACTCCAGTCCGGGCAGGGCGTCTGAATTCCGGCCAGCGCTGAGTTTGGACGCTGAGGCCCCTTGCCATCCTCATGAAACAGAGATCAAGCCAGGGAAAATCAGTCGATTCCGATTCTACAGGCATAACCTTAATTTGAATCTTGATTCAGCGGAGTTCGACCGCCACATCCTCATGAAAGACCGGGCAAGACAGGGGTTGGAGCAATGGATCGTTGAAATCGCAGATAGCTTTGTCGAGTTTCTGGGACTGGTTGATTCGGAATCACAGCATGTCCCTGCGTCCTCGACTTTCAACACGGAAACTCCTCAGCCTGTTGATCCGGCAGGCCGAATCGATCTCAGGGTATCTTTGTTTGTCTTCGAACGCCCTGACCCAAAGAGTGAACAACTGGGGGCTATCCTCAGGTACTCTCCCGGAGATGTGCCGAAATGGGAGCAAACCAGCACAAGATATTCGGTGCTGGGTGGACGCGGAGAAGGCCCGATTGGTCAGGCATTTTCTGAAAGAGTGCCTCAGATACTGTCTGGCTTGCCCGAATTTGCACTGCATCCGGATGAATATACCCAGATTCTGTCCCGTCCTCCGTGGCTGATGGACGAGGACAAAGTCAGGCGTTTTCAACGCAAGGCTCGCAGTTTCATTGCTGTACCGCTGTCCATGAGCAGTACGCTGTCGCCTGAGGCTGTGCTCTGCGTGGATACAATGGATCCCCTGACTTGTCTTGATGGCAGGGTTTTGCTAGACTGGGGATTGACGATTGCCGATATCTACGGTAGAACCGGGTCCGCACTTGTCTGCCTCCTGTAATGGTTAGTTTCTCAAGCCTTCACTGTCTCATGCGAAAGGGACTTCCTGTGGTGACAGACGAACAGGGCCGCACGTCCGGACGGTCACTCACTGCAGAGGCGTTAAAGAGGCTTGCCGAACGACAGAAGCAGCGCCGTCGACAGTTTTTTAAAGAACTTGACATCAGAGATCCTGTCACCGTCAGCGATCTTGTACTTGTCGCCGGTATTCCGCATCCTGCTGATTCTCCCGAAGAACCACCCGCACAGAATCCCAGCCGCACGGCACCAAAACCCTGAATCGCGAATGGGGCGCTTGTCCAGTGCACTGCACGCCTGATTGATTTGTCCGGTCCGACAATTCCAGAAGGGCGAATCAGCCGTCTGCAGTCAATCGGGCACAAGTCGCACACGCCCACGGTTGCTCCCCGCTCGGTAAGGCGTCTGTGTAAGGTTACTCCGCAACAAGGCCGCTCATAGCGACTGGTGGCCTGCGTGGCAGCATGATTTTGTGCCGCAGCGGGCCAGGCGTCTGCGGGGGCACGTTCCCCGTCGGTCGGAATGTGCGATGCGGACTCTCTGTTAAGACCGCTTCACCGCTGAAGTGCATCCTTGCATGAGAACCCTGTTCCATCCTGACTTCCCCTGCAGTCCTTTCCCTGCACCCTTCCCAATTCCCCTCCCTCCTGC
>CAZLOQ010000080.1:0-24601 GCA_964561125.1 uncultured Chitinophaga sp. | reverse complement strand
ATCTGCGCCGTTCGCAATGTGTCGGACTTCAAGACGGTCACCAGCTACCGGCTGATCGGCAAGGACCAGTACGAACAGGTGGCTCCCGGCGGCGAACTGAAGCACGGGACACTCGGCAACGAAAGTTACACGAACAAGGCCGACACTTACGGCCTGATGCTGTCCATCGATCGCCGCGACATCATCAACGACGACCTCGGAGCGATCACCACCGTGCCACGCAAGCTCGGGCGAGGTTCCGGGCTGAAGATCAACGACGTGTTCTGGGCCATCTTCCTGAACAACGCGGCGTTCTTCACGGCTGGCAACAAGAATTACCAGACGGGTGCGGACACCGCACTCACGATCGACGGCCTGACCAAGGCCGAAGTGGCCTTCATGGATCAGGTGGACGGTGACAGCAAGCCGATCGGCATCATGCCGTCCGTGCTGCTGGTACCGACCGCGTTGTCTGCACTCGGCTCACAGCTCTTCAAGTCGGTCGAGCTGCGGGACAACACCGCGGGAGCCAAATTCCCGATCGCCAACCCGCATCAGGGCAAGTTCCGAGTGGAAGTCAGTCGGTACCTGGCGAACACCACGTACACCGGCAACTCTGCCAAGGCATGGTACCTGCTGTCCGAGCCGACCGACCTGCCGGTGATCGAAGTGGCATTTCTGAACGGTCAGGAGTCACCAACGATCGAAACGGCTGACGCTGACTTCAACGTGCTGGGCGTGCAGATGCGGGGCTACCATGACTTCGGCGTCGCTCTGCAGGATCCGCGCGGTGGCGTGAAGATGAAGGGCGAAGTCTGATCGTTCGTGAATCAGTCACTTCAGGGTTTTGAAAACCTTGCTTAACACAGGAGACCATAGTCCATGCCACAGTCCACTTTTGTCGCTGAAGGCCGTCAGATTGATTACACGCCGGCGGCTGCTGTTGCCGTTGGCGACGTGATTGTCCAGGGCGATCTGGTGGGTGTCGTCACCCGCTCGCTGGCCGCAAGCGAACTCGGCTCCCTCATCGTCGAGGGGGTCTTCGATTTCAACAAGCTGACCAACGTCGCATTCACGGTCGGCACCATTCTGTACTGGGACGACACCAACAACGTGGTGACCGCCACCGCGACGGGCAACAAGTCGCTCGGGAAGGTCATTCGTGCGGCGGCAACGACGGACATGACCGTTCGCATTCGTCTGAGCCAGTGAGGAGTTCGCGATTGTGGGCGACCTGCTCGACAAAGGTTCCGCCTGGCTGGAGAGCCAGCGTTCGAAGCATATGACCCGCGACGTGACGTACGCTCGCGGACTCATCGCGGCTGTGGTCAAAGCCACGGTCGGTCGAACGGAATACGAAACCGATGACGGGCAGGTCGTCCGCACGGAATTCACGGATCGGGATTTTCTGATCTCGGTGGCAGATCTGGTACTTGATGGCAGCCCCACGCTGCCGGACGAAGGCGATCAGATCCGGGAAACGCAGGGGACCAGTGTGTTGATTTTCGAGGTCATGGGCTGGCGGTACTCTGATCCGTATCGCCGGACGTTTCGGATCGAGACCAAACATGTCGGCACGGAGTAATACGAATGTCCGTCGTTGTGGCCATCACGGAGGCTGTGGTCGGATCGCTGAATGCAGCGACGTTCAGCATGCCATTCACTGCCGTGCGAACTTATCTGCCACAGTACAAGTTGGCAGAGATGCAGACGCTGCGTGTGACGGTCGTGCCGCGTTCTGCGGTGCTCAGCAGCGTCGATCGCAGTCGCAGCCAGACGGATCTGGCCGTCGACATTGCGATCCAGAAGAAGTATGCCCTCGGCACCAATCCAGAACTGGATCTGCTCACGTCCCTGGTGGAGGAGATTCTTGAGCATACACGCACTCACCGACAACTCGATGGACTGCCGCAGGTGCATTGGATCAAGTCTGAAGTCACTGCACTCTATGCACCCGACCATATGGAAAAGTTTCGTCAATTCACCAGCGTCCTGACGGCCACGTACCGAGTCGTTTCATGATCAACATGAAGGTCAAGCAGGCAAAGGGCTTCTTCTTCGACCGCAGAAGAGTGACTTCTGCGGTGGATAAAGCCACAAGAGCACGCCTGTCTCGGTTTGGGGCTTTTGTACGCACCGCGGCTCGCAGCAGTATTCGAAGAAGAAAAGCCAGTTCAAAGCCTGGACATCCACCCAGCAGTCACACAGGTTTACTCAAACAGCACATCTACTTCATCTACGAACCCAACAACCGCAGTGTGGTCATCGGTCCCGCATTGCTCAACGAGCGTCAGCAGAGCCCGCCGGTTCCGGAGCTTCTGGAGAACGGCGGTCTCGTTTATCGAAATGGCGTCTCAATGTTTTACGAACCGCGACCCTACATGCGTCCCGCATTCGACCAGGAAATGGACAACCTTGAAAAGCTCTGGCGCAACTCCGTGAGGTAAATGATGTCTTCATCCACGTTACAGAACAGCGGAAACGGCAACGGCAACGGCTACATCGTCATCCCTCGCTGGTTTGTTTCGTTTCTGAGTTTTCTGACATCGGTGGTGTTTGTTGGGGCCGTGCTCTGGGCATGGTCCATCTCCAACGATGTCAGTGCCATCAAAGCGGAAATCAAAGCCACATCGGCTGCACGTGCAAGCGAGCTTGAGGATCTTCGCAGACGACTTGATCGACACGACCTTCTCTTTGACCGTATTCTGGAAAGGCAGGCTTTGAAATGATTGATTGGCAGCCACTTGATTTGATCGCATGTTTCAGAAATGACCGCCAGTCGCGCTGGCGATCCCTGATGAACTTTTCCTTGTCCGGGCCATTCCCGTTGTTTGGTGCTCCAGCGAGAATTGCCGTCGTTTGCCAGCACGAAGGTAAGAATCTGCTCGTGGAATGCACGGACAACTGCAGCCGAGACTGTGTCATTAATGGCACCACATCTTCCGGATGTCAGGCTCACAACGTCGTGCGTCGCATCCATGACCTGATCGAAGCCAACGAACGCCCAATGCTCTTCAGGCTCGTGGCGACCGATCAATTGAGTTCTGCGGAATCCGGTCTGCTCACCAAAATCCTGATTGAGCATTTTGTCCGCGCTGGAGTTCAGCTGCAGGGTGGCCGAGAGCTCCTCTCCGGGTGTGCGGCTTTCAATGATCGAATGCTGAACTGCAGCGGAATCCCGCACGACAACTTCTTCACTGAAATTGTTGCCAAAGTGCTGATGCGACTGAATCGCCTGTCCCGGTGCAACCCACTGCGATACGACGCTGCGACACTGCTCCGCGAGTTGGTCCATGTCGGCACGTTTCGATACGTCGGCAGCATCGTTCCAGCTGTCACGGAATCCTGATTCACGCACACCCGCTGTCTGGAGGAGATAAAGAATGGGAATCAAGCTCGGGCTGAACGCCAAATTGTATCGGAATACGGCGGCGTCCGGATCGCCGACCTGGAACGAAGTCACCAACGTCCGCGACGTGACGCTGAATCTGGAAACAGGTGAAGCGGATGTTTCCACTCGCAGCAGCAGCTGGCGAGCGTCCGTCGGCACGCTCAAAAGTGCGTCGCTGGAATTCGAGATGGTCTGGGACACTGCAGACGATGACTTCGCGGCGATCCGCGATGCTTTTCTCAACAACACGTCCGTGGAATTCGCTGTCCTCGACGGTGGCAGCACCACACCCGGCACTCAGGGCCTGCGGGCCACGATGGCCATCATCAATTTCACCCGCAGCGAACCGCTGGAAGAAGCCATCAAGGTCAGTGTCACAGCCAAGCCGACCTACGCCGCCACCCCGCCAACGTGGATGACTGTCAGCTGATCTTTTCCGGCTGACTGTTTCTTCTGGTCTCATTCAGGAATGCTCGTGCCATGCATACGTTTACTGACACTTCCGGCCGCGTCTGGAGCCTCGTGCTCAACGTTGATGTGATCCGCCGCGTCCGCTCACTCACCTCGATCAATCTGCTGGATGCGGTGGATGGTCAGCTGATTGAGCGGCTGATTACTGATCCAATTTTGCTGTGCGACATTCTGTTTGCTGTGGTGCAGCCGGAAGCTCAGCAAAAAAGTGTTTCGGATGTGGAATTCGGGCGGGCGCTCGGAGGAGACGTTCTGGATGCTGCCACCACAGCGTTGCTGGAGGAACTGGTCGATTTTTTCCCGAGTGCGAAGCGGGAATTGCTTCGCAAAGCTCTGCGGAAGCTGCGGCAGCTGGAAGAGATTGCTCTGCAGACGGCTCATCAGAAACTGGACAGTCCGGAACTGGAAGCCCGCATGCGGGCGGCGATCGAGTCGACGCATGGACACTCATCTGGCAGCTTGCCGGCATCGCAGGAGTCGCTCCCGGGCCGCTGACACTGCGGGAACTGGTCTGGCTGGCAGAGTCCCGGCAGCGGGAGGAGTGGAATCACACGGCGTCCATCATGGCGCTGCTCGTCAACCTGCATCGGGATCCCAAACGGGGAGGCCCGGTGAAGCCAGACGAATTTCACCCCTTCCGCCAGCGAAAAACCTCACGGCCGACCGAACCCAGCCAACGCCCGATGGCAGACATCACGCTGCTGAAAACCGTCTTTGTGGATCGCGTCCTTCCTTCAGGCTGACAGACCATGGCTCCCACGTCACAGGCAATTCGAGCGGGACGAGCGTTCGTCGAACTGTTCGCTGACGACACGAAGCTGGTCCGTGGTCTGAGAGCAGCCGAACGACGTCTGAAGGCGTTCGGGGAGAGCGTCCAGTCCATGGGCAAAAAGACGATGGGGCTGGGAGCCGCCATCGTCGGACCAATCGTGGGTGCCGCTGCTGCTTTCAACGAAGCCGGCAGTCGCCTCGATGATATGAGTCAGCGGACCGGCATGAGCGTGGAAGCACTGTCGGAGTTGGGATACGCCGCTCAGCTGTCCGGCTCAGACCTTGAGACGCTCGAAGGCGGCGTCCGCAAGATGCAGAAGTTCCTCGTCTCGGCAGCGGAGGGATCCGCTGGAGCCACGCAGGCACTGGCAGCGCTCGGACTGACGGTCGCTGACCTGCAAAACCTCAGTCCCGACCAGCAGTTCGAAAAGCTGGCCGATCGCATCTCGAAGATCCGCGATCCTGCCATGCGGACCGCAGCCGCCATGGAGATCTTCGGGAAAACCGGCACCAATCTGCTGCCGCTGATGCAAAGCGGAGCAGCTGGGATTCAGGCGTTTCGCAGGGAAGCTCAGGAACTCGGGCTGGTCATGAGCACGGAAGACGCACAGGCGGCGGCAGCCTTCGGCGATGCCCTCGATCAGCTGTGGGCCGTGCTCAAATCCGGCGTTTTTGCCATCGGAGGTGCTGTCGCTCCGCTCCTGACCGAACTGGCTCAAACCACCAGCCGCGTCGTGGCCTCCATCATTGCATGGATCCGTGAAAATCGAGCACTGATCGTCACGATCTTCAAGATCGGAGCAGCCATCGTGGCTGCTGGAGCGGTGCTGTTCGCCATCGGCGGCATCATTTCCGGTGTCGGTGCAGCATTGGGGATCCTTGCCACAATGATCACAGGCATCGGGGCAGCATTTGCAGCCATTGGCACCATCATTGGATTTTTGCTGACCCCCGTCGGGCTGGTGACCGCCGCGGTCGTCGCGCTCGGAGGTTATCTGCTCTACGTCTCCGATGCCGGCTCCGCCGCGCTGACCTGGCTGGCCGAAACATTTCAGACACTCAAGTCCGAAGCTCTCGCAGCATGGCAGGGAATTGGCGATGCATTGGCAGCCGGCGATCTGGCTCTGGCCGGCAAAATTCTCTGGCTGACGCTGAAGATGGAGTGGCAGAAAGGCGTGGCGTTTCTCGAGGAGCACTGGATTCGCTTCAAGCAGTTTTTTGTCAGCCTCGCTGCTGATGCATTTTATGGCGTGGTCGCCATGCTGGTCGATGCATGGGCAGGCCTGCAAATTGCATGGGTGGAGACCACAGCATTCATGGCGGATGCCTGGACAATCTTTACCAGCAGCCTGACCAAGGGGTGGAACACAGCTCAGAATTTCATCAGCAAAGGCGTCCTCAAGCTGATGAAGCTGTTTGACAGCGAGTTGGACGTCGAAGGAGCTGCCCAGCTTCTGGATCAGGAACTGCAGCAACGAAATGATGCGATTGATCAGCAAGCTCAGCAGCAGATCAGCGACAGCGAGCAAAAACGAACCGAACGACGATCGCAGATCGAAGCGGATCGGCAGCAGACTCAGGCGGAAGTGACGAGTGCGGCAGCCGCTGAGCAACAGGCTCGGGATCAGCAGAATGCAGGCGACATGCAGGCGTCCGCCGATGCGATCGCAGCCGCTCGGAAGGAATGGGAAGCTGCCATCGCAGAAGCGGCCGCTCGGCGAAAGGACACCAACTCTCCGGAAACTCCGGAACGTTTGCGGAAAGCCAGCGACACTCTTGCAGCCACGGATGCCAGTCTGCAGCAGGTGCAGGAAGCTCGGCTGAGCACCACCGGCACCTTTAACGCGGCTGCCGTTCGTGGATTGGGCGGCGGCAATGCTCAGGAACGCACGGCCCGAGCAACAGAATCCACCGCCCAGTCCGTCAAGAAAATGGAAGAACGCTCCCGTCTCGGTCAACCCGCATTCTCCTGAACGGCCCTTGTGATGACAGTCACCGTCGCTGAAAAATGGGACTCGCGCGACACCACGCTGGCGGAATCCAGCAATGTGGAGTTGCGTTATATCGTCTCGGGCACGTCCAGCGATGCCGAGGTCGCCACCGCTGCGCTCGCCAACAGCCCGGAAGTCTACAACAACCTGCCGCGCGAGAGCCTGACGTTTTCTCGGATCGGTGCGCAGGAGTGGGAAGCCACCGTCCGCTACGCGACGCAGCCAGCCACGGACTCGGAACCGTCGTTCACGTTCGAAACCGGAGGTGGCACAGCCCACATCACACAGGCGCTCGCGACAACAGGCGTCTATGTGCCGCCGGGCTTTGTGCCACCCGACTTTCGCAACGCGATCGGCGTCAGCCGCGACTCGGTTGATGGCGTGGATATCGTGGTCCCCACCTACAAATGGACAGAGACCTTTCGGCTGCCACCAGCATTCGTCACCGGTGTTTACAAGTCCACGCTCTTCCAGCTCACCGGTCGGGTCAACAATTTTGCGTTCCGCGGGTTTCAGGCAGAGGAGGTTTTGTTCGAAGGCGCTCGCGGCAGCCGGCGAGGCACTGGCGATTGGGAGATCACGTTTTCCTTCGCGGCGTCCCCCAATGTGACAGACCTGACCATTGGCAACATCTCGGGGATTGCCAAGAAGGGCTGGGACTACCTCTGGTGTCGGTATGCGGACTTTGAGGACGGCGACGCAAAAATGCTGGTGAAGCGTCCGATTGCCGTGATCGTGAACCGCGTCTATCCGTCCGGCAACTTTTCCCTGCTGGGGATCGGGCTATGACAAACGGCGATCCGTTTCGGCGCGTGCAGCCGGGTCAGCCGCTGCAGATTCCGGCGGCTGCCTACAACGCTTTTCTCGATGCGTCGGCCGCCTGGCAGCGCAGCCAGCAGACGGGCGTGCGATCCGGCAGTGCCGAATCCCGATCGTCGACTTTGATTCGCGTGCGGAATGAAAGCGGTCGAGACCTGAAGCAGTTTGAGGTGCTGGGGATCGACGCCCCCATCTTTGAGCCGCAGGATTCGCTGAATGCATTCCGTCGCGAGGTGGCCTTTCGCGGTGTCCTGCCGGATGAACAGGAGCATTCTGGCCGCTTCGTCATCCTGCAGGAACCGCTGCCTCAAAACCAGGTGGGGCTGGCTGTGGTGGTCGGGCTGACCATCGCAAGACTGCACGATCCGGAAAACGGGCCGACGGGCGACTACGCGGACGTGCGACAATCGGAGGTGGGCAGCGTCCGCCGGCGTACCAAACCCATCGCTCCGATCGTTTGGGCTGACGAGGAGCTGGGGGACGACGATCTGCGTTGGGTGATCATTCACCTGAACCCGCAGCCCGTACGCCCGACGACGACCACAACCACCTGCAGTCCTTCGACCGGCTTTTGCGTGTATCAGGCGGAGTTTGATACGGAAGATCCGGAGCTGACACGCTGGGTTCTCGCGCTCGATGAAGAACGGGAACCGGTGGATCGATGCGAACACAACTATTCGTGTCAGCCACCGTCGCCGGATCCCACCCCGGAAGAGGCCGAAGCCGGAACACTCAAACGCACCTGCTGCGATACAGCCACGACGTCGACCACGACCACGCCCGCTCCATGTTCGGGATCCTGCCTGTGGGTCTGGAACTCCGGATCGAAAACCTGGAGTGTTCAGACCAGCGATTGCGCCAGCACCTGTGCGTGCGATGCCCCGGGATTTTGCGGGGAAAGCTCGGGCGAGAGCACGCGGACCGACTGTATTTCCGGAGGAGCCCCGCAGCCACCGTACTGCGGTGGATCCACAACCACCTGTCCGCCAACCACCACATCGCCAAATCCCGGCTGCGGTGAGGGCTGCACGTATTACTACCGGTTCGGTGCGTGGCACCTGATTGCAAACCACTGCACCGGTCCGCAGTGTTCGTGCTGCGCTCCGACAGGAATTCCGGCGGGCGATCCGGAATGTCAGACACAGACTGTCGGCTGCTGTTTCCCGCCGCCGCCTCCTCCGCCACCGCCGCTGCCGTGCCTTGGCAGTTGTGACTGGGTCTGGGAACCACAATCGGACGTCTGGGTCCGGATCAGCGGAAACTGCAGCACGAATGTGCCGGGTGGATGTGCCTGTGCTCCGCCGGCATTTCCGGGGGAGGACTGCAACACGCGGGCGACCACCCGCTGTTCTCCGCCTCCAGGCGGCACGACCACAACCTACGATCCCTGCGGGCCGCCACCGACCACGACCACCGGCAATCCTCAGAACTGTGAGGGATTCTGCCGCTGGAAGTGGAATGGAACCGCATGGGTGCTGGACAAATCCACGTGCGCCAGCTTCTGCCCCTGCGAGGCTGAGCCTCCGTTTGCGGGTACCGTCAGTGGTCAGGTGCAGTTGATCCGCTGCACAGCCGTGGAAAACTGCTGCAAAAAGTTTCCCGAGGAATGGGATCTGAATATTCAGGGAATCGGTCTGTGTGCGGCGGAACTTGGCCAGTCGCTGCCCATGAAACGCATCAGTGCCGATTGCTGGCAATGGTCGGACATTGTGAATTGCGGAGACTTCATGCAGCTGACCGTCTGCTGCAAGGAAAACGGGACGGTTCAGATGACGTACAACGTCCCCTGTGCCGTTCCGGCGTCGGGCTCCTGCACCATCACGAATGTGAACTGCGACAACGATCCTCCGACGTTCAACTACCAGTGCGTGGCGAATGAAGTGGGCGGCTGCCAGTGCTGCAACGGCGATCCCACCTCGACGACGACCAGCAGCACGACAACCACTACCACACCGGCACCCACCACGAGCACAACCACCAGCACCACGACCTCCACGCCAACGTCGACCACCACCTCGTCAAGCACGACGACGACAACGCCGGCGCCCAGTACGACGACGTCGAATCCGCCTCCGTGGACATCCACGAGCACCAGCACGACGGCCGCACCGACTTCGACGACGCAGCCGCCGAACACCACGTCCACCAGTACCTCAACTTCGACAAGCACGTCGACGTCAACCTCGACCAGCACCAGTACGTCGACCAGTACGACCACGACCACGACCACCAGCACAACCACGACGACGCCTGCACCGACGACGACGACCTACAACCCGCCGCCATGGACTTCGACAACCACCACGGTTGCTCCGACGACCACGACAAATCAGGGACCGGGAACAACTTCGACCAGCACTTCGACGAGTTCAACGTCGTCCACCAGCACCACATCGTCGTCCAGCACGTCCACGACGACCACTCCGCCACCAACAACAACGACATCGTGGCCGCCAACACCGTCTACGTCGACCACAAGCGTTCCATCAACCACAACAACCAGTGGTCCGGGAACCTCCAGCACGTCCACGAGTACAACGTCGTCCACCACTTCCACCTCGTCCAGTACGACCAGCACGAGTACGACAACGTCGGCCCCAGGCACGACCACGTCGGGACCGCAGCCTCCGGGCACCAGCACAACCATGATTCCGGGGACAACAACGTCCTCCAGTTCCACCACATCTGCCAGTCCGTCATCGACGACCAGCAGCAGCACGACCAGTAGCACCACCAGCACAACGAGCACCAGCAGCACAACGACCAGCAGTACCAGCACGACCACGAGCACCAGCACGACTCAACCACCGACCAACACGACTCCAGGCGGTTTGATTGGTCTTGATTAAAACGGAGATGAACATGCGATTGACGATCGGAATGGCCACATATCGAGACTTCGACGGGGTGTACTTTTCCCTGAACGCGCTGCGTCTGTACCACGCGGATGTCATGCCAAAGATCGAACTGGTCGTCGTGGACAACGATCCCGACGGCCCACAAGGCGAACGGCTCCGCGGGTTTCTGGCCAACATCGCTGACGGTGCCGGCACGTTCTACCCCGCAAATCAGAAACCAGTCCGTGACTTTCCTCAGCCGTTCAACGTGCAGTATGTAGGCATGCCAGGAAATACCGGCACGTCCGCACCGCGGGATCACATCTTCAAGGTCGCCACCGGTGATGCAGTGCTCGTCATCGACTCGCACGTTCTGCTCTGGCCGGAATCGGTCTCACGTCTGTTGCAGTATTACCAGCGAAATTCCGACACACGGGATCTGCTGAGCGGGCCGCTGGTTCTGGATAATCTGGCCGGCGTTCACACGCATTTTGCCGACAAATGGCGGGACGGCATGTGGGGGACGTGGGACACGGATCGACGTGGAACGTCCGTTCATAACGCTCCCTTTGAGATCCCGGCACAGGGTCTGGGACTCTTCACCTGTCGACGCGACGCATGGCTCGGGTTCAATCCACACTTCAGGGAATTCGGCGGCGAGGAGTGGTACATCCATGAAAAGTATCGGCAGGCCGGAGCCAAATGCCTGTGCCTGCCGTTCCTACGCTGGCAGCATCGATTCGGGGATCCCGCCGGCGGGCGCACGTATCCGCGATCTGTCGAAGCCAAGGTGCGGAATTATCTCCTCGGGCATCAGGAACTGGGACTGCCGCTCGATCGCCTGCGCAAACATTACGTGGATGGTGTGAATGAAGATGAGCAATCGCCCGTGAATCGGGACGGCCACTTGACGGCCGAGCAGTTTGATGCGCTGGCCGCCGATCCGGTGACGTATCCGCCGCGAGTGTCTTCCTGCGGTGTCTGCAAATCCTCAGCAAAACAATATGACGGACTGACGCTGGAGGATTTGTTCGAGAAGGCCCGCAGCACCCCTTCGGACATCAACGAACATTGTGACACGCTGAAGGGGCTGGCCAGTGAAGCGGACACCCTGATCGAATTCGGCATGCGCCACGGCGTGTCCACGGTGGCGCTGCTGGCTGGACAGCCGAAACGGCTGATCTCTTACGATCTCAACAATGATCCGATTGCCGAAATCCTGAAACAGCGACAGGGCGACACGGAGTTCTCTTTCGTGCAAGGTGATTCGCTGTCGGTGACGATTGAACCATGCGACCTGCTATTCATCGACACGCGGCATACAGCCGATCAGCTGACTCAGGAACTGCAACGCCACGCCGACAAAGTTCGTCGCCGAATCGTGTTGCACGACACGCAGATCTTCGGAGAACGCGGTGAAGACGGCGGCCCCGGATTGCTGCCGGCGCTGCGGCGTTTTCTGAAGGAACAGCCCGAGTGGACAGTGATTTCTCACACACAGGCCAACCACGGTCTGACGGTCATAAGCCGCGATCCGGCCGACAAACCAAAGCTGCCCGGCACCGTGAAGATGGCAGCCAACTTCACAAAGTCCCTAGCCGCTCACATGGCGGACGGCCTGCAGAAAGTCGAATCCCCGGAACTTCAGCACCGTCTTGAAATCTGCACGCTGTGTGACCAACGCAACGACGATCGCTGCAGCGTGTGTGGTTGCTACCTGACGGAAAAGGCATCGTGGCGATCCAGCGAATGCCCCCTTGGGAAATGGAATCAGAAACCGGAGGTATCCTATGTCGAATGAATTTCCATTTGTGAGTTGTTTGTGTCCCACCTATCGGCGACCAAAGTTACTCGAAAATTCCATCGCCTGCTTTCTGGCGCAGGATTATCCAGCGGATCGGCGAGAATTGATCGTGCTGGACGACGCTGGGGAACTGGAAAATCAGACCGGCGATGGCTGGCAGATCATCAGCATCCCGCGACGGTTCCGGTCGCTGCCTGAGAAGTTCAACGCTCTTGCTGGACTGGCACGCGGCGAGATTCTCGTCGTTTGGGAAGACGACGACATCTACCTGCCGCATCACATCAGCGGTCATGTCGTTGCGATGGAAGGACACCTTTGGTCGAAGCCATCAAAGGTCCTGAGTGATTACACTGGCGAGGTGCAGGAGGAAGACGCCACTGGCCGCTTTCACGCCAGCCTCGCGTTCTCACGTGAGGCCTTCGAACAGGTCGGCGGCTGGCCACTGACGCTGCGAGGTGATTTTGATCAGCAGTTGCTCGCCCGGCTCAAGGCCATCGGGCCTTCGGGAGACCCGTGTCAGTTGGCTGCCCCGTCTTATGTCTTTCGCTGGGGTTCAACGGGGGCCTATCACGGGCAGGCGTTCATGCGGGGGCCGGAAGATGAAGGTTGGTATGGACGTTTTGCAACCAGAGCTTCAACAGGCCCAAAAGCTCTGGCTCTCGAACCGGCCGATGAATCAACACAGATTATAGATTCTGGCTGAACATGTGATTCCATCGATCCGTTGACAGATGAAATCCACTACCTCGGAACGAGTCGTCCTGAGTCAGCAAAGTTCCCAGGATCTCTGCGGCCGGTCTTCCGGAGTCAACCGGATTCCGACACTCGCTCGACTTGCGGAAAGACGTACTCGGATCGCCATCAATGTGATCTCAGAGGCGGTGCTCATCATGGTATTGCTCGCTGCATCGGACGATGTGACCGGAAGCCCCTTGGAAACAGTCGGAAACTGCGTCGGTTGGCGTCAGATGTTCCGGAGAATCAGCCTTCCGATGGGCATTCCAGTGACTTTTTCTGGCAGAAAAATGACCGTGGTCATGCCGACACGGCCTTCGATCGCGATGTTGTACGAGAATTCACAAACGCTGTTTTTCGGGAATTATGGTTGAAGTCCCATACCCGAGAGACTTGGCATCCTTTCTGGCTTCTGCTTATGCTTCCCCAGCTGCGACGTTGAGTCTGCCCCCCTTGTTTGCAAGGAGTCTCTATGCAACGCGACCACTGGCTGGAAGTTTTCAGGAGAACATTCCTGGTGCGGAAGGCTTCGAGCGGAATCCGTCGAAAGAAATATCGGACGGGAGCTGCGGAACGGCTGGAAGAAAGGACGCTGCTCTCCGCTCCGTACTCCAGCAACGACAGCTACAGCGCCACTTCGGGACAGACACTGAATGTGACAGCACCGGGGCTCCTGTCAAATGACGTGGATATGGATGGAGACCCGCTCACCGCGCAACTCATGAGCCCCCCGATGGTGGGAACTCTGTCGCTGAATGCAAACGGTGGATTTGTTTATACGCCGCCATCCAGCTACATGGGAAGCACGTCCTTCACGTATCGCGCATTCGATGGTCTCCAGACCGGGAACACAGCGACCGTTACGATCGACATCGCCATGGGAAGTGGCGGTGGAGGCGGCGGATCGAATCATCCGCCGACTGCCGTCGACGATTCCTTCTACGCGGAGCAGAACTCCTCCGGTTCGAACTTGCCGGTTCTGTGGAACGATACAGACGCGGATGGACAGATGCTGTCCATTTCTGCAGTCGGCGTGCCTCAGCATGGCAGTGCGAGTTCGCAGATGGATTATGGCACCGGCAAGGCGGTCGTCAGTTACACACCGGTTTACGGGTATACAGGAGCCGACAGCTTCAGCTACACGATTTCCGACATGATGGCCACTGCGTCTGCAACGACATCGGTGACTGTCCATGCCGTCGACAACACGATGACCCAGGCGAGGTCGCTGCCTCTGCAGAACAACGTGCGCTACACCACCGGCGGGATCATTGGCGATGGGCCGCAGTCGTGGAGCGACGTTGATTTGTTTTCGGTTTCACTGACGGCCGGACAGGTCGTCCGATTCGATATCGACTCGGCTGCTGTCGATACCGGAGGCTCACTGGGAGCTCTGAATTCGCTCCTGCGTCTCTTCAACAGCAACGGAACACAGATCACGTCCAATGACAACGGCACAGATCCGGACACCGGGCTGGCAGGAAACGATTCGTATCTCAGCTACACGGTATCGACATCCGGAACCTATTACCTCGGCGTCTCAGATTCTTCAAACTCATCGTACAATCCGGCCGCATCCAGCGGCGGGTACGGTGCGAATTCGGGCGCCTATCTCCTGAAGGTCCTGCGTGAAGTTCCAAATCAGCCGCCGGTGGCCGCTGCGGACTCCGCGACCACGCACCATGGAACGCAGGTGACGATTCCTGTTTTGGCCAATGATACCGACCCCAACGGCGATGTGTTGACGATTTCTCAGGCGGGATCCGCAGTTCACGGAACAACGCAGATTGTCACTGTCAGCGGTACTCAAAAGATCCGATATACGCCGAACGCAGGATATGTCGGGAGTGACAGTTTCACGTACACGATCAGCGATCCGGCCGGCGCAACATCGACGGCCACCGTGTCCGTTTCTGTCACAAACGTCAATCCTGCAGCTGCAAATGACAGTTTCGAAGCGGTCGCCGGAGTCTCCCGTGTCGTTGCTGCCAATGGAGTGCTTGCCAACGACACGGACGCAGATGCAGACACTCTCAGTGCCGTCCTTATCAGCGGTGTGGCTCATGGCACGCTGACACTCAACGGCAACGGCTCATTCACCTATCTGGCGACTTCCGAGTATCTCGGCACGGACGGCTTCGTATATCGGACGACCGACGGTGCCGGAGATTCCGCGAACGCCACCGTCTCGATCGCTGTGTATCCGAGCAATGTCACTGCGTTCGCTGACTCCGGATCTGTCGGCCACGACGCAACGCTGACGGTGGCTGCGCCGGGAGTTCTCGCAAACGACTGGGACTTTGAACATCAGCCGCTGTCCGCAACACTCGTCACACCGGCTGCACACGGCACACTGACACTGAATGCAAACGGCTCGTATGTCTACCAGCCGGATGCGGGATTTGTGGGATCTGACACCTTTGTTTATCGCGCTACAGACGGGGTGAATCAGAGCGCCCCGGTGACTGTTTCTCTCTCAGTGACCAACTTCGCGCCGTGGTCCGTCAACGATTACTTTACTCGCAGTCATGATCGCGTGCTGACCAGAAACGCAACGAAAGGCGTGCTGGCCAACGACTTCGATGTGGAGGGCGATCCCCTGACCGTCTCGCTCGTCAGCGGTCCTGCCAGCGGAACGCTGGCGCTGAACAGCGACGGTTCGTTCAGCTTTACGCCCGACAGCGGGATGACAGGAACAGCAACCTTCACCTATCGGGTCAGTGACGGGTTAAATTTCAGCCGGAACGCGACGGCAACGATCAGCATCGTCAATTCGGCTCCGGTGGGC
The DNA here is from genome assembly GCA_964561125.1 of uncultured Chitinophaga sp. Lineage (GTDB taxonomy): Bacteria > Planctomycetota > Planctomycetia > Planctomycetales > Planctomycetaceae > SXXK01. Next base: position 9,015 of record CAZLOQ010000080.1, on the reverse strand, counting down.
GCTGCAGATTTTCTGTCAACAGGATCAGCACAGAGTCTGCTGATCAGTCCGGCAGCACTGATGAGCAACGACGCCGATGCCGACAATGACACGATGGGGCTGACCATTTCGGCCTCCACAACACACGGCACCCTGACAACTCAGCCCGACGGCAAATTGCTTTACCAGCCGAATGCCGGGTTTTCCGGCACAGAGACGTTCGCCTATACGCTCAGTGACGGACTGGCAACAAGCGACCCGGTCGAGGCAAGGATTCGGGTCAACAATGCGGCTCCTCTCGGAATCGCTGACTTCTACTCCGTCAGCCACGATCGTGCTCTGACGGTGACGACCAGCAGTGTTGTTGCGAATGACATCGATGACGACGGCGACACCCTTTCCGTCGTCCTCGACACAGCGCCGGCAACCGGATCGCTGGTCCTGAACGCGGACGGTACGTTCGTTTACACGCCGGCAGCGGGCTTCGTGGGAGATGTCACATTCAGGTATCGGGTAACGGATGGCATCGTCACGTCATCGCCGATTGTGGCCACGATTCGTGTGAAAAACGCGATACCAGTCGCCCGCAGCGACGCCTTCAGCGTACACCAGGGTCAAACGCTCGTGGTGCCGGCCGGGACCGGGCTGCTGCGCAACGACACCGATGCGGATTCTGATACGCTCACTGTGAGTCTGCAGACGGGACCGTCACACGGAACGCTCGTCCTGTCGGCGAATGGTTCCTTCACCTACACGCCGGCCGTCGGATATTCGGGGAGCGACAGTTTCACGTACCGTGCAACCGACGGGATTGCGGAGTGCGATCCGGTTACGGTGTCGCTGACGGTTTCCAACATTCGTCCATCGGCAGCCGCCAATAACTATGTCGTCCTGCATGATCAGGTGCTGGCGGTTCCAGCCGCAACAGGTGTCGTGGCCAATGACTTCGACATTGACGGAGATTCGCTGACCGCTTCCGTCGTGACGGGCACGTCACACGGCACGCTCGCGCTGCAGCCGGACGGCCGCTTTGTCTACACACCCAATTCGGGATACGTTGGCACGGATTCCTTTTCGTACAAAGTTTCCGACGGAGCGGCCTTCAGCGACCCGGTCAGCGTTTCCATCAGGGTCACCAACCAGCGACCGTGGTCGGTCAATCGTTCGTTTGCCGTCAAACATGATCAGTCGATTACCGTAGATGCGCCGGGGCTGTTTGCGTTCTCAGGCGATGGAGACAGCGACGTGCTGACGGTCGTGGCCGGCGCAGCACCGTCACACGGATCGCTGACGATCAATACCGATGGTTCGTTCACGTACATTCCGGACGCAGGATTCGTCGGTACGGATTCCTTCGGCTATCGCATCTCCGATGGCGTCTCACTGAGCGATGCGTCGACGGTGTCAGTGAAGGCCTTCAACAGCGCCCCGCTGGCTTCTGCAGACGACTTTACGATCAGCCATGATCGCACACTGACAGCAGATGTGGCCCACGGTGTGCTGGCAAACGATTACGACCGCGACAGTGATGTGCTGACAGTGTCGCTTGTCGCAGGGCAGAATGTGCAGCACGGAACGCTGACTCTGAATTCAAACGGTTCGTTTTCTTATGTGCCGACCGCCGGTTTTGTGGGCACGGATACCTTCCGGTACCGGATCAGTGACGGAGCGGCCACGGCCGAGGCGGATGCCACTATCACGGTCATCAATCGGCGTCCGGTTGCTGCAAACGAAAAGTACATGGCTGCCGCAGAACAGACTTTGACGGTCAGTGCCGCCGCGGGAGTGCTCGGCAACGATTCCGACCCGGATTCGGACGCGCTGCAGGCGACGCTTGTCAGCGGCACGGCTCACGGCACCCTGACCCTGAACGCAAACGGCTCATTCAGCTACACCCCGGAGGCGGGTTTTCTTGGTGTCGATCGCTTCCGCTATCAGGCCAAAGATCCCCTGAACCTCACAAGTGTCACGGCGACCGTTTCCATCTCGACAGCGCTTGTGGCGACTGACGATGAGTTCGAAGTCAGTCACGACCGCAGTCTGACGGGCAGTGTGGAACTGAACGACTTTTCCGTCTCTGGCAGCACAGCAAGTTACGTTTTGCAGAGTACGCCGGCCAGCGGAACACTTGTGTTGAACGCTGACGGTACGTTCACTTACACGCCCGTTCCGGGTTATGTCGGGCAGCAGTCGTTTACGTATACGTTTCAGGCTGGCGGTCATGAAAGCGATCCTGCGACGGCCACCATTGACGTCGTCAACGAAGCGCCGCTGGTCTTCACGGGAACCTGGAGAGCATCCCACGGGCAGACCATCACCGCCACGGCGGCCAGCGGTCTGGCGTTTCGAAGCCGCGATCGTGACGGCGACGATCTGACGTTCAGCATTGTGGAACAACCAGCGCACGGCACGCTGACGCTCAACTCCGGCAGCGGAGCGTTTACCTGGGAGCCGGATGATGCGGCGTACACGGGGGCCGACAGTTTCCGCTGGCGAGCGCGTGACGGCCTTGCGTGGTCCGAGGTCAAAACCGGCTACATCGAAATGCTGAATCACAAATCCAGCCTGACTGCCGACAGTTACTCCGTCCACGCAGGTCAGACACTCACGGTTTCGGCCGCAAACGGGCTGATCTCCAACGATCTGGATTCTGACGGCGATGCGATGCATGCACAGATCACGGTCCAGCCCGCTCACGGGACTGTCACCCTGTTCGGCAACGGATCGTTTACTTACATCCCTGACGCAGACACCATCAACGCTGCCGATACGTTCAAGTATCGAGTTCACGATGGTGCCGAATGGTCTGACGAATCCACGGTCACCATCAACATCACCAATGCGAAGCCGTTTTCTCCGAAAATCGAGTATCGGACACATCACAGTACGCCACTCGATGTTGACACGCAAAACGGGCTGTTGAACTCTGCGGTCGACGCCGACGATGATCCGCTGACGTCCCACCTGATTGCCGGGCCGTTGCACGGAACACTGCAGATTTACTCCAACGGCCGATTTACGTACGCTCCTGACGCTGGCTGGACCGGGACAGATTCCTTTACCTGGCGACTGAACGACGGTCTTCAATTTGGCTCATCTGTTACGACTGAGATCGTTGTTCAGAATAACACACCGAAACTCAACAGTGATTGGTTTGCAACGCGTCGAAACCTGGCGATCACCCTTACAACAGCGCAGTTGCTTCGCAACGATGCGGACGCCGATGGAGATGTGCTCTCGCTTTCGATCTTTTCCGAACCAATTCATGGCACCCTGACGCAGACAAGTGCCGGCGTCTGGACATATACACCCAATGCCGACTATGTCGGCGCGGATACGTTCCGCTACAGGGTCAGCGACGGAGCAGTGACGTCAGCAGCAGCCACTGTCGAGATTGAAGTCAACAACAATCCTCCCCAAACAGGTGACGATCGATTCCTGATTCCGCATGATCGCACGTTCACGACGTCGACGGCAGAAATCCTTGAAAACGATTACGACGCCGACGGAGATGACCTGTCCGCCAGCCTTGTTTCCAGTGTCAGCCACGGAACACTGACATTAAACAGTAATGGAACATTCACGTACGTTCCGGCCGCCGGGTTCGTTGGAACGGATTCGTTTGAATACCAGGCATCTGACGGTGTCACGCAGAGCAATGTCAGTCTCGTTACACTCGATGTGCGCAACTCGGCACCCCGGCTCAATGAACAGTATCATCGCACGAAGCATGATTCCGTGTATTCCGTCGACGCTCCTTCAGGACTGCGGTACTATGCGGTGGATACTGACGGCGACGTCATCACTCCGGTAATCCTTGTACAACCGTCCCATGGAACCCTCTCGGTCGCGGTGAACGGATCGTGGAACTACACACCTGCCGCAGGGTTTGTGGGAAAAGACAGTTTCGTCTGGCGCGCTTCAGACGGTGTTACAACGAGCGATCCGGCGATCGTCAATATTGACATCACGAATCTGGAGCCCAGATCCACGAATGACGCGTGGGCGACCGATCCGGGACAAATTCTCTCTGTCGCTGCCCCGGGAATCCTCAAGAATGATTTCAATCCCGATGGAGACACACAGACTCTGTCCGTCGTCGAAACGGTGCGACACGGTACGCTGAACGTCAGTGCGACTGGCGCGTTTCAATACACACCGGCTGCAGGTTTCGCCGGTGTGGATCAGTTCACGTACCAGATTTCTGACGGTGTCGCAGAGTCGTACGGCAAGGTCAGTTTTTATGTCGGACGAGCCAGTATCTCGGATCCGCAGCTTGACGTTCGTCCCGACCAGTATTCCGTGGATGCACTTGGAACACTGGTCGTACCCGCTGCGAATGGACTTTCAGCCAACGATACATTCAAGGGCACTGCCAATACCACCGTGGTCAGCGGTCCGTCGCACGGCAGTCTGTACCTGAACAGTGACGGTTCATTTTCCTACTCACCTCAGGCGGGCGCGACTCCGTTTGTCGGAACTGATTCATTCACCTATCGCCTGACTGATTCGGGTGGACGGGTGGCCACCGCGACGGCGGAGATCCAGGTCGTCAATTCCGCACCATGGTCAATCGGACTCATTCAGGAAGTGCATCAGGGATCAGTCCTCACTGTGACGTCCGGCCGGATGGCCAGTGCTTCCGGCGACAATGAAGGACATGCACTACAGTATTCCGTAGTGTCCGCGCCGTCACACGGCGATTTGACATTCTTTGCCGACGGCCACTTTTCTTACGTTCCCGCCTCCGGATACGCGGGACTTGATTCGTTCACGTGGAGAACAAGCGACGGTATCAGCCACAGCAACACAGCAACGCTGACGATCAATGTCGCAAACCAGTTGCCCACGCTTCTTGCGAATTCCTGGCGAACCGGCAGTGGTGAAGTCCTTGAGGTGAATGGTGCCGGAATCAAGGCCACAGCTTCTGACGCCGACGGAGATTCGCTCACAGTGTCTGTCGTGCAGACGACTCCGCACGGCGTTTTGAATCTTGCGGCCAACGGCACATTCACATACACCCCGGATGCTGGTTTCTCGGGGCGTGATACGTTTCGTGCCAAAGTTTATGACGGAGCCGCCTACAGCAGCGAGATTGTCTTTGCAATCAATGTGGAAAATGCTCTGCCGGTCGCCACCGGAACGATTGCGACGTTGCAGCACGGTTCGAAAACGGCGCTCAATCTCGCCGCGTTCGACAGCGACGGTGATCAGTTGGTTTATGAACTCGTCAATCCTCCCACACACGGTTCGCTTACGTACTCAAATCTGATCAGCGGAGGCAGCAACGACGTTCCGGCCCGTTTCACGGGCAGCGTGACTTATACGCCTGCCGCTGACTTTGCAGGCACTGACGAACTGACGTTTAGAGTGACGGATGGAGTGGGTTTCAGCGAACCGGCTGTTGTTGGAATCACAGTGCTCAATTCCGCCCCGACGGCTCGACCGTCCTATCACTCGCTGGACGCCGGACAGTCACTGACGGTTCAGCAACCCGGACTTCTGGAACAGGTTTTGGACACAGACGGCGATCCGCTGTCATTACAGATCGTAACTCAGCCGGAACATGGAACGCTGACACTCTCTCAAAGTTCCGGCAAGCCGAATGGCGGGTACACGTATCAGCCGCAGTCCGGATTTGCGGGCGTTGATTCCTTTACCTGGCGAGTTGGTGACGGCATCGGCTGGAGCGAACCAGTAACGACAACCATCGCTGTCAACAACAGTGCTCCTGTACTTCGAGATCGGCAATTCTATTCAACGTATGCTGACGGCGCAGTTCAGTCCAATGGCCTCAGGCGATACAGCTATGATCTCGGATCCCGAAACACTGTCTTCGATATGGAACAGGACTCCGTCACGTTTCAACTCGTCACGAATGCCGCTCATGGCACGGCAACCGTGTCCTCTTCCGGCGCTGTTACGTACACGCCGTCGTCCGGTACATTTACTGGAACCGATGAATTCACCGTCCGAGGATTTGATGGGTACGCCTGGAGCGATCCGGTGAAGGTGACGGTCTCCGTCAATAACGAAGCTCCATTGGCGCTTTTGGATTCATTTTCGATTGACCATCACACAAGCCTTTCATTCACTGCTGATCAATTGCTCCGGAATGATTACGACTTCGACGGTGACCTACTGCAGATCGTCTCCGTCACCAACGGCCCCAACGGCACGCTGACGCAGTCCGGCAGCACATGGACGTTCAATCCCGGAAGTTTCGTCGGCACGACCGAGCTGACCTACGTTATTTCCGACGGCCTGGTCAACAGCGACGCTGCCACCATTGAAATCGAAGTCACCAATGCGCCCGTCTGGGGCATTGACCGCAGTTTCACGCTCACCGAAAACGGTAATGTCGAGTTCGAGATCTCGACGGCCAGTGGATTTGTGACAAGCCCCGACGCGGATTCCGTGGACGTTTCTGTCGCGGTTCAGCCGGAACATGGCACCGTTCAGGCCCTGGGGAACAATCGGTTTCGTTACACGCCAACTCCCGCACCGCCGTCCAGCGGTAATTCGTCGGGAAGTTATGTCCACGGTTTCATCGGACGGGACAGCATTCAGTTTACCCTGTCTGACGGAACCGCGGATTCCCAGACTATTCAATACTCCTTCCTGGTTGTCGACTCCGCGTCGCAGTACACGCCGTCCTACGGCAACAACAGCAGCATCGATTTCAATACGAGGCCGTGGTCTTTCGAGACATCTCCTCTTCTTACCGGAGACGCGCCCGTTGACAGCCTGAATGCACCTCAGTCAAGCATCCGCCGCCACTCAGTTCGTCCCGGCGGAACTGCAGCCGGAGAACTTTCTGTCGCGCCAGGGCAGAGTCTGTCCGTTCGCACCGGTGATTCCTGGCTTCCAGTGACGCCGGGCTCCGCCGCAATACCCCTTTTAGGCGGCGGTCGTATTACGATAAACCCCTCCGGTGCTTATCAGATAACAGCACCGGTTTCCTCAGGCTCGGGGCGAATCTCCGCGACCGTCCGCATCTCATCGGGCGGCGTCTGGTCGGACTCGATCATCTCGGCGGACTATGTAAACAATGCTCCTGTCGTCGGGGCCAAGACATTGACCGGTGTGGTCTTACACACATTGTTTCGTCTCGATGGTACCAGGGAGACATCGATGGTCGGACCAATCGGGGACACTGCGACATCCTTCGCGAATGATTTCGATGGTGATGCAATCCACTTCAGTGCCTCCCCGGGTGAGGTGCAGCTAGTTGAGACTCCCATCGGCCAGCTTCAGATCGACTACGAGGGCGGGATGGCATTTACAGCCGGCAGCGCCGTTTTTGAAGGCAGTGCCGGCTGTGTTGTGTCTGCAAAGGCCTGGGACAGCTTTGGTGCGGAAGCGAGTTTTAAGGTCTTCATTGCAGCCGGCAATGAATTTGAATACGAAAAGCCAACGCCCCCTGAGAACCAGCCGGATCCGCCTTCGGCGGGTGGCTTTAATGGGACCGCAGGAAGCGACGGGCCGGTCGAAGGTGCATTCACCGGTCTGAACGATGGTGGGCACCCATCTTTGTCGCTCGCACAGGTCGGATCGTGGAAGGGTACCTACGGGACCGCCTTTCTGGACGGGACGATCGTTCGCTATGAATTCTATCCGGGTATGGAGGCCGCATTTCTGCAAGCCGGCGGCGAACCGACAAAATTCTACTATAAGGCCACGAACAGCATCGGATCCTGGGACGTCGGGACCGTCCGGATTGGCGCGAAGTTCCTTTCAACCGGATCCAGTTATACGAAAGACAAATCCACTGTGTACTGCCACTCCGGCAGCATCGCGGTTGTGATCACCGGCCGGGTCTACATTCGTTTCATCTCGGGCAACATCAGTGTTGGTGTGGGAAATTCGGAACTCGCACCAGGACGACAAACACATCTGACAGGCAATCTTACCGGCGACATCTCCATCGGTACCGCTGGCGACATTATCTCTCCCATCAGCGCTCCAGGCCTTGCAAACGTCGTGTCCGACTATGGCAACATTGAAGAACCTGTCTCAGCCGGAAATATCCGGTTTCTGCATGCATTTTTCGGGACATTCAAAGCGGGCTTCTCAAATGGGAATATTGACTATGCGCAGATGGCGGGGCCGTGGAATGGTGGCAATACTCACGTTGAGGTCACTGAAGGCACTCTGAAGGCCGGAGGCCGCATCGGATTCGCGGCTTACGGGCCGCTGAACCCCTGGGATCATCGTTCCGAAACTCGACAGCAAAACCTGATCTGGACGGCCCCGATATCTGCTGGTGATTCCATCGACAGTGTCTGGACCGGGCAGTCTATGTCGTCTGCGATCAGCGCAGGCGCTCATATCGGCGCTGTTTATGCTCAGATGAATCTGGCCGGCAGCATCACAGCATCAGGACGAGTCGGATTCGGCAAGGACGATCCGTACCTGCAGCATTCTGCACCCAACAACAAAGGCATCACGACAAAATTCGGGAAGTTATCGGCCGCAATCGCTGCTCAGGATATCTGGCGCATCGCGTCGGAGCAGAGTGATGTTGATGCAATCGTTCTATCAAGTGGAATTGTAGGTGTCGTGGAAGCACTGCAGGGGCGAGTCTCCATTCTGCTGGAAGCAGACGAGTCGGTAATGCGCGTTTCCGGGCAGACGGGCGTTGATGGTCTTGTGGCTGCCAGCTACATCGGCGATGTCTGGTCGGGTGCGAATAATAACGCCACGGTTCGAGCCGACTGGGGAATTGGAAGCGTCAGGGCGGCTAACGACGTCACAGGCACGATTGTCGCATACACCGGAAGCATCGGAAACATTCTCGCGGGCCAGATTCCATCGGCATCGCAGACGGCAACTGGGGGCAGCATTACGTCGCCATTTATCCGCGCGGACCTGTCAATTTCCAGCGTGGTTGCCTATGGCGTCCTTCTGCCCAATGGCGAATGGGCGGGGGGGAATATTTCAGCCGCAGAAGCAGGAATCAGGGCTAACAACGGGTTCATTAGTGTAGTGTCTCTCAAATACGGGATCTTATAGGCGGCCCTTGCGTCCACGGTG